>NZ_CP071382.1:1099000-1402250 GCF_017338855.1 Geobacter benzoatilyticus
ACTCGGCCACTCCTCCGGGAGCCCAACCGATCCTGCCGATCCCACTTGACCGCCCAAGCAAGGGGCTTCACATCCTTCTTCTTACGTGCAAAGCCATCCAAGCGGAACGTTTTATGTACCACACTTTCATGGGGCGTGCAACGGATTTTTTAGCCGCGCACCTCTACAGACCGATGACCGTACAGCCGCCCATATAGGGCCTCAAGGCCTCCGGAACCACAACCGTCCCATCCTCCTGCTGATAATTCTCAAGTATTGCAACAAGGGTACGACCGACTGCCAGACCGGAACCGTTCAGGGTATGGACGAATTCGGGCTTGGCTTTTTCGTCTTCACGGAAGCGTATGGACGCCCGGCGGGCCTGGAAGTCCTCGAAGTTGCTGCACGAGGATATCTCCCGGTACGTGTCCTGGGCAGGGACCCACACTTCGATATCGTAGGTCTTTGCAGCCGAGAACCCCATGTCGCCGGTGCAGAGTTCCACCACCCGGTAGTGGAGGCCGAGCCGGCGCAGCACTTCCTCGGCGTTGTCCAGAAGCCGCTCCAGCTCGGAGTAGGAGGATGACGGGTGGGCAAACTTGACCAGCTCCACCTTGTTGAACTGGTGCTGCCGGATCAGCCCCCGCACATCCTTGCCGTAAGAGCCCGCTTCCTTACGGAAGCAGGGGGTATAGGCAGTGTAAGAAAGGGGAAGGTCGCTTCCCTTCAGGATTTCGCCCCGGTGGATGTTGGTCACCGGCACCTCTGCCGTGGGAATCATGAAGTAATCGGTGCCATCCAGACGGAACAGGTCTTCCTCGAATTTGGGAAGCTGACCGGTTCCGGTCATGCTCTCGCGGTTCACCATGAACGGCGGGAGCATTTCTACGTAGCCGTGGTCGCCGGTATGCAGATCAAGCATGAAATTGACGAGCGCCCGCTCCAGCCTTGCGCCGGCCCCCCGGTAAAGGGTGAAACGGGCACCGGTGAGCTTTGCCCCCCGCTCGAAATCAAGAATGCCGAGCCCTTCGCCTATCTCCCAGTGGGGTTTGGGTGTAAAGCCGAACCGCGGTGGCTCGCCCCATTTCCGCACTTCCCTGTTGTCGGCCTCGGATGCGCCGACCGGCACCGATTCGTGGGGGACGTTGGGAATCGTCAACAGGACCGGCTGAAGCTCGTCATCAACCCCCCGAAGCTCCTCATCGAGCGCCTTTATCTTTGTCGAAACTTCGCGCATTTCAGCAATGCGGGGCTGGGCCTGGCTCTTGTCCTTGATCCGGCTGATCTCTTCGGAGGCAGCATTGCGCACTGCCTTCAGGGATTCCGCCTCCCTGAGCAGTTCACGGCGGCGGGAGTCCAGTTCCCGGAACCTGCCCAGGTTTAGCCCTCCGCCACGAGTGGCAAGACGCTGTTCAACGACCTCGAGATTTTCCCGCAGATATTTGGGGTCAAGCATGGTAAGTCCTTTACTTTTCAGGCATTAAAGCTATAGTTCTTAGCATTCGCATCCTGAAGAGTCAACCGTTTTTCCCGTACGGAGCCCCCATGCGCCTGACTCCGGCTATTATTGCCATCCTCATCGCCACGCTCGCTGTCCCCGCCTCCGGCGCCGACGGGATCGTCGTCACCTGCGTCGGCGACATCATGCTCGCGGGCAGCGCCACCCCTTCCCTTGCCCGGACGGGGTACGACCACCCCTTCGCGAAAACGGCCAGGGAGCTTCGGATGGCCGACATCGCCATCGGCAATCTTGAAGCGCCCCTTACCACAGGAGGTACGGAGTTCCGGGAAAAAACGTACCGCTTCCGGGCAAACCCGGCTGCCGCTGCGGCATTGAAGCGGGCGGGCTTTTCGGTCCTTACCCTTGCCAACAACCACATGATGGATTACGGCACCGATGGACTCCGTGACACCTTGGCAATTCTCGCCCGCCACGGCATTGCCCATACCGGAGCAGGAGCGTCGCTGGCTGTTGCCCGCCGGGAGACCGTGGTGCAGGCCAGGGGAAAACGGGTCGCCTTCCTCGCCTACTCCCTCACCTTCCCCTCCGAGTTCTATGCCACTGTGAACCAGCCGGGCACCGCCCCCGGCTACCCCGTTTACGTACGGGAGGATGTCCGGCGGGCAAGGACAAAAGCCGACTATGTGGTGGTATCGTTCCACTGGGGAGCGGAACGGGCGGAATTCCCGAAACAGTACCAGATGGAGACGGCCCGGATGGCAATCGATGCCGGCGCCGACGCCATCATCGGCCACCACCCCCATGTGCTCCAGGGGATCGAATTCTACCGGGGCAAGCCGATACTCTACAGCCTCGGCAACTTCGCCTTCGGCAGCCGGAGCACCGCCGCCGACCGGAGCGTCATGGCAAAGCTGACCTTCACCGGTGACGGATGTGCCGTGGACCTGATCCCCCTGAACGTCCTTTATCGGGAGACCCGATACCAGCCGGCCATACTGGCGGGGCCGAAGGGGGCAGATCTCAAGGAACGGCTGAACCGGCTGTCGCTTCCCTTCGGCACGGTGATTTCAGGTTCGGCGGAGCGGTTCACTGCCAGGGCCCCCGGAAGCGAGAAGCGCCTCGCCGTCGTCCGCTGAACCGGCGAAAGGAGACGGACCCATGCGCCTGTTCGTGGCAATCGATCTTCCTGAAGAGGTCAGGCAGTCGGTGACTGACATCTGCCGGGGACTGGCCGGCGTGCGGTGGCTGCCGCCGGAGCAGCTTCACCTGACGCTGCGGTTCATGGGAGAAGCGGACGATGCCGTCAACGCGGCGATCCGCAAAGGACTGGCAACAATCGCAAGCCCGCCATTCCCCCTCACCCTCAGCGGCACGGGCTGCTTCCCCTCCCCCCGGCGTCCCCGGGTTCTCTGGGTGGGACTCAACAGCAGCGAGCCCCTCATGGAACTCCAGCAAAAGGTGGAAACGGCAGTGGCGGCAGCCGGGCTCCCGACGGAAGAGCGCCCCTTCTCCCCCCATATCACCCTGGCCCGCCTGCGGGACCATCGGGGAGGTGACGTCGCCCCCTTCCTGGCGCAAAACGCCTCCTTTGCGAGCGGGCCGTTCATGGTGGACGCATTCCACCTCTATTCGAGCATCCTCACGGCAAAGGGGGCCATCCACCGGCGGGAGGCGAGTTATCCACTTGTGGGGTGATGGAATCAGTTTAAGGGGAGAAAAAGAGGGCTTAACAAAAAAGCGCGGCCGCCATCAGGAGAAGATGGCGGCCGCAGCCGTTGGAGGGAAATCAGCTGAAGAGATCCATTACCTTGTCGAAGAAGTTCTTCTTCATGGGGTGCGCATCTTCGCCGCTGATGCGGGCAAACTCCTCAAGAAGCTCCCGCTGCCGCTTGTTGAGATTTGAGGGGGTTTCAACCTTGACCACCACCATCTGGTCGCCCCGGCCGTAGCCCTGGAGCTGGGGAACCCCCTTGCCCCTGAGGCGGAATATCCTCCCCGACTGGGTACCCTCGGGGACCTTCATGGAAACCTTGCCGTCAAGGGTCGGCACTTCTATCTCGCATCCCAGGGCCGCCTGGACGAAACTGATGGGGATTTCGCAGACGACGTCGTTATCCTCACGGGTGAAGATGGGGTGCTCCTTCACGGCGATGACCACATAGAGGTCGCCGTTGCTTCCCCCTTTCGTCCCCTGCCCCCCCTCTCCGGTCATCTTGAGACGGGTGCCGGTCTCGACACCGGCCGGAACTTTTACGGAAAGGGTCTTGGTATCGCGCACCATCCCTTTGCCGCGGCACGTGGGGCAGGGGTTCTCCACCACGCGCCCCTCGCCGTTGCAATGGCTGCAGGTCTTGCTGACACTGAAAAACCCCTGCTGGAACCTGACCTGGCCTGCGCCGCGACAGGTGGGGCAGACCTTTGGCTCGGTGCCGGGCTTGGCGCCGCTGCCGCCGCAATCTCCGCACCGCTTGCCGAAGGGGACCTCAATCTCCTTCTCGATGCCGAACGCCGCCTCTTCGAAGGTGAGCTCCAGATTGTACTGGAGGTCGTCCCCCCGCCGCCCCCTGCTTCCCCGGGGGCGCCCCCCAAAGATGTCACCGAAGATGTCGCCGAAAATATCCCCAAACGGGGTGCCGGCGCCAAAACCGCCGAAACCGCCGCCGGAAAAGCCTCCGGCCCCCATCCCCGCATGGCCGAACTGATCGTACTGCGCCCGTTTCTGGGAATCGGAGAGAACCTCGTAGGCCTCGGTAATCTCCTTGAACTTCTCCTCCGCTTCCTTGTCCCCGGGGTTCTTGTCCGGGTGGTACTGGATGGCCAGCTTGCGGAATGCCTTCTTGATCTCGGTATCCGACGCATTGCGGTGGACTTCGAGCACCTCGTAGTAATCGCGTTTTTCTGCCAAGGGATATCCTTTGGGGCAAACAGCTCAGGGCCAGGGGCACCGGAGGAGGTGTCGCCCATCCCCCCCGTGCCCCTGGCCCCGGGACTTCAGCCAGTTATGATTGAGTTATTTCTTGTCGTCCTTCACTTCTTCAAAATCGGCGTCCACAACCTTCTCGCCACCCTTGGCGCCGGTGTCGCCGGCATCTCCGGCCGCCTCGGCGCCCGGCTGGGCGGCACCCTCGGCCTGGGCCTTGGCATAGACCGCCTCGGCCAGCTTGTGTGATGCCTGGGTCAGGGCTTCGGTGGCCTGCTTGATGGCATCCAGGTCGTCACCCTCCATGGCTTTCTTGAGGGCGGCTGCGGCCTCTTCGATCTTCTTCTTCTCGTCGTCGCCGATCTTGTCACCATACTCCTTGAGAGACTTCTCGGTGGAGTAGACGAGTGAATCGGCGTGGTTGCGGGCCTCGATCAGCTCCCGCTTCTTCTTGTCATCGGCAGCATGGGACTCGGCCTCCCGGACCATCTTGTCGATCTCATCCTTGGAGAGACCCGATGATGCGGTAATCCGGATCGACTGCTCCTTGCCGGTGCCGAGATCCTTCGCCGACACGTGGACGATGCCGTTGGCGTCGATGTCGAAGGTAACCTCGATCTGGGGGACGCCGCGGGGTGCCGGCGGGATACCGGTCAGTTCGAAGTTGCCGAGGGTCTTGTTGTCGGAAGCCATCTCACGCTCCCCCTGGAGGACGTGAATGGTAACCGCCGGCTGGTTGTCGCTGGCCGTGGAGAAGACCTGGGACTTGCGGCACGGGATGGTGGTGTTCTTGTCGATGAGCTTGGTCATGACGCTGCCGAGGGTCTCGATACCCAGGGAGAGCGGCGTCACGTCCAGAAGGAGCACGTCCTTCACATCGCCCCGGAGAACCCCGCCCTGGATGCCGGCGCCGATGGCAACGACTTCGTCCGGGTTCACCCCTTTGTTGGGGGTCTTGCCGAAGATGTCCTGGACCCGCTTCTGGACGGCCGGCATACGGGTCATCCCACCCACCAGGATAACTTCGTCCACCTCGGACGGGGAGAGCCCGGCGTCCTTGAGGGCGGTGCGGCAGGGGCCTTCCAGACGGTCGAGAAGTTCGGCGCAGAGGGCCTCCAGCTTCGACCGGGAGAGTTTCATGGTGAGGTGCTTGGGCCCGGAAGCATCGGCGGTGATGAACGGCAGGTTGATGTCGGTCTCCATGGAGGAGGAGAGCTCGCACTTGGCCTTCTCGGCCGCCTCCTTCAGGCGCTGGAGCGCCATCTTGTCGCCCCGGAGATCGATCCCCTGCTCTTTCTTGAATTCGTCGGCGATCCAGTCGATGATCCGCTGGTCGAAGTCCTCGCCCCCCAGGAAGGTGTCGCCGTTGGTGGACTTCACCTCGAAGACGCCGTCGCCCAGTTCCAGTATGGAGATATCGAAGGTGCCCCCCCCCAGGTCGAATACCGCGATCTTCTCGTCCTTTTTCTTGTCGAGGCCGTAGGCCAGGGCCGCTGCAGTGGGCTCGTTGATGATCCGCAGGACGTTAAGCCCCGCAATCTTGCCGGCATCCTTGGTGGCCTGGCGCTGGGAGTCGTTGAAGTAAGCCGGCACCGTGATGACCGCGTCGGTGACCGTCTCGCCCAGGTAATCCTCGGCGGTTTTCTTCATCTTCTGGAGCACGATGGCCGAGATCTCGGGAGGGGAGTACATCTTGCCCCGCACGTCCACCCAGGCGTCGCCGTTGTCGGCCTTGACGATCTTGAATGGGGATATGGAGATATCCTTGCGGACCTCTTCGGTGTCGAACTTGCGGCCGATGAGGCGCTTGATGGCGAAGAGGGTGTTCTCCGGATTGGTGACCGCCTGGCGCTTGGCCTGCTGGCCAACCAGACGCTCGCCGCTCTCGGCGAAGGCCACCATGGACGGCGTAGTGCGGCTTCCCTCGGAGTTGGCTATGACAACGGGCTCCCCACCCTCCATGATGGCAACGCAGGAGTTGGTGGTACCCAGGTCGATACCGATGACTTTGCTCATGTTACTGTTCCTCCTTTAGAGTGTCTCTGAGACAGAACCTAGTTATCGCCCCGGCGAAAAACAAGGGGACGACGAAAAAAATCTATTTGGATACCGAAACCATAGCCGGGCGGATCAGCCGCTCGTTCAGGAGATACCCCTTCTGGAAGATCTCCACGACGCTGTTGCCCGGAACCTCGGCATTGTCAACCTGGCACATGGCCTGGTGGACCGCCGGATCGAAAGGGGTCCCCTTTTCGGCCTCCACGGCCGTAACCCCGAACTTCTTCAGGGCGGACTGGAGCATCCCCAGGGTCATCCGGACCCCCTCAATCACCGCCGAGTCATTATCCTCGCTGGCGTGGTCCAATGCCCGCTCCATGTTGTCCACCACCGGGAGGAGCTCCACGATTAGGCTCTCGTTGCCGTACTTGAGAAGCTCTTCCTTCTCCCTCTGGGTCCGTTTCCGGTAGTTCTCCAGGTCGGCCCGCTCCCGGACGAACTTGTCCCAGTTGGCGGCCGCCTCTGACTCCTTGACAGCCAGGGCCTCTTCCAGCTCCGTCACCCGGTCGGCGGCAGGAGCCGCTTCGGACGCCGGCGCCGCGGCTTCGGCGGCAGGCTCTTCGGAATGGGGGGTTCCGGCGTGGGAACCATGCTTTTTCTTGTCCATCATAGGATAATCCTTTCCGTACCGGCTAATCTCTATTCGTCTTCCAGGAGCTTGCTCACGAGTTTTGCGGTGTAGTCGACGATGGGGATAACCTTGCCGTATCCCATGCGGGTCGGACCGATAACCCCGAGAACTCCGAGTGTGTTTTTCCCCGACACGTAGGTGGAGGTGATGATGCTCAGCCCTTCCATGCGGCTCAGGTGGGTTTCGGCGCCGATGAAAATCTGGACCCCCTGGGCCGAAATGCAGCGGTCCAGCAAGTTCACCAGCTGGCTCTTCTCCTCAAAGGCCTTGAAGACCTCCTTCATGCGCCCCACGTCGGAAAACTCCGGCTGATCGAGGATGTTGGTCTGCCCCTCCATGAATATCTGGGCGCCGCTCTCCACCAGGGTCTGCTCCGAAAGCCTCAACGCCCGGGACAGGAGCGTGTCATAGAGGACCTTCTCGTTCTGCATCTCTTCCAGAATCCGGGCCCGCACTTCAGCGACGGGAACCCCCTGGAGAAGCTCGTTCAGATAGTTGGACATCCGAACCAGGTCGGCCTCGGCAAACTCCTCATCAGTCTCGATGAGCCGGTTCTGGACCGCGCCGTTATCGGCCACCAGAATGGCCAGGATGCGGCGCCCCCCCAGCTTCACGAATTCCATGTGCCGGAGGGTGGTGGAAGAGAAGCGGGGAGCCAGGACGATCCCCATGTAGTGGGAAACCGACGACAGCAGCCGGCTCGTCTCGTGGAGAACCGCACCCATGTCGCGCCCGGCTCCGGTGTAGCGCTTGCGTATCCGCTCCCGCTCGGCCTTGTCGATGCGCCCCACAGCCAGGAGGGAATCCACGTAAAAGCGGTAGGCCTGGTCGGTGGGAACGCGACCGGCCGAGGTGTGGGGAGATGTCAAAAACCCCATCTCCTCCAGGTCGGACATGACATTTCGCACCGTTGCCGGCGACAGGGCAAGACCGTGGCTCCGCGCTACGGCCCGGCTTCCGACCGGTTCCGCAGTGACAATGTAGTCCTCGATGATTGCCTCGAGAATCTTCTTATTGCGCTCTGAAAGCCCATCTCCCATACCGACCCCACAAAGAAGATTAGCACTCAGGCTTGGTGAGTGCTAACTGAGGTAAAGGTAACAATGCCCCCCCGCTTTGTCAAGGATATTTCCGGCACGGAAAGGTGGTCAGAGAAAGGCCGCGAAGACCCGGTTGGAGAGGATAACACCGCGACGGCTGAGCCGCAGGCGCCCCCCCTCGCGGATGAGGAGGCCGGAAGCGCAGAGGCGTTGAAACTGGGACCCGTAAACATCGGCCGGCGACACCCCGAACTCCGCCCGGAAATGCTCTTCCTCAACCCCTTCGAGCATCCGGAGCCCAAGAAAGAACCACTCGGCCATTGCATCCTTTTCCGAAAGAGAAATCCTGTCGGTCTCCGGGAGAACCCCTGACGCAAGCGAACCGCCATACTCCCCGATATCGTCCGGGTTGCGCCATCTAGCACCGGGCCGGGGCTCCCGCAGGAACGAATGGGCCCCGGCGCCGAAGCCGAGGTAATTGCCCCGTTTCCAGTACACCTGGTTATGCCGGGACCGGCTTCCCGGCAAGGCGAAGTTGGCAATCTCGTAATGCTCATAGCCTGCCGCCACCAGCACATCGGCGATGTCCTCGAACATGGCGGCGGCATCATCCTCATCCGGCAACGGCAGCCCCCCCTCGGCTTCCAGCAGGGCGAAGGGGGTCCCCTCCTCCACCGTGAGCCCATAGGTGGATATATGATTCGGGCGAAGCTCCACCGCGGCCAGGAGCTGCTCCCGCCAGTGGTCGCAATCCTGCCCCGGAAGCCCGTGTATGAGGTCGATACCGACATTGTCGAAACCGGCCCGGCGAGCCAGGGCAAAGGCCTCCCGCCCCTCCAGGGCCGTATGGATCCGGCCGAGGCTGGCCAGCATCCGGTCGTCGAAGGACTGGATTCCGAGGGAAAGGCGGTTCACGCCGGCCGTCCGGTAGCCCGCAAGAGAAGCGGCAGTAACGGTCCCGGGATTCGCTTCCAGGGTAACCTCGGCAGAAAGGTCGAGGTTGAACGTCCGGACGGCGCAATCTATGATATTTCCGACGAGCGGGGGATCGAGAAGCGACGGCGTCCCTCCCCCCATGTAGAGGGTTGCGGCGCGCAAGGGCACCGCCAGGGCGTCGGCGCGAAGCTCCATCTCCCTGAGCAGGAGGTCCACATATCCGCCGGTATCGCCGGGGACTTTATCCGTGGAAGTGAAGGCGCAGTAAAGACACTTGCGCACACAGAATGGAATATGGATATAAAGTGCTGTCGTATTGTCCATCATTGCCGATGATACGCCATGATTTGCGAGGAAGTCCAACATCTTTGGTTGAAAATGACCGGGGATGCCGTTACACTGAACGACGTTCTGCAAGGCGCTCTTATCAACTGCCAGGGAGGAAACCGGCAATGTCACGCACCGTAAAGGCGGGAGCCGTCCAGTTCAACATCAGGCTCGGCGACGTGGACGCCAATGTCCGCTACGTCGAGGACGCCCTCCGCCGCCTTGCCGCCGCAGGATGCACCCTGGCGGTCCTCCCCGAGATGTGGGACACGGGCTATGCCTACAAGGAGCTCAACGAACTGGCCAAGCGGACTCCCGGCGTGGTGGCGGAGCTTGGTCGGCTTTCCCGTGAACTGGGGATGGTGATCGTCGGAAGCATGCCGGAACCCCATGGGGAAAAGGTCTGCAACACCGCCTATGTGCTCGACCGTGGGGACCTCATCGGCACCTACCGCAAGATCCACCTCTTCTCCCTCATGGGCGAGGACCGCTCCCTGGACGGCGGCGACCAGTGGCTGGTGGTGGATACCAGCGCGGGCCGCATCGGGGTCTTCATCTGCTACGATCTCCGGTTCCCGGAACTGGCCCGCCGCCTGGCCCTGGAGGGAGCCGAGATTATCGTGGTGCCGGCCGAATGGCCCAAGCCGAGGGACGAGCACTGGAAAGCGCTCCTCAAGGCCCGCGCCATCGAGAACCAGCTCTTCGTCGTGGCGGCCAACTGCTGCGGAATCCAGGGGAAGCTAGACTTTTTCGGATCGAGCCTCATCATAGGCCCCAAGGGGGAGCACCTGGCCGAAGGAGGGTACGAGCCCTGCGAGATAAGCGCAACCCTCGATTTCGGCGAGATGGAATCATGGCGCCGCCAGATCCCGTGTTTTACAGATAGAAAGCCCGAATGTTACTAGAAACACCCCGGTCCGCCGCCTGCCTTCCTGAAAACGGTTGACGTGGCAGCCGGCCGGTACTATTGTTCAGCCATCTGCATATCTCATTAAATGAATACCGGAGGTTCATGCCGTGTTACACCTTGCGGGAACCGGTCTTGTCGTAAAACTCGTTCTGCTCATCCTCATCTTCTTCTCGGTGGTTTCGTGGGCAATCATCTTCTTCAAGCTCCTTCAGGTCTACCGGGCCAACAGCGAATCGGAACGGTTCCTGGACTTCTTCTGGAAGACCAAGCGCTTCGATGCCGTCAACTCCCAGCTTGACCGGTTCGCCAACTCTCCCCTCACGGTCCTGTTCAGCGAGGGCTACAGTGAGCTGAAGCGCCTCGTGGAAAAGGGCGACCAAAAGGAAGAGCTGGACATCATGAGCACGGAACTGGGAGGGATAGAGAACATCGCCCGGGCCCTGCGCCGCGCCACCACCTCGGAGATCACCCGCCTGGAGAAGTACGTGACGTTCCTGGCCACCACCGGCTCCACCACCCCCTTCATCGGCCTCTTCGGCACGGTCTGGGGGATCATGAACGCCTTCAAGGGAATCGGCGAATCGGGTTCCGCATCCCTGGCCGTCGTGGCGCCGGGCATCTCGGAAGCCCTCATCGCCACCGCCATCGGCCTGGTGGCTGCCATCCCGGCGGTAATGGCATACAACCATTTCCAGCACAAGATCAAGGTCCTCATTGCCACCATGGACAACTTCTCCACCGAATTTCTGAACATCGTCCAGCGGACAGTGGCCAAGAAGTAGGAGCGCCCCATGGAAATCGGCAGCAGAAACAACGGCGACCGCGGCACCATGTCGCAAATCAACGTCACCCCCCTGGTGGACGTCATGCTCGTACTCCTCGTAATCTTCATGGTGACGGCCCCCATGATGCAGCAGGGGGTCCAGGTGAATCTCCCCAAGGCGGAAACCAAGGCCATGGCCACCCAGGAAGAAGCCGTGGTTGTTTCCGTGGACAGAAGCGGCAAGGTTTTCATCAACGCTACGGAGGTTGTCCCGGGCGACCTCAGGGCACAGCTGACCACCATGGTGGCCAACCGGACGAAAAAAGAGGTTTTTCTCAAGGCCGACCGGGATGTTCCCTATGGTGAGGTGGTGCGTACCATGGCCGAAATCAAGGGAGCCGGCATCGAGCGCCTCGGCATGGTAACGGAGCCCGCCCCGACAAAATGAGCCGCACCCGCCCGCCACGAGATACCGGGCTGGGATGGGGCTTCGCCGTTTCCTTTGCCATCCACGCCTCCCTCGCCGCCTTTATCCTCTTCTTCCGCTTTTCCTCCCCCGCGCCCCTGGAGACACCAGTCTACTACGTGGACGTTGTGAACCTGCCGGTGGCGTCTCCCCAGGCGGGAAGCCCCTCAACGGGCGGCACTCCTGAACCGGCCACGATTGCGCCTCCCCCGCAGCCCGCGGAGATGGCGCTGCCCCGGAAGCACACCATGGCGAAGGCCGTCGCTCCGAAGAATTCCGCCTCTTCCCGGGAAAGCGATGCAAACCGTGCCTTCGAGGAGAGGATGGCCAAACTGCAGGAAGCCATCGAGGAACGCCGCCAGGAGGCCGCCCTCGACGCCCTGCGCCGCAAGGCAGCGGGGAGCGGCCGCAAGCCGGAGCGGGTTGGGACCCCGGGCGGCACCGGAAAGGAAGCCGGAAGCGACTACGCCAGCTATATCCAGTCGCGGCTCACGGACGCTTTCCAGTCCACCATCGCCCACCAGAGCAAGACCCCCGAGATGGTGGTCAGGCTCACCATTGATGCCGGCGGACGTGTCATCCGCAAAAGGATCGAGCGCTCAAGCGGCGACCGGATCTTCGACGAATCGGTCTTCAAGGCAATTGACCGGGCCGAAAAGACCTTTGTCCCGCCACCGGGCGGCGGTGAATTCGAATACGGCTTCATATTCAAACCCCAGGGAGTGGGAAAAAAATGACTAGACGTTTCCTTTTCACCATCATCCTCTGCCTGATTCCGGCATTGCTCCATTCCCAGGAAGGGTATAGGGAAGTGACGGCATCGGGAGCCCACAAGCTGACCCTTACCGTGGACACGCCGCGGCGCATGGGCGGCTCGGATGACGCAAAGGTGGCCAGTGAAACGGCCGAAGCCCTCCAGTTCGACATGGTCCTGGCGGGACCCTTCACCGTTACGGCCCCACCCGCCTCGGCGGCAGCCGCCGGCATCAGGCCGGGTGAGTTCGACTTTTCCCCCTGGCGCGGAGCGGGGGTCGATCTCCTCATAAAAAGCGGCTACACGGTTTCCGGAAACTCCATGACCATGGAGTTTCGTCTTTACAACATCACCCAGGGGAAGGAGATACTGGCCAAGCGCTACTCGGGACGCCCCGGTGACGTACGGCGGATCGCACACACCTTCTCGGACGACGTGATGGAGGCCCTGACGGGGGAGCGGGGCCCCTTCACGGGAAAGATCGCCTTTGTTTCCACCAGGGCCGGCGCCAAGGCGATTTTCCTGATGGATTACGACGGCCACAACGTACAGCAGCTCACGAAAAACGGGTCGATAAACCTGAACCCCGACTTTTCCCCCAACGGGCGGGAAATCATCTTCACCTCCTACCGGCTGGGGAACCCGGACCTCTTCCGGCGCGAGCTCTTTACCGGGGCCGAGGCGCGGATATCCTCCCACCGTGGTATCAACGCCACCGGAGCCTGGGCTCCCAACGGCAAGTCCATAGCCCTGACCCTGAGCAAGGACGGCAATTCGGAAATATACACCATCGGCCCGGACGGAAAGGATGCCCGGCGGCTCACCAACACCGCCGCCATCGAGGTTTCACCGGCCTGGTCCCCCGACGGCCGCCAGATCGTCTTCGTCTCGGACCGCCTCGGCAAGCCACAGCTTTTCATCATGAATTCCGACGGTACCGGCGTCCGGCGGTTGACCACCAACGGCAGCTACAACGTGAGTCCCCGCTGGTCCCCCAAAGGGGACCGGATTGTCTACAGCCGCCAGGAGGGGGGATTCCAGATTTACTCCATCAGTCCGGACGGCTCCAACGACACCCGGCTGACCAGTGACGGAAGCAACGAGCATCCCCGCTGGTCCCCCGACGGACGGTTCATAACCTTCAGCTCCACACGCGACGGCGCCGAGGGAATATACGTCATGCGAGCCGACGGAAGCGGACAGACTCGAGTCTCGAGCGGCCGGGCGAGGGACTCCCACCCCACATGGTCACCGCGTTGGTGAGGTATCGGTTGAAAACTAAGCTCTTTTCTCTATAATAAGCGGAAGTTTCGGCAGCCTGTCACCACAGGCGATAACCTATATATCAAAAGGAGAATTTCTATGCGTAAAAGTACCCTCGGTCTCGTTGCCTTGCTCTGTTGCGGCCTTTTTGCCGCCGGTTGCGCCAAGAAGGAGATGGTAAAACCGGAAGAAGCGGTACCTCCCGCAGTTGCCACCCAGCCCGCTACCCCGGTTCAACCACCGAAAACTGAACCGATTACCGCCCAGCCCATTGCTGAAACGCCTATCGCACCTGAATCCCTCCAGCCGGCTACGGCTCTGGACGCCGTAGAGACATCTCTTGAGCGTATTTTCTTCGAATTCGACTCATTCGTCCTGTCCCAGGCTTCCAGGGATATCCTCTCCCGGAACGCCGAATATCTTCTCAAGAAACAGCCCAATAGCCGTGTTCTGCTGGAAGGGCACTGCGACGAGCGGGGCTCCGACGAATACAACCTGGCTCTCGGTGAAAAACGGGCCAGGGCGACCCGTGATTACATGGTGACCCTTGGGGTCAACGCCAATCGCCTGTCCGTCATCAGCTATGGTGAAGAAAAACCCCTGGAGCAGGGACAAAACGACGAGGCCTGGGCTAAAAACCGCCGGGTCGAGTTTCTCATCGTAAAATAAGGAATGTAGTCAGTAAGGGCGCCGCTGCCGGCGCCCTTGCCATTTTCACGGACTTACGCATTGCGGAGGTACCAATGAAGATCGCGAGGAGCATATTCCTCATCGCACTGCTGGCCCTTGCCGGGTGCGCAATGCGCAGCGACCTGGATGTGGTCCGGCGGGACAACGACGAGTTGAAAAGCCGCCTTTTCCGTCTTGAAAAAGACCTTGGCGGAGTACGGACCGAAACCAGGGCCGGCATCGAAACAACATTGCAGGATTTCGAGAGGGAGAGGGCGGATGCCCGCAAAGGTCTGGCCGACCTCCAGGCAGCCATGGACGGGATGAAGGTGGACCTCCAGGGAATGGAAGGAAAGGTTGATGACCTGTCTCTGGTCGCCAAGAAGCCGGCCGACGAGATAAACCTCCTGAAGGAAGACCTGGAGCGGCGTCTGACGGCCATTGAAGAAAAGCTTTCGGCCTTGCAGAAGAAAATGACTAACCTGGAAACCGCCCAGGCAAAGCCCCCCGAGCCGGCGACCCCGGAAGCCCTTTACCAGAAGGGGCTGGATGCTTACCGGAACGGCAGCTATGCCGCCGCGCGGGAAACCTTCAGCCGTTTTCTGGAGCAGCACCCGAAACATGACCTCGTGGTGAATGCGCACTACTGGTCCGGCGAAGCCTACTACAGCGAGAAAAACTACGAACAGGCCATCCTTGAGTTCCAGGATGTTATCAAGAATTTCCCCGGCAAGGAGAAGGTTCCTGCCGCCATGCTGAAGCAGGCCGCCGCCTTCAACGAAATCGGCGATACGAAGAGCGCCCGCTACGTGTTGCGAAAGCTTGCCGACGAGCACCCCGCCACCGAAGAGGGTAAACGGGCCAAGGAAAGGCTCAAGACGCTGAAATAAAAAAAGGCGGGTCTAAAAACCCGCCTTTTTTATTGCTAATATGCCATAAGGCAACTATCTCATGCAGACTTCGTCCGGCCGTCCCCCCGGTCATCGTCCGATGCTTCCTTCCCCACCGGGTTTGCCTCGCCTGCCTCATCCTCGAAAGCCTTAACCTCCGCAGCCAGGTCCCGCTTGCCCTCCGGCTCCGCATCCTGCGCTTCTTTTCCCCCCTTTTCCTTCTCATCGAGGTTTCTGACCTCTTCGGCCATGTTCCTCTGAAAATCATCCGAGGCCCGCTTGAACTCGGCCAGCCCTTTCCCCAGGGACCGGGCGATGTCGGGAAGCTTCTGGGGTCCAATGACAATCAGCGCTATTACGAGAATGACGATCAACTCCGGCATGCCGATTCCAAACATATTATATACCTCCCGTGGCGGTAGCCGGGACATCCGGCCCGCCGCGCAGCAACTCTCTTTTTGTGGTAATCCTGACCAAACGAATGTGAAAATAATAGAGTGTGGGCCGAGTCGTGTCAAGCGTGCCATGCCGAGGCCTTGCCGGTGGCCCGGCAAAGGGTTTGACATCGGGCAGGGCGTTGATTTAGTATCAGTCAATTTCGCCCGTATACGGGTGAGCGTGAAAGGAAACACGCCCATGCAGGCCGATGACATCAAGCAGGAAATCCGGAGGCTCCTCAAGGAGCGAAACGCCGTCCTCCTGGCCCACAACTACATGAGGGACGAAGTACAGGAAATCGCCGACATCACCGGCGACTCCCTGGGGCTATCCCAGGAGGCCGCCAAAACCGATGCGGACGTGATCGTCTTCTGCGGCGTCCACTTCATGGCAGAATCGGCCTCCATCCTCTCTCCCGGAAAGACGGTGCTCCTGCCGCGGCTCGATGCCGGCTGCCCCATGGCCGACATGGTGACGGTGGATGCCCTCCTCGCAATGAAGGAAAAACATCCGGGGGTGCCGGTGGTCACCTACGTGAACTCATCGGCGGCCGTAAAGGCTGTGAGCGACATCTGTTGCACCTCGGCCAACGCCGTGAAGGTGGTCAATTCCCTCCCGGACCGGGAGGTTATCTTCGTCCCCGACCGGAACCTGGGCCAATTCGTGGCGAAACAGTCAGATAAGACCTTCCACTACTGGGACGGCTACTGCCCCACCCACGAGCGGCTCAAGGCCGATGCGGTGGCCAGGCTAAAAGCCGACAACCCCGACGCTCTCTTTATCTGCCACCCCGAATGCAACCCGGCGGTGGTGGCCCTGGCCGACCACGCCTGCTCCACGAGCGGCATGTACGACTACTGCCGCAAGAGCCCGGCCAAGCGCTTCATCATCGGCACCGAGGCAGGAATCCTCTACAAGCTCCGCCAGGAGAACCCCGGCAAGGAGTTCATCCTCGCCTCACCGGCCCTGGTCTGCCCCAACATGAAGCTCACCTCCCTGGAGGACATCCTGGCAGCCCTCACGACCATGGCACCGGTGGTGAAGGTTCCGGAAGAGATCAGGATACCGGCCAAGCGGGCTCTGGACCGGATGATCGCCATCCCCCGGGACTGAGAATAGGGGACCCGTGACCGGTAAAATCCAACCCATCGAGGTTATTCAATGATCCGTTCATTTCAGGGGATGCAGCCCAAGATCGACTCCTCCGCCTTCATTGCCGAAACCGCAGTGGTCATCGGCGACGTGACCATGGGGGCCGAAAGCAGCATCTGGTACAACGTGGTGGCCCGGGGGGATGTGAACTTCATCCGCATCGGCGCCCGGAGCAACATCCAGGACCTCTCCATGCTCCACGTGACCCACAAGAAGCACGCCGACGACCCCGGCGCTCCGCTCATCATCGGCGATGACGTGACCGTGGGGCACAGCGTCACCCTCCACGGCTGCACCATCGAAAACGGCGCCTTCATCGGCATGCAGGCCATGGTCATGGACAAGGCGGTGGTGGGGGAAGGCGCTCTGGTAGGAGCCCGGGCACTGGTCACCGAGGGGACGGTCATCCCCCCCCATACACTCTGGGTGGGGGCACCGGCCCGGTACAAGCGGGACCTGACCCCCGACGAGATCGCCTGGCTCCAGCGGTCGGCGGGCAACTATGTCAGATACTCCCGGGAGTATCTGGACGACAAGCCGTAGCAAACGCCACGCTCTGACAATAAATAAAAGCCGGATTCCCTTTGGGGAATGCCGGCTTTTGTTATCAAAACCTGAAAATGGGGTTAGAACCTCAGGGTCGAAAACCGCTCGTCACCATCAGGGTGACTGACGTCGCGCAAAGCATTGGCGTTTGCCACATCCCCCTCACCATCACTCTCCGCCACCAGCGATACGTTGGAGTTACCGGGCTCCGTGGCAGCATTGGTGAAGATTCCTCCGCGCAGGTTTGCACTGGCAAGAGCAGCCCCCCGCAGGTTGGCGCCCACGGCGTAAACGCAGGTCAGGTCAGCCCCTTTCAGGTCGGCGCCTTCGAGATTCGTCATAAAGAGGCCTGCTCCCGACAGCTTCGCCTCTCTCAGGGTCGCCCCCCGCAAATTGGCCATTTCCAGAGATGCCCCCCGCAGATTCGCACCATCGAGCCGGCTCCCCTCCAGATTGGCCAGATAGAGATCGGCATTGACCAGTGAGGTCTTCCGCAAATCGAAACCGGCAAGATTCATCCCCCGCAGATTGGCACCGGACAGATCACGGCTGCCACGGAGCACTTCGCGCACTTCCGCAACGCTGGGGGTCCAACTCCCGGGACTATCTTTTTTCGCCACAACAACTGGCACAACCTCCGTCGGACGGGGGACCGGCCGGGCCGCCACCACCGGCGCCGCAGCTTTCCCGGCATTTTTCCCCTTAACCCCCTTTTTGACCGTTTGGGCAACCTTCGCGGCCTTCGCTGCTTTTTTCCGTGCATGGCCGTGGCCAACGACTCCGCGCCTGCTCACGAGCCGCACGTATTCCGCATAGGGGAGGGCAGGCTTTGTGCGGGAGGAGGCGGTATCGGCACCCACCGGCACCGGCTTCGACTCTCGCAGAGAGGAGGCAGCGGCCGGGGTTTCACTGCCGACGGAGATAAGAAGCATGAGCACAACGGATGCAATTCCTGAACGATGGAGCATGGGGCACTTCATGAAAGGCCTTTCCTTTCCGGCGGATTGAAGCGAGAGATACTCCGCTCAAAGCAAGCCGCCGTATCCCTCTCTTCATTTATCGGCCACCGCCGGAGGAACTTGAGCTTTTTTTAACCACCGGCCGGCACGGGGCCATGCAGCCGGGGAGCCTTGCCTTTTCAAAACCGTGCTGTTATCGTACCAGAATTGCCGTACCCATCGACTATACGCCCTACCCCCCTGGGTACGATCAGGGGGGCATCACATCCTTCAATCGGCGCACATCCTATCAACTATGTCCATTGATCCGCCGGATGACGGAAAGGGAGACGGAATGGCCATTGCCGACACCCATATAACCAAACGCATAGCCGGGCTTCTCGATCCCGGTTCCGGCCGGGCCACCCTGACCGGACTGCGGGGATCATCTCCGGCCTACCTTCTGGCACGGTTCATGGCAGAGTCCGGCCGCCAACTCTTAATAATTGCCCCAGACGCTGAAAGAGCCTCTGAAATCTGCGCGGAAACCAGATTCTACAGCGGGCGCCCCTCCGACATCCTCTCCTTTCCATCCTGGGACGTCTCCCCCTTCGAGAAGGCTTCACCCCACGCCGACGTGACAGGCCAGCGGCTCGCCTGCCTGCGACGGCTCATGGACCGCAAGGCTGCCGCCGTGGTGACCACCCCGGCAGCCCTCAGGCAAAGGGTGCTCTCCCGGACGATGCTTGACAGCGCATCCCTTTATTTTCTTCCCGGCGAGGAGAGCAATCGGGATGAATTTCTTGCAAAACTCGTCATTCTCGGCTACCTGAACGTCCCGCTGGTGGAAGACCGGGGAACCTTCGCCGTACGAGGAGGAATCGTAGACATATTCCCCCCCGGCTTCGAACAGCCGGTGAGAATCGAGTTCTTCGGCGACTTCGTGGAGACCATCAGGGCTTTCGATCCCCTCTCCCAGCGCTCCCTCGCCCCCCTGGAGGAGCTCCTCCTCCTCCCCTCCAGGGAGATGATACTGACCGAAGACGTGCTGAAGGCCGCCACCCCGCGGATCAAGAGCCGCTGCGACGAACTGGAGATATCCCCCGTGGCCCGGCGGGAACTTCTGGAGCAGCTGCAGCAAGGCCTCTACCCCACCGGCGTGGAGTGGCTCCTCCCCCTCTTCCATCCCCGGCTGGAGACCCTCTTCGACTATGCCGGCGACGCAGTCCGGGTGATACTGGACCCTGACGCCCTGGCCGAAGAGAATGCGCGGCTCGACGCCGAACTGGAAACGGCCTCGGCCCAGGCACAGGAGCGGGGAGAGCTCTTCGCATCACCGGCGGAATTCTTCCTGACAGCCCCGGAAACTGCCGGCAGCATCGAAGCAGGACGGCTCGTGACCATCCCCTACCTGACCGTTGCCGGAGAGAGCACCGGGAAAACAGCCATAGCACTGGACATCCAGGAAAACACCGACCTGAAGGTGGATGTCTCCTCCGACAGCGAGCGCGTCCTGAAGCCCCTGGTGACGCGGCTCAACGGCTGGCTGGAGGAACGGCAGCGGGTGATAATCGCCTGCCACCAGCGGGGCCAGGCCCAGCGCCTCTACGAACTCCTCTCCCACTACCCCCTCCCCCTGAACATCTCCGACCGCCCCTTCCCCGCCGAACTGGAGCGGGACGACGGCAAGGTGAACGTGGTGATCGGCGACCTCTCCCGGGGGTTCCGCCTCCCCGAAGGGAAACTCATCGTCATCGCCGAGGAGGAAATCTTCGGCCGCCGCCAGAAGCGGCGCGGGGTCTCGGAGCTGCGCAAGAAGCAGATCATGACGTCGCTGGCCGAGCTGAAGCCCGGCGACTACATGGTCCACCTGGACCACGGCATCGGCATCTACCGGGGATTGCAGCACATTTCTTTGAGCGGCTGCGCCGGGGACTTCATCCTCCTCGAGTACGCGGGAGGGGACAAACTCTATCTCCCCGTTGACCGGCTGAATCTCGTCCAGCGCTACGTGGGGGCCGAGGGGCTCGAACCCAGGGTGGACAAGCTGGGGGGTACCTCCTGGGAAAAGGCCAAGGGGAAGGCCCGGGCCGCCGTACAGGAGATGGCCGGGGAGCTGCTGCAGATCTACGCGGCCCGCCAGCTCCACGAAGGGCACGCCTTCTCTCCCCCCGACGACCTCTACCGGGAGTTCGAGGCCTCCTTCGCCTACGAGGAGACTTCGGACCAGATGGGGGCCATCATGGACGTCATCGGCGACATGACGAGCCCGAAACCCATGGATCGCCTCGTCTGCGGCGATGTCGGCTATGGCAAGACCGAGGTGGCCATGCGGGGGGCCTTCAAGGCGGTCATGGACGGGAAGCAGGTGGCGGTGCTGGTCCCCACCACAGTCCTGGCCCAGCAGCACCTGGAGACCTTCAAGGCCAGGCTCGGCGCCTACCCGGTCACCGTGGAAATGCTCTCCCGCTTCCGCACCCCCAAGGAACAGAAGGAAATCCTGGAGAAGGTAAAGAAAGGAGCCATCGACGTCATCATCGGCACCCACCGGCTGCTCCAGAGCGACGTCAGCTTCAAGGACCTGGGGCTCCTCATCGTGGACGAGGAGCAGCGCTTCGGCGTCACCCACAAGGAAAAGCTCAAGAAATACAAAGCAGTGGTGGATATCCTGACCCTCACTGCCACCCCCATCCCCCGGACCCTCTACATGTCCATGATGGGAATCAGGGACCTCTCCATCATCGACACCCCGCCGGTGGACCGGCTGGCGGTAAAGACCTTCGTGGCCCGCAACTCCGACGACCTCATCCGCGAGGCGGTCATGAGGGAGCTGCGCCGGGGCGGCCAGGTCTTCTTCGTCCACAACCGGGTCCAGTCCATCATGAACTGGGCCGAGCATCTGCGCCGCATCGTCCCCGAGGCGAAAATCGCCGTGGGGCACGGCCAGATGGAAGAAGGGGAATTGGAGAAGGTGATGCTCGGCTTCATGCACGGGGAGACGAACCTGCTCCTCTGCACCACCATCATCGAGTCGGGGCTCGACATCCCCAACGCCAACACCCTCATCATCGACCGGGCCGACACCTTCGGCCTGGCCCAGCTCTACCAGCTCCGGGGGCGGGTCGGGCGCTCCAAGCAGCGGGCCTACGCCTACCTCCTGATCCCCGGCGAGGGGGCCATCTCGTCGGACGCAAGGGAGCGGTTGAAAATCATCCAGGAGCTGACGGAGCTGGGTGCCGGCTTCCGGCTCGCCACCCACGATCTCGAAATCCGCGGCGCCGGCGACATCCTGGGGGCCAAGCAGTCGGGGAACATCGCCGCCGTGGGCTTCGACCTCTACACGGAGCTCCTGGAGGAGGCGATCCAGAACCTGAAGGGTGAGGAGCGGCTGGAGCGGGTGGAGCCGGAGATCAACCTCCGCATCCCCGCCTTCGTCCCCGAGGACTACGTCAAAGAGCCCAACCAGCGGCTTATCATCTACAAGAAGCTCACCCAGGCCGAAAACGAGGAAGAAGTGGACGAAGTCATGGCAGAGCTGGTGGACCGTTTCGGGAAACTCCCCCTGGCCGCCACGTACCTCCTGGAGGTGATGAAGCTGCGGATTCACTTCAAGAGGTTCCTGATAACCATGGCAGAATTCGACGGCAGGCGTCTCTGCCTCAGCTTCCACCAGAAGACGCCGGTCCCCCCGGATACCATCATCGGCCTCATCCGGGGCAACCCGAAGAAGTACCAGTTTTCACCGGACTTCCGGCTTACGGCGGAGCTTGCCGACACCTCCTTCGAGGGGGTCCTGGAAGAGGCCAGAAATCTCTTGAAAAGGCTTGGTTGATGTGCTAGCTTCCGTAAGATTCTTCAATACTTAATGAGTCTGCAAAGGAGTTTCACCGTGAAAAGAACCGCGCTCCTGACAATTATCTCGGCCACCATCTGTGCCGCCGTTTTTACCGGCTGCAAGGGGAATACCGGAACCGGCACCGGTTCATCCCCCGCCAAAAAGGATGGGCAGGTCATTGCTGAAGTTAACGGCGACACCATCACCACCGGAGATTTCCAGAAGGAACTGGAGAATCTCCCCCCCTACCTGAAGCCCATGGCCGACACTCCTGAAGGGAAGAAGGAGCTCCTCGACACCATGGTGGTTCGCGAGCTGATCCTTCAGCAGGCCAGAAAAGACGGCCTCGACAAGAGCCCCGAGGTGGCCGCGAAGCTGGAAGAGCTGAAGAAGCGGGTTGTGGTTGAGGCATTCCTGAAGAAGAAGGTGGAAGAGCAGGCCAAAGTCTCCGACGAAGAGATGAAGAAGTTCTACGAAGAGAACAAGGACAAGTTCAAGACCGGCGCCCAGGTCCATGCGAGCCATATCCTCATGAAGAGCGAAGACGAGGCCCAGAAGGTTCTCAAGGAGCTCAAGGAAGGTGGCAACTTCGAGGAGCTTGCCAAGAAGCACTCCATCGACGGGGCAGCGGCCAAGGGAGGCGACCTGGGATGGTTCAGCAAAGGCTCCATGGTCCCCGAATTTGAAAAAGTGGCCTTCGGCCTCAAGGATGGCGAAATTTCCGGCCTCACCAAGACCCAGTTCGGCTACCACATCATCAAGGTAATCGGCAAGCGCCCGGCCGGCATCCGCACCTTCGACGAAGTAAAAGAGCAGATCAGGACCGCCATTCTCCCCAGCAAACAGCAGGAGGTCTTCCAGAAGCTCAAGGACGATATCAAGAAGGACGCTAAAGTCACCATCAAAGAGGATGTCATCAAGGGCATCGGCGGTTCAGCCGCCGCGGAACTCCCGGCAACAGGCGGCGCAAGCGCACCGGCAGATAAAAAGTAAGAGCAGCGGGGCTGTCGGTTTGAAGATCGACAGCCCCATGCCCCCTCCCCAACGGAAACCATGATCAAAACCCTCATCACAACTACCCTTATCCTTGTCGCCACACTACCGTCACTGGCTGGCGCCGAAGTGGTCGACAGGATTGTCGCAGTCGTCAATGACGAAATCATAACCTCCTACGCGGTCGAAAAGGAGAAGGCATCCATCCTCAAGGAAGCGGAGCGCCAACAGCCCCCGCCCGACCCCCAGACCCTGGTCCGCCTTGACGAAAAAGCCCTCGACAGGCTTATCGACAAGAAACTCGTGGAGCAGAAAGTTCGGGAACTGGATATCCGTATCACTGAAGAAGAGGTCCGCCAGGCCATCGAAGATGTGAAGCGCCAGAACAAGCTCTCCCAGGAGTCGCTGGTGTCGGCACTGGCCAACCAGGGCCTCTCCTTCGACCAGTACAAGGTCCAGATCCGCGAGCAACTGGAAAGGCTGCGGCTCGTAAGCCAGGAAGTACGGTCCAAAATTCAGGTCGGCGAACGGGAAATGCGGGAGTATTACGAGGCGAACCCCGGCAGGTTCGGCGGCGAAGACAACTTCAGGGCACGCAATATCTACTTCAAACTGGATGATAAGATGCCCGCCGACCAGGTCAAAAAAGTCATGACCACCGCCATGTCCGTCCTCTACGAAGCCCGCGCCGGCAAGGATTTTGCGGAACTGGCCCGCCAATATTCAGAGGAACCGTCGGCCAAAACCACCGGCGGGGACCTGGGAACCTTCCGCAAGGGAGATATCCTCCCTGAATTCGAGGAAAGCCTCACCAGGATGAAGCCCGGCGAGGTGAGCGACCTGATCTACGTCACCGGCGGTCTTCATATCGTCAAGCTTGAGGAACGTTTCGCCGGCACCCCGAAACCCTTCGAGCAGGTAAAAGCCGAAGTTGAGGACATCCTCTACCGGAAGAAGTCGGAGGATCGCTTCAACCAATGGGTAACCGACCTTCGCAAAGACGCAGCCATTGAGATAAGGCCGGAACCTGGGACCGGGGACCAGGAACCGGCAAAACCGTAAATCGTCCCTCACCCGTACCTCGTCGACCCCGGCTCAGATGCGGTTGTCGTCCTGGTCCCGCCTTTACAGCCCCTTTGCCCGCAACTCCTCCACCAGTGCCTTCTGGTCGGCCGTGAGCCCCTCGGGCACCGTCACATCGATACGCACGAAGAGATCGCCCTTTCCGGACTTGCCCATGTGGGGAAAGCCAAGCCCCTTTAGGCGCACCTTGGTCCCCGGCTGGATGCCGGCCGGCACCTTGATCCGCTTTGTCCCCTCAAGTGTCGGCACGTCGAGGGATGCGCCAAGAACGGCATCGGTGAATCGTATCTGCCGATCCACAACGATATTGTCCCCTTCACGGGTAAAGTGGGGATCGCTCCCAACCTTTATGACCAGATAGAGATCACCGGTAGGGCCGCCTCCGTGGCCGTATCCCCCCTTCCCCGCCACCCTCAGCCTGGCACCATCCTCAACTCCGGCCGGTATCTTGACGGAAAGCTCCTCCCGCTTCCCGTCCCGCATGAACGCCACCCGCTTCTCGTCGCCGTCGTATGACTGGCGGAACGTTATGGAAACCTCCATGCTGAAGTCCTCACCCCGCCTGGAGCCGCCGCCGAAACCGAATCCCCCCTGGCGGAAACCACCCCCACCGCCGAAAATTCGGGAGAATATGTCATCGGTGCCGAACCCCATGTCCTTGAAGATATCCCCCACGTCGAAGCCCCGGAAGATATCCTCCTGGCTGTAGCGCTGGTGAAAGCCGCTGGAGCCGAACTGGTCGTATTGGGCCCGCTTCTGGGCATCGGAGAGAACGGCGTAGGCCTCGTTGATTTCCTTGAATTTATCCTCGGCGGCCTTGTCGCCGGGGTTCTTGTCGGGATGGTACTTGACGGCCAGTTTCCGGTAGGCCTTCTTTATCTCCGCCTCGGAGGCCCCTTTCTTCAGGCCGAGCACTTCGTAATAGTCGGTTTGAGCCATGTGAAATCCTTTCCTCGAATCTTTTCTGAATGTAAGCGCAACCGGGGAACCTGTCAACGGCCCAACTGCATGGCCCCGGCATGTTTACTTCCTTGACAGCAATCCGTACAGGGGCTATCAATGGCAAGAATACACTATTTATCCAATCAGTGAGGAGTGTCGATGAAGAAAGTAATCGTGGTGGGTGGCGGCATCTCGGGGCTCGCAACGGCATTCTTGCTGCGCAAAAAGGGAGCAGAGGCAGGCGTAGAGCTGGACGTGACCCTGCTGGAAAAGGAAGAGCGGGTCGGCGGCAAGATCTGGAGCATCAAGGAGGAGGGGTATCTCTGCGAGTGGGGACCCAACGGCTTCCTGGACTCCAAACCCCAGACACTGGATCTCTGCCGTGACCTGGGCGTATCGGAGAGGCTCCTGCGGAGCAACGACAACGCCCGCAAACGCTTCATCTACACCGGCGGCGCCCTGAACCGGCTGCCGGAAAACGGCCCAATGTTCCTCAAGAGCAAGCTCATCTCGTGGCCGGGGAAGCTGCGCCTCGCCATGGAGCCCTTCATCCCGAAGCGGACCGACGGCGCCGACGAGACCCTCGCCTCCTTCGGCCGGCGCCGCCTGGGCGAAGAGGCCCTCCAGAAGCTCATCTCCCCCATGGTGTCCGGCATCTTTGCCGGCGACCCGGAGACCATGTCACTGCGCTCCTGCTTCTCCCGCATTGCGGAGCTTGAGGACGAATACGGCAGCCTCATCAAGGCGATGATCAAACTGGCCAAGAAGAAGAAACAGGAAGCGGCCCAGGGAAAGAGCGTGTCGAGCGCCGCGGGCCCCGGCGGGGTTCTGACCTCCTTCAGGGGGGGCATCCAGGAACTTACCGATATCCTGGCGGAACAGCTCGGCCCCGAGGCCATTGTTACCGGGCAGGCAGTGACAGGACTAAAGAAAGGGAACAGCACCCCCTGGCGCCTTCAGACCGGGAGCATCGACATAGACGCCGACGTGGTGATTCTCGCCTCCCCGGCCCACGCCACCACCGGCATAGTCGGCAGCGTGGACCCCGCCATGGCCCAGGTCCTTGGCGAGATACCCTACGCATCCATGACCGTGGTCTGCTTCGGCTACGAGCGGGAGCGGATCGCCTATGACCTCAACGGCTTCGGCTACCTGATCCCCAAGGAAGAGGGGATGAACACCCTCGGCACCCTCTGGGATTCCAGCATCTTCGAGAACCGGGCTCCCGAGGGAAAGGTGCTCCTGAGGAGCATGATGGGGGGCGCCTGCTTCCCCGGCTACGTGAAGCTTTCCGACGCGGAAGTGACGCAGCGGGTGAAAGCGGACCTCAAGGCAATCATGGGAATCACGGCGGAACCCTCCTTCATGAGGATATTCCGCCACACCCAGGCCATCCCCCAGTACACAGTGGGGCATGCCAAACGCCTTGCCGCGCTCCATGAGCAGGCCTCGGCCCTGCCGGGACTCTTCCTCACCGGCAACTCCTACCGGGGCATCGGCCTCAACGACTGCGCCGCATCCGCCGACCGCACCGCCGACGAGGTGGTGGCCCATCTGAAGAATCGCTAGCCGCCGACCAATTCAGGGCGACAAACTGGAAAAGCCGTACCCCCCGGGAGATACGGCTTTTTTTCTTCGTGCCGGGCCGATCCTTCCAATCCGCCTCACTCGTGCCGCAACGCATCGATGGGATTCAGGCCCGCGGCCCTGCGGGCCGGGAACAAGCCGAAAATCACGCCGATTGCCGCGGAAAACAGGAACGAGAGCAGATTGATACCGAAGTCGAAGAGGTACGGTATCCCCATGAGCCTGGCGAGGCCGATGGAGGCCCCGGTGGCCAGGGCGATGCCGGCCAGGCCGCCGAGGCTCGACAATACCACCGCCTCGATCAGGAACTGCAGCAACACCTCCCGCTCCAGGGCACCGATGGCAAGGCGGATTCCTATCTCCCGCGTCCGTTCGGTGACCGAAACCAGCATGATGTTCATGATCCCTATCCCCCCCACCAGCAGGCTCACCGCAGCCACCGCGCCAAGCAGCATGGTGAGGATCTTGGTGGTGCTGGTGAGGGTTTCCGCAATCTGGCGGGTATCCATCACGCGGAAGTCATCCTCCTCGTTGGCGGCGATTTTCCGCCGTTCGCGCATGAGCAGGGTCAATTGCTCTTTAGCGTCATCGATGGAGGCGCCATTCTTCACCGAAACGGTCAACCGGCCTATGTCCTGGCTGCCCGTCAAACGGCGCTGCACCCCCCGCAGCGGCATGACGACCATGTCGTCCTGGTCGGACCCCATGGCGGACTGCCCCTTCGACTTGAGGAGGCCGATAACTTCGCAGGAGAACTGTTTTATGCGGATTTCGCTCCCCACAGGGTTCTGGCGGCCGAACAGCTTCTCCCGCACCGTTTCGCCGATGACGCAGACCGCCTTGCCCGCCCGCTCTTCCGCATCGGTAAAAGTGCGGCCGGCAGAGAGCTCCCAGTTACCCGACTGGAAGTAATCGTTGTTGGTGCCGTTGATGACCGTGGACCAGTTGTTGGCCTGGTAGACGGTGGTAACTGTCTTGCTCACCATGGGAGCCACGCGCTCGGCGGCGGTTATCTGGCTGCGCACGGCTTCGACATCGGCAATCCTGAAGCTTGGCGCCCCTTCCGAGCCGGGTCCGAACCGCTGCCCCGGCATCAGCATCAGCAGGTTGCTCCCCATGGCGGAAATCTGGTCCGAGACGGATTTGGTGGCGCCGTTGCCGAGGGTTACCATGGTGATGACGGCGGCAACGCCGATGACTATGCCAAGGATGGTGAGAAACGAACGCATCAGGTTGCGCCGGATGGCCCGCATTGAAAGCAGCAGCGTATTCCAGAACATCAGTCACCCTCCCCGTTACGCCGGTCGCTCTCCACCACGCCGTCCACAAAGTGGATGACCCTCTTGGCATAGGCCGCCATGTCGGGCTCGTGGGTCACCATGAGCACTGTGATACCCTGCTCTCGATTGAGTTCCGTAATCAACTCCATGATTTCCCGGCTGTTGCGGCTGTCGAGGTTTCCGGTGGGCTCGTCGGCCAGCAGGACTGTGGGCCGGGTGACTATGGCGCGGGCAATGGCAACCCGCTGCTGCTGCCCCCCCGACAGCTCGGCGGGAGTATGGTGCTCCCACCCCTTGAGCCCCACCTGCTCCAAAGCGGTGCGGGCCGCGGCATGGCGCACGGCGGCGGGCTCGCCGCGGTAAATAAGGGGCAATTCCACGTTTTCAAGGGCGGTGGTGCGAGCCAGCAGGTTGAATCCCTGGAACACGAAGCCTAGATAATGGCGCCGCAAAAGTGCCCGCTGGTTGCGCGACATCTGCTCCACGCTAACCCCCAGGAATTGGAAGCTGCCGCCAGTCGGCGTGTCGAGGCAGCCGAGAATGTTCATAGTGGTGGATTTTCCGGAACCGCTGGGGCCCATGATGGCCACGAAATCCCCCTCCTCGATGGTGAGGTCGATCCCCTTCAGGGCCTGGAAGGCGGCCTGGCCGCTGCCATAGGTTTTGGTAAGCCCGGACAGCCGGATAAGAGGGGTGCCGCTCATGACGCGTTCCCCCGGGTTTCGGTTATCACCGCCATACCTTCCTTGAGTCCACCTCCGGTAATTTCGGTCACACGTCCGTTGGTGGCGCCGGTCCGGACTTCGATGGGAACCGGCACGCCGCCGCGCAGAACCCACACCCGCGGCGCATCGTTACCGGTTGTTGCCGCCGTTTTTTTCTCCTGCTGCGGAGGACGCGGCATCAATGCCCCCAGGACGCTCCCCCGGGATTTTCCCTGCTCAGCAGCCGTTGCCGGCGGAGTGAAGCGCAGAGCTGCGTTCGGCACCAGCAGAGCCTTTTGGCGGATCAGGGTGGTTATTTCGGCGGTGCCGGTCATCCCCGGCCGCAAACTGATATCCTCATTCTTAACTTCAAGAACCGTAAGATACGAGATTACGCCATCCTCCTCCTGGGAACCGTAGCTGACGCGGGTTATGACCGCCGAATACCGCCTGCCCGGCCAGGCGTCGACGGTAAAGGTGGCTTTCTGCCCCACCTGCACCTGCCCCACATCGGCCTCGTCCACATCAACCTGCAACTCCATCTTCGTGAGATCTTCGGCCAGGGTGAACAAAACCGGCGCCTGAAAGGAAGCGGCCACCGTCTGCCCCGGCTCCACGCTGCGCTTCAGCACAACGCCGTTGATGGGGGAGCGGATACTGGCCTTCGTGAGGTTGGTTTCGTCCGATTGCAGCTCCGCCCGCGCCTGGGATACGCCGGCCCTGGCGCTCGCTTCATTGGCTTCGGCGCGTTTCAGGTTGGCCTCGGCGGTGTCCATCTCGCTTTTGGAGGGCACTTTGCCGCCGGAAAGCTTTGAAACCTGCCGATAGCGGGCCAGGTTCGCGCGGGTCTCCGCCACGGTGGCCTCGGCCTGCAGCACCTGCGCCCTGGCCGCTGCCAGGTTTGCCCGCGATTTTGTCACGGCGTCCCGCAGCTTTGAGATGTCGAGGATTGCCAGCAC
Source organism: Geobacter benzoatilyticus (assembly GCF_017338855.1). Taxonomy (NCBI): domain Bacteria; kingdom Pseudomonadati; phylum Thermodesulfobacteriota; class Desulfuromonadia; order Geobacterales; family Geobacteraceae; genus Geobacter; species Geobacter benzoatilyticus. Next base: position 1,128,526 of record NZ_CP071382.1, read on the forward strand.
CTGCCCCTTTTCGACCCGGGCATTGTCATCGACGAAAACCTTGTCGACTATGCCTGACAACTCGCTCCCCACATCCACCTTGTTGGTGGGCTCCAGGTTGCCGGTGGCGGAAACCTTGACCACCAGGGTGCCGGTCACTGCCTGCTCAGTCACGTAGCTGAGTCCGGCCTCTTCCTTGCCGAAGCGCAGGAAGAGCAGGAACGCAACGGCAATCGCGACCAAGGCACCGGCCAGCCACAGCCGGCGATTCGTGAGCAGCTTTCCGTGGCTGGTTTCAATGAGTTGCTTCAGAGCGGCATCCTGTGATGGTTGGTTATCGTTAGCGTCTTTCATGGGGTATCCTTGCCGGCGGAGGTGTCGTTTTGCGGCGACCAGCCGCCACCCAGCGCCTTGTACAAACTGATGAGTGCCCGCACGCCATCGCCCCTGGTGACGGCGAGGCTGTCCTCGACGGAGAGCACGCTCCGCTGGGTTTCGAGCACCGGCTGGAAATCAATCAGCCCGGCACCGTAGCGCTGCCGGGCCAGTTCCGCCGCATTGCGCGCAGAATCGGCGGCACTGGCCAGGGACTCGGCCCGTTCGCGGTTTCTGGTGAGGGAAACCAGAGAGTTTTCCACCTCCTGCAACGCGTTGAGGACTGCCTGCTCATAGGCCACCTGGGCCTGCTCGCGCACCGCATCCTGAATCTCCACCTGGCTCCGCAGCCGCCCGGCATTGAAGATCGGGGCGGCAATGCCGCCAAGCAGCGACGAGGTGGCGGCCCCGCCGTTGCCGAGAGCTCCCAGGGTCAGGGCCTCCAGGCCTATGGAGCCGGTGAGGGTAAATGAGGGATAGCGTTCCGCCCGGGCCACGCCGACGCGGGCGGTTTCCGCGGCCAGCGTCCGCTCCGCCGCCCGGACATCGGGGCGCTGACGCAGGGTATCGGCCGGAATGCCGACCGCAATCCGGTCAGGCACGTCCGGAAGTCTGCCCGGGACGGCAAGACGCTCATGGAGCGCCCCCGGAGCCTTTCCCAGGAGAATCTCCAGGCGGTGCTCCGCCTCCGCCAGACTGGTTTCAAGGCTGGGAATCTGCGCCCTGGTCTGCTCCCGGCTGCTGCGCGCCTGTTCCACGTCCTGGCTGCTGACGAGACCGGCCTGGCCTCGCCACTCGGTGATCTGGAGCGTTTCGGTTTGGGTGGCGAGATTGTCGCGGGCGATGCCTAGGCGAATCTGGAGGGTACGGATATCCGCGTAGTTTTGTGCCGCCTCGGCCGCCAGCGAGACCTGCGCATCGTGGAGGCTTGCCACTGAAGCTTCGAGATCGGCGCCGGCCGCCTCGATTCCGCGGCGGATACCGCCGAACAGATCCAGCTCCCAGCTGGCATCGAAGCCCGCCGTGTACAGCTTGCGCGTGTCGCCGCTGCCGGTTTCCTCGCTGGAATGACTGCGGCTGGCGTTACCCGATGCCGTCACCTCGGGAAAAAGCCCGGCCCCGGCCACTGCCCGCCTTGCGCGGGCCTCGCGCAGCTTTGCCTTTGCGCTCCGCAGATCGGGGCTTGCCTTAAGGGCGCCGTCCACCAGCTCCGACAGCAGCGGATCGTTCAAAGAAAGCCACCAGCGGCTCAGATCTCCCGTTGCATCGGTTTTCAGGGCCGGTTGCGCCGTTGCATCGATACTGTTCCAGCCTGCCGGCGCATCCGGCGCCGGGCTCCTGTAATCCGGGCCGACCGTAACGCACGCCGTAAGGGCCAGGGCACCTGCGATCGTCAACATGCGTGGTATATGAGTCAAGTAGTTCATTGAGAATGGGTTCCCTAAATATGCAGCAGCGGCCGCGAACCCGAGGACGAATCCACGGCCGCCACATGATCAAGCCGGGACGATTTCACGCCGTGGCGGATAAAACCGCGCTGTCTCCGGAATCCTGGGCATAGCTCCCCGCGCTCTGTTGCCGGTAACTGGCCAAAGCCTCAGTGAAGATGCTTTTCAGCGTACCGGCGGTGATCGTATCGGACGTTGAAGATGATGACTTTTCGAGGGCGTCGATTACGGACTGCAACGTGGCCGCCACGGCATCCCTGGAGCTGCCGTCCTGGTCCTGGGACTGCTCCGGGGCCGGCCCGTGGGGCGGCCGCGACGAGAGTTTATCCTGAATGCCCGCAACGATGCTCCGGGCATCCTCCAGGCTGCCGGATTCCAGGGCCTCCGACAGGGTTTGCAGGTCCTTGCTGAACGGGTCATCGCTGCGGCCGCCGTTATGGGCCGAAAGATCCTCCTGCAGGGCGGCAAGCTCCTCTTTAGCCGCGGAAATGTCTCCCGACTGCAAAGCCGCCGCTAGGTTATCAAGCAGAGATTCCGGGCCCGATGCCGATGCTGAAGAGTTTTTCGCTTTCTCAAGGGCGGCTGTCAGCTCTTCGAGGCTGACGGTTCCATCCTGGTTGGTGTCCATGGCATCGAAAATGGCCGAGGCCTCGGTGCTGCTCTCCGATGAGTCCGATGACGAATTTGCTCTCTCACCCGGCGGTGGACCGGGAGGCGGCCCTTGCGGCGGCATCCCCTGGCTCTGCATCTGTTGTCCGAGCCTGGCAATGGCCGCATCGGACTCAAGCCTGCTGATGGCCCCGTCGCTGTCGGAATCAAGCTGGGAAAACAGAGTGTCAACGTTGGTACCGTCCTGATTTTCCCCGGACTTCGCCACCTGGCCCAGCTCATCCTTGGAGATGGTCCCATCGCCATTGGCGTCGGCCGTTTTGAACATCTCCTCCTGCATCCTCTGAAGCAGGGCGGCGCTCACTCCGCCGCCAATTCCACCTATTGAGCTTGTCATGCCTGAACTCCTTTCAGTCGCTGTAATTAAGTGATTTGCCGCTTCGCGGCCCGTTACACCCCTTTCACCTCCTCTCGCCCGTAAGATCTCTTTCCGGTTAGTCTTATCGGGCGGGAATAAGGAAGAAATGTGCAAAGAATAAGGAAATACCCTGCATTTTTCTCAATCGCCGGCATCGGGCGGCAACGGCCGCTTATCCGGAACGGGCCGGAGATTTTTCAGCAGTTCGCGCTGCTCCGCAGTCAAGATGGCGTTGATCCGGCTCTGGGTTCTTGTGCGGGACACGATCAGCTCCGTCTCTGCCCGAGCCTGGGCAACGGCGATGCTGCGCACGGCAGCCTCATCGAAGGTGGTCGCATCAGCCGCCGCCTGGAGCAGCTTCCGCTTTTCCCGCATCGTGTCCAAAAGCGGCCCGGCCTCTTCCCGCTCATCGTCAAGAACGGTCTTTATCCGGCTCTTCTGGGCGTCGGTCAGCTTGAGCGCCGCAGCCATGCGCAATACTCCACCCCCTGCCCCGCCATCCATTCCCGGCGGGGGAAATCCGGGGCCGTGCCCCGCCAGAACCGTGCCTGCGCCGGCCATGGAGGCCGCCAGCGCGACTGCAGCAATGAGTTTTCCTGTCATCGTCAGTCTCCTTTCTCTGCTTGAGCTGACACCCCGCTCCGGGGCGTCTTCAATGGCTGACTCCAGAGTTATCAAGAATCCGAGGAAAAAATGTGGACGAAATGAGGAAATGTGCCGGTGTTGAAAATGACCCCTTGCCCCGTGACCACAGGCCTGTGGTAAAAATAGACATGTACGGCATGGAGCGAACGGGGGAATACCGATGAAAACAGGAATAACTTACCGGCTGTTTCTGGCGATTCTGCTGGCCGCCAGCCTGGCGGTGGTCAGCATGGTCCTCATCATGCAATGGAGCCTCAGCCGGGGGTTTCTGCGCTACATCAACACCGTGGAGAAAAGCAGCGCCTCCCGGTTGGCCGCGAAGCTGGAAGATGGCTATGCCCGGGACCTGTCGTGGGATTTTGTGAGCCGTGACCCGTCCAGGTGGCGGCAGGTGGTAATCGCGTCTCTTCCGGAGGAAGGTCATCCTCCGCCGGAGGACGCCCCCCATGCTTCCCCGCCGCGCCCCCCCACCGGCGAGGACGGTCCTCCTCCACGGCTACTCCCTCCCCACCTGGCCCACAATTTTGCCCAGCGTTTGTTTCTGCTGGATGCCGGCCGGAAGATTCTGGTGGGCCAGGTGGCGGTCCCCGCCGACAGCGAGGCGACGCCCCTTCGCCATAACGGCCGCACCGTTGGTTTCCTGGGGCTTCTCCCCCGCACCAACCTCTCGGAAGGACACCAGCAGCGCTTTTTGAAGGAACAGCGCCTCGCCTTTGCCCTGGTTGCCGGAATCGTCGTCGCCCTTTCCGCCGGACTCTCCCTCATCCTGGCGAAACGGCTGGTGCGCCCGCTGCGGGAACTGGCGCTGGCAACCCATCAATTGGCTGCCGGGAGCTACTCGGTCCGCGTGCCGGTCTCCTCCCGTGACGAGGTGGGGCAGCTCGCCGCCGACTTCAACTCCCTGGCCCTGACCCTGGAAAAGAACGAGAAGGCGCGCCGCAACTGGGTGGCAGACATATCCCACGAGCTTCGCACGCCGGTGGCGATTCTCCAGGGCGAGATCGAGGCGCTCCTGGACGGCATTCGGCAGCCCACCCCCGACGCCGTCCACTCGCTCCACGTAGAGGTGCTTCGCCTCGGCAGGCTGGTGGACGACCTTTACCAGCTTTCCCTTTCCGACTTGGGGGCCCTAACCTACCGTAAAACCGACCTGGACCTGGCAGGGCTCCTGGCCGAGTCCCTAGCCACGTTCCATCCGGCATTCGAGGCCAAGGGGATATCCCTTTCCGGCGAGCTTCCCCGCCAAGGCCCGACGACCGCCTTCGGCGACGAGGAACGTCTGCGCCAGCTCTTCGCCAACCTTCTCTCCAATTCCCTGAACTACACCGACCACGGCGGGGAAGCGGCCGTAGGCCTGGGCTGCCGCGAGGGATACGCCACCATCGACTTCCAGGACTCCTCGCCCGGCGTCCCGGACCGGGATATGGGAAGGCTCTTCGAACGGCTCTACCGGGTGGAGGAATCCCGCAGCCGTGCGGCAGGAGGGGCGGGTCTCGGTCTCGCCATCTGCCGGAATATCGTCGAAGCCCATGGCGGCACCATAGAGGCGCAACATTCCCCACGGGGAGGTTTGTGGATCAGGGTGACCATCCCCCTGGCGGAGGGACATCAATGAAGGGCAGAGTCCTTATAGTGGAAGATGAGCCGAAGCTGGCCGGGCTCATGGGAGATTATCTCGAACAGGCGGGTTTCGATACGCACCGGCTGGAGAACGGGATTGAGGCGGTCCCATGGGTGCGGGAGCACGGGCCGGACATCATCCTTCTGGACCTCATGCTGCCCGGGCGTGACGGAATGGAAATATGCAGGGAGATCCGCTCTTTTTCATCCGTCCCGATCATCATGGTCACGGCCCGGGTGGAGGAACTGGATCGGCTCCTGGGGCTGGAGCTGGGAGCCGACGATTATATCTGCAAGCCATTCAGCCCCCGCGAGGTGGTGGCCCGGGTGAAGGCGGTACTGCGCCGGACCGGTGGCGCCCACACCACCATGGCCGCGGGCCTGGAACTGGACGAGTCCCGCTATCGGGCAACCTTCAACGGCCATGACCTTGAGCTCACCGCCGTGGAATTCAAGCTCCTGCACTTCCTGGCCGCCCACCCGGGGAGGATCTACGGCCGCCATCAGCTCATGGACCATATCTACCCCGATGAGCGGGTCGTGGCAGACCGCACCATCGACAGCCACATCAAAAAACTCAGGAAAAAGATCGACCGCGCCGGCCCCGGTACCGAACTGATTCACTCCCTTTATGGCGTGGGTTACAAGTTCGAGTATTCCGTCGCTCACGGGGGGAACCGTACTGCGTGAAAACGAAAAGAGGGCTACGGCATGCTCCGTAACCCTCTTAAGGCAGTTTCCGCTGTCAGGCGGCGGTTATCGATAGTTCTTCCGCCGGAACAATCCCGTCTTGAGCGACACGATCCGGTCCAGAAAGAGGATTCCGTCCAGGTGATCCATCTCGTGCTGGATGGCCACCGCCTCAAAACCGGTGGCGTTTATCTCCCGCGTCGCCCCCTCTCCATCCTGGAAGCGCACGGTAATGCCGGTGGCCCGCTCCACGTCGCCGGTGTAATCGGGGACGCTCATGCACCCCTCACGCATGATGGCGGCCCCTTCCCGATTGATTATCTCGGGATTCACCATGACGAGGAGGCCGTGGTTGTTCTCCTTGCCGTGACGGCTTGCGGAAACGTCCACCACGCAGACCCGGAGCGTGACGCCGATTTGCGGCGCGGCAACCCCCACGGATCCGGGACCGGCTCCCATGGTGTCCAGGAGGTCGTCGATGAGTCCCAGGATCTCGTCGTCGATAGCCTCTACGGCGTGGCTGACTTTCTTGAGAACGGGATGGGGATAACAGAGAATGGGCTGTACGGACATAGCTTCAGAGGGAGACCGGGGTGATTGACCGCACCGATATCTCCACTTTCAACTCCTTTTTAATCTCGTCAAGCATAGCCGCCACATCTTCGATGGCAATCTCCTCCGGCAGAACCGCCTCCAGCATCAGTACGTAGACCGGTTCTTCTTTGGTGCCCACAAGCTTCGTATTGAGATCGGTAATGTTCACCCTGCGCTCGGCCAACTCCCTGGTCACGCGGTAAACGATCCCCGGCTGGTCGGAACCGTAGACCGAAACCATGCAGAGCTCCCCCTGCGGGGCCTGGTACGCCACCTCGTCAATGGAGAGAGGCCGTGCCGCCACCGTAAGCCCCATTTCCTCCGCCAGTCCCCGGAATTCATCGAGGAGTTTCCCCTTGCTGAAGGGCTTTTCGTGGGAAACGATGAGGATCATTGAAAACTCGCCGCCAAGCATGGTGGAGCTGGAATCTTCGATATTACATCCAAGCCGGTAGAGCACACCGGCAGTGCCGGCCACGATGCCGGGGCGATCTTTCCCGACCACGGTGACGGCATAGTGGACGAGGGAATCCGTATTCTTCTTCTGCATCATGGAAGTCTCCTTCGAAAACGATCGATTCGGGTAGATGCCGCGGCAAGTCCACCAACTCTAGCAGATGGCTCCCGGAATGGCAAGATTACCCCCGCTCCAGGTCGTAAGGCCAGGTAAGGATTCCGCCATCCATGAACTTGACATCGCCGAATCCTGCCGCTTCCATGATTTTCTGGGCTTCATACCCCCGGAGGCTGATCTTGCAAAAGGTCACGATCTCCTTATCCTTCGGCAGCATCTCCATTTTTTCACGCAGGGCGCCAAGGGGGACCAGTTTCGCCCCGGCAATGCGAACCTCTGAATGTTCCCCCGGCGACCGGACATCCAGAAGGATGAAATCATCGCCCTCATCCAGCTTACGCTTGACTTCAGCCGGAGCGATACCGCGGGCATGGCCTTCAAGCTTGTTTCTGAGGATGTCTGCCGCCACAATGAGGTTGTCCATGGCTGCGGCATAGGGAGGGGCATAGGCAAGGTCGAGCTGGGCCAGTTGTGCGGCGGTGGCGCCGAAGGTAATGGCGGCCACGGCAGCGTCGATCCTCTTGTCCACCGCCCCGAGCCCCACCGCCTGGAGCCCGAGAATACGGCCGCTCTCTTTCTCCGCCACCAGTTTCAGGGCAATGGGCTTTGCGCCGGGGAAGAAATGGGCGCGGTCCGGCGCGGGCGCCAGCACCGTCTCCACCATGAAACCTGCGCTCCGGGCCTCGGTTTCGGTGAGGCCGGTCTTGCCGGCGTTCATGTCGCAAACCTTGACGATGGCAGTGCCGATGACGCCGGCAAAGGCGGCATCGCCTCCGGCAACGTTTATCCCCGCCACCCTCCCCTGCTTGTTGGCGGTGCTCCCCAGGGGAATGTGCACCTTTTGGCCCGTCACCAGGTGTGTTGTTTCGCAGCAATCGCCGCAGGCATAGATGGCGGGATCCGACGTCTGCATCCTTTCATTGACGGCGATGGCACCGGTGGCGCCGATTTCCAGCCCCGCCTCCCGCGCGAGCGTTACATTGGGTTTCACCCCGGGAGCCAGCACGACCAGTTTGGCAGGCACATTCCCAGCGGTAGTAGCTACGTTCTCCACCCTCCCGTTGCCGTCGAAACCTTCGACCGTGCACCCCACATGGATGGCAACCCCTTTCTCTGCCAGGTGTTTCTCCACAATTCTCGCCATCTCGGGATCGAGTACGCCGGGGAGCAACTGGTTCCGCATCTCCACCAACGTCACCGTTAAACCTCTTTCCAGGAGAGCTTCGGCCGTCTCAAGGCCGATCAGGCCTCCGCCGACTATGCAGGCACGGGTGCTGCTGGACGCCTTTTCCTTAAGAAGCTCCGCATCTTCTATGGTTTTGACCGTGAATATTCCGGATAGCTCCTTTCCTTTCAGGGGCAGGGTAACCGGGGAACTTCCCGTAGCCAGAACCAGCCGGTCGTATGAAAGCGTCCTGATTGCACCTGTACTATCCTCTCGCAGGCTTACGGTTTTCTCCTTTCGCCCGATGGCCACCGCCTCCATCCCGGTCAGCACCTCAACCCCCTTCACTTTGCGGAAGAAGGCTGCATCCCGCATCACTCCCACCGGAGTACTCATGAGCTCAGCCACTTCCTGGACAGTGTCGGAAACGTAATATGGAATGCCGCAAGCCCCGTAGGAAATGAATTCACCCCGATCGACAACCGTAATTTCCGCCCCCGGATCAATGCGCCGTGCTTTGGCGGCAGCCTTTGCTCCAGCCGCATTGGCGCCGATTATGACAATTCTTGTTCCCATGAAAACATCCCCTTTAACCATTCAGCGATATATACAAGAATATTAATATATTAATCATCATACCGCTAATTTACAAGACTTTATTCATAATTACCGCCTAACGACTTTCCGGCATCTTCAAGACGGCCTTACGACCATATTGAGCACGAAGCTGATAACACTGAAAGCGAGGGCTCCAAGAATGGCGCTCCCAACTCCCGCGACACCGAAGCCCGGAACGATCCAGGCGGCGATGGCAAAGACGGCAGCGTTCACCACAAGGGTGAAAAGCCCCAGTGTCAGGACCGTTACCGGCAGGGCAAAAAAGGAGATGACCGGCCGCAGCACTGCATTGAGAAAACCCAGGACCAGGGCCGAGATAAACAGGTTGCCGGTCCCCGCAACAGTGATTCCCGGCACAAGGCGTACTACGGCAAAGAGTGCCACGGCGTTGATTATGAGTTTCAGGACGAGTCCAATCATGATTTTTCGCCTCCTTTGCGTGCCGTCATTCGATTTTGGTTACAGATTGGAGCGCTTCCAGCAGTTCCTCCGGAAGACGTCTCGGCTTCATCCCCGGACGAACACAGACGAGGGTGACTCGCCCGCCAACCAGCGTCTTTCCGTCTTCCGCCCGCACCACACGCTGCTCAAGGGTGAATGAGGTCTTCCCCACTTCGACAACTTCGGTATCCACCCGGAGAAGGTCGTCAAGCACTGCCGGAGCCTTGAAGTCTATTTCCATGCGCACCACGGGAAATACCGCCCCCTGGTCTGCCAGCGCCCGCACCGACAGCCCCTTCCGGCGCAGGAATTCGCACCTCCCCCTTTCGAAGAAGCCCAGATACCGGGCATGATAGACCACTCCGCCGGCATCGGTATCTTCATAATACACACGAAACTCCATCAGACCCTCCCATGGCAAAAAAAAGAGGCCGGCGGCCTCTTTTAGCTCGGCATCCCGATGCCGTTATTTGAATTTCAGAACTACGCTGTGGACCTCGCCGGTCTCGCGCTCCCGGAGTTGCAGACGCAGATCCCGCGCAGTATCGGCCTCGGCCGGGAAAAACAGGAACCCGCTTGCGATACTCCCGGCAGGGAGGACTTTCCCTTCCAGCCCCTTGGCCCGAATATCGTTGATGATGGTCTGTTCCCGCTCCCCTGAAGTGCCACCTTTGACACCGCCTGCAACGGCGCCGCCGGCCCCGCCGATGGCGGCTCCCTTACCGAGAGCCTCGGCAACGTTCTGGCCGGTCACTATGCCGACGGCGGCTCCCAGAATTGCACCGCCCACAGCCCCGAGAACGGCACCTTTCCCGGCCTCGCTTCCGAAGAAGGAGGCAAACTGGGTCGATTTCTCGATCCGGTCGAGGGCTACGGCATTGGGGACAACCTGGAAGTATCGGTTCTGGTCATTGACAAGGAAGGTCTGGTTCGTGACGATCTCCAGATTCTTTGTTCCCTGGTTGGTCATGACCACTTGCACCGGAATCAGGCCGCTCCCCTTGATATCGAAACCGAAGGCCTCCTGGGCCGCCCCCTTATCGGCAAAGGCTTCCCCCCCGATGGTGACTCCGCTCACCACGAGGCGGTTCACGTAATCCTCTGCGGGCCGGAAACCGACGTACTGGCTCCGGTAAGGGGTGCAGGCGGAAAAGAGCATGAGCGGGATAATCATGGTCGCGCCTTTTTTAAGGATGGCATGTTTCATGTCTTGTTCACTCCTTGGCAGCATTGTCGATATGATAATGGATAGCTTATCACCCTTCGGCCCCAACGCAATTACGATCCAACGGATCAATATGCACAAAAAAGCGGCACCCATATTTGGCGTTTAATGGGCTTTCTCCGGCACAAGCAGGGCACAACCTACCTTTTAACCCAAAACAAACCAGGCCTGAAAATAGCGCGTTTTATGCGACTACCGTCTATTCGCCCGTTTTTCGTCCCATGACAATGAGGCACCGCCGGTCACCCGAGATCGGCAGGGGGAATTCCAGCATCTGACGGATCTCCAACCCGAGGATTTCCAGGGCCGGCCGGACCGTTCCGGCCTCCTCGCGCCCCCCCTGCCCTTTCATGGCAACGATGGTCCCGTTGGGAGCAAGTAGTGGAAGCGCCATGCGCACAAAAGCCGGGATATCGGAGAAAGCCCTGGAAACAATCCAGTCGAAGTGAAAGGCGTACCTTGCAGCCAGTTCCTCACCCCGGGCATGGATCGCCTCGAAGTGCCGCAATCCGAGGGTTCTACCAACATGGCGCTGAAAGATAATCTTCTTCTCCACCGCATCCACCGAAACCGCATCGATCCGGGAATTGACGATTGCGAAGGGAATGACCGGAAAACCTCCGCCCGAACCCAGGTCCAGAAGGCGCCCTTCATTTCCGATTACGCGGCTGATGGAGAGAGAATCGACAAAATGCTTGAGGGCGATCTCCCGCTCGGTGGTAATGGCGGTCAGGTTGATCTTCCGGTTCCACTTTTTCAGTTCATCGGCATAGAGAGCAAATTTCCCGATCTGGTCTGCGGTCAGTTCCACGCCGATCTGGGCCGCTCCACGCAGCAGCAGATCCTTCGCATCCTGATTCATGCTATCCTCGAGCCTTCAGTGCCAGGGCCAGTATGCCCACGGCCGCCGGGGTAACTCCCTGTATGCGGGAAGCCTGCCCAAGGGTATCGGGGCGAAACTTCACCAGCTTCTCGCGCACCTCGGCAGACAGGCCGGGGATGGCGATGTAGTCGAAATCGGCGGGAATGGCCGTCCCCTCCACTTTACGCGCCCGCTCTACCTGGTCCAGTTGCCGTTCAATGTACCCTTGGTATTTTATCTGGATCTCCACCTGCTCCCGAACCGCCGGGGGCACCTGCGCAGCCACGGGATCAATGCGGCAAAGCTCCTCATAGGTGAGGTCGGGACGCCGCAGAAGCTGCTCGTGGGTGAGCGCATTCTGCAGGTTGGCCATGCCGAACTCCTCCAGGAAGGCCGGATCGGCTTCGGAGGGAAGAAGCTTCGCCCCCTTGAGCCGCGAAAGCTCGGCACCGATCCGTTCCCGCTTTTCCAGGAACAGCCGGTACTCACCCTCACCCACCAGGCCAACCCTGTGCCCCACTTCCCGCAGCCTCAGGTCAGCATTATCCTCCCGCAGCAGCAACCGGTACTCGGCCCGCGAGGTGAACATCCGGTAGGGTTCCCGGGTGCCGAGAGTGACGAGGTCATCAATCATTACCCCGATGTAGGCCTCACTCCGGTCCAGCACCACCGGCGCCTCCCCCCTCACCCGAAGCGCCGCATTGATCCCGGCCATTAGTCCCTGTCCCGCGGCCTCCTCATATCCGGAAGTACCATTAATCTGGCCGGCATGGTAGAGGTTGCGAACCAGCTTCGTTTCCAGTGTCGAGTGGAGCTGAATCGGGTCCACGTAGTCGTACTCGATGGCATAGGCGGGCCGCATGATTTCCACGTTCTCCAGCCCCTCGATGCTCCGGTAGAAGGCCCACTGGACGTCGATCGGAAGGGATGTGGAAAGCCCGGAGGGGTAGTACTCCACCGTATCGCGCCCCTCGGGCTCCAGGAATGTCTGATGGCGGTCCTTTTCGGGGAACCGGACCACCTTGTCCTCAATGGAGGGGCAATAGCGGGGACCGATCCCCTCGATCACCCCGGCGTAAAGGGGGGAGCGGTCGAGGCCGGAGCGGATGATGTCGTGGGAGCGGGGGTTGGTGTAAGCAATGTAACACGGCACCTGGGGCTGGTCGATCCGCTCCGTGGAAAAAGAGAAAGGCACCGGCGGATCGTCTCCGTACTGCGGTTCCAGACGGGAAAAATCGATGGTGCGGCCGTCGAGCCGGGCCGGCGTCCCGGTCTTGAGACGCCCCACGGCAAACCCCAAGTCCCTGAGCTGGTCCGACAGTCCAACGGAAGGAAGGTCCCCTGCCCTTCCGCCCGGATAATGGGTAAGCCCCACATGGATGAGCCCCCGCATGAACGTGCCGGTGGTAAGGATAACGGTGGCTCCCCGGTAGCGGACCCCCACCTTGGTGTCAACGCCGCGCACTTCACCCTCTTCCACCACGATGCCGGTCACCTCGGCCTGCTTGAGGTGGAGCCGCTCCTGCTGCTCCATGATGTGCTTCATCCGGAGGCGGTAAAGCTGCTTGTCGGCCTGGGCCCGGGACGCACGAACCGCTGGCCCCTTGCGGGTATTTAGGATACGGAACTGGATGCCGGTGGCGTCGATATTCTTTCCCATTTCGCCGCCAAGGGCGTCGATCTCCTTGACGAGGTGCCCTTTGGCCAGCCCGCCGATGGCCGGGTTGCACGACATCAGCGCTATGGCATCCAGGTTGATGGTAAGGAGCAGGGTAGCACACCCCATGCGGGCCGCCGCCAGGGCCGCCTCGCAACCGGCGTGTCCGGCCCCCACCACAATGACATCGTATTTTTTATCGTAGTCGATGAATCCCATCTTTTTCGTGCAATCTCCATTCTGTTTCACGGGTGCTTTCAATGGATACAGCATCCCAGCGAATTAAACAGCGCAAACGCATAGTTATACGATTTGTTCCACGTGAAACATTCCCTGTTCATGCCACCTGTTCCGCACCGAGCGCACAACTACTTTCCGATACAGAACCTCGCAAATATCATATCAAGGATATCGTCCGGCGTTGTTTCTCCGGTAACCTCACCCACTGCATCGAGGGCTTCTCTCAGATCGACGGCCAGAATTTCCAGGTCCAGGCCCAGAGAAAGATTGTCGCGGAAAACGGCAACTTTTCCCCGCGCTTTTTCCAGAGCGTCCCTGTGCCGGGCCTGGGAAAGGGCCACGTACTCCCGGCTGTCAATGGCCCGGCCGTGAATGAATGTCTCGAAAATTGCCCCCCGCAGCTCTTCAATGCCGTCACCGGTGGAGGTGGAAATGTCAACGGTACGCATCCCTTCAAGTTCGCCGGGAAGATGAAGTAACCCTGGGAGATCTCTCTTGTTCACCACCACTATTGAGCGACGACCCGACAGCGCATCCAGAATCATCCGGTCATCATCATCAAATGGGCGTGAGCCGTCAAGGACGAAAAGGATGAGGTCGGCCTGGGGTATCTTCTCCAGGGTGAGCCGAACGCCTTCTTTCTCCACAATGTCTTCGGTTTCACGTATCCCTGCTGTATCGAGCATCCGGAGCGGAAGGCCCCGCACATTTACCACTTCTTCGATAATGTCGCGGGTGGTTCCGGGAACCGACGTTACAATGGCTCGTTTCTCCTGAAGAAGCGTATTGAGAAGGCTGGACTTCCCCACATTGGGCTTTCCGGCTATGAGTACCGACACTCCATCCCGGAGCACCCTCCCCTCGTCGAATCCGTCCAGAAGCTCTTCGATCTGTCCGAGAGCCTGCCGTACCTTTGCCTCGATCTCGACCTGGGCGGCCGGATCGATCTCTTCTTCTGGAAAATCTATGAACGCCTCCACAAGGGCAAGGCCGTGCCGAAGGAGACGCCGCACTTCGTTGAGCCGCTCCGAAAGCCTCCCCTCCCGCTGGTGCTGGGCTAAAGAGAGGGCCGCTTCGGTCTTGGAGCGAATGACGTCGATTATGGACTCAGCCTGAACCAGATCGATCCTGCCGTTCAGAAAAGCACGCCGGGTGAACTCCCCCGGCTCGGCCAGCCGCACACCGCACCGAAGCACCGCGTCCAGCACCCGCCTGGTAACCAGGTAGCCGCCATGACACTGGATCTCCAGGACATCCTCCATGGTGTAGGAGCGGGGCGCCACCATAAGGACCGCCATCACCTCATCAACGGCCTCCCCCGTGTCGGGGTCCTGCACGGCACCATAATAAAAACGGTGACTCTCGAAGTCACCGTTCTTGTTGCCCCGCCGCACCAACCGCCGGGCCAGGGCGGGGGCATCGGGACCGCTTATGCGGATTACCCCGATTCCCCCCTCCCCCACCGGCGTGCCTATGGCCGCTATGGTATCTTCGAAATACATGGTGTTCCTATTTTGCCTCGGCCGCTGCAATGCTCTTGTTGATATAGTACTGCTGAACAATGGTCAGCACGTTGTTCACGAGCCAGTAGAGGACAAGCCCGGAAGGGAAGTTCAGGAACATGAAGGTGAAGACAACGGGAAGTGCCATCATCATCTTCTGCTGCATCGGATCCATCTGGGATGGGGTCATCTTCTGCTGGATCACCATGGTAACACCCATGATAATCGGAGTCACGTAGTAGGGATCCTTGCCGGCGAGGTCCTGAATCCAGAGCATGAACGGCGCATGCCGCAATTCAATGGAAAACATGAGCGCCTTGTAGAGGGCGAAGAACACCGGTATCTGGACCAACATGGGGAGGCAGCCGCCAACCGGGTTCACCTTGTGGGTCTGGTAGAGCTGCATGATGGCCTTGTTCATGGCATCGCGGTCGTTTTTGTACTTTTCCCTCAACTCGGCCATTTTAGGCTGAAGCTTCTGCATTTCCTTCATTGACTTGTAGCTGGAATGGGTCAGAGGATAGAAGATAATCTTAATAATAACCGTGATGATGATGATGGCGATACCATAGTTATGGACGTACTTGTAAAAGAACTTGAGGCTGTGCAGGAGCGGTTTGGCCAGCATGGCGAACCAGCCGAGATCAATGGCCCGCTCCAGGCTGTTCCCCTGCCCCTTTAGAATGTCCAGGTCCTTGGGTCCGAAGTAGAGGCGATAGGCGACGGATTTAGTTTCGCCGGGGTTCAAGGAGGTCTCCGGTGCGGTTATGGTGTTCTCAAGCATCCCCCGCGGGGTACTGCGTACTGCGGCCGAAGCAATGCTCCCCCCCTGGGCCGCCACGGCCGAGAGGAAATACTTGTCGGCAAAACCACTCCACTGGGGAGCGCTATAGCTCTTCCCCTGGCCCGCCAGGTCCTTGATCTTCTCTTCCGTGAGCTTGTCCTGGGCAAAGGTGGCCGGACCGAAGGTTTCGAAGCGTGTCTCCTTGGCCCGGGGCACTGCCGGATAGGTCATGACGGTCTGGATTGCCGCGCCGGCCCGGGCCGCGCCGGAATTGGCCGTCTGGTAGGCCATATCGATGCCGTAGTTCCCGCCCTGGAAGGTATAGACCTTGCGGACCGTAACGCCGGCAGGCGATATCCAAGTGAAACTCAGTTCTTTCTTCTCTCCTGCCCCGACGGTCAGGGAATCGGCGCTCGGCACGAAGAGGGCCGATGGATCGAGGCCAATGCCGGCAGCACGGGTGGAGAGGGTGTAGGCGGACGGGTCGCGCTCTTCAACCAGGGTTACGTGTTTTCCTTGGGTATCGGCGGTTTCCCGATACTTTTTCAGGACAAGGCGGGTAAGGCTCCCACCTTGAGTCGAAAAGACCGCCGTATAATCAGGAGTATCGACGGTGATATCCTTCAGCGGGGCACTGACTGCCGTAGCAGCCACAGGCACGGCAGCCGCAACTGGTGGAACCGTTGCCGGAGCCGCAGTGGCCTGGGCACTGGTCACCGCTTGCTGAGAAGTGGTGGCCGGGGTCTCCTTTTTCGGCGGCGGAAAGAGGGCCGTATATCCGTAAAAGAAGAGAATAGAGAGTACAACCGCAATCAAAGCCCTTTTTTCCATGTCAGCTCCTGATGGATGATTACTTTACGGGATCGTAGCCACCGGGGTGGTAAGGGTGGCATTTTGCTATTCGCACGGCGCTGTACCACAGTCCCTTGAAAAGACCGTGTTTCATGAGCGATTCCTTGGCATAGGTTGAACAGGAGGGATAGAAACGGCAGGTGGGCCCCTTAAGGGGCGAGAGGTAACGCTGGTAGATGCCGATGACCTTTATGAGAATCTTCAGCATGATCGTGTAACGCCCGCGAGGCGCTCCACCGCCCGGTCCAGCTCCTGGCATACTCCGCGGTAGTCGAGCTTCTCAGCTCCCCTCCGGGCGATAATATTTATATCGAGGGGAGGAAACAGCGCTTTGTGGAGACGATAATACTCCCTTACAAAGCGCTTTATCCGGTTGCGGGTCACCGCATTGCCAACCTTGCGGCTCACGGTTATTCCTATCCGGCAGACAGAACCCGGGCCTGTTGTCCAAAGAACTAGAAAACAGGGGGTATTGATTTTACGCGCCCCATCCGAAAGTCTGAGAAAATCGGCCCGCTTCAGCAGGCGTTCGTCTTTGGTAAACGTGAACAGAGGAATCTCCCCCGCTCCATTTGTTCGCTTCCCGATGCCGGAAGTCAAACGAAGGATTACTTGCTGGCAATGGTTACCGCAAGACGCTTACGTCCCCTGGCGCGACGACGCTTTATAACGAGTCTGCCGTTCTTGGTGGACATCCGGACACGAAAACCGTGGGTCCGCTTCCGTGAAGTGTTGCTCGGCTGAAAAGTCCTTTTCATATGCTATCTCCTGAATCAGTGACATTTAGCTTATTATGCAAAGAAGTATCTTTAATCACAGCGGCATTTTTCTGTCAAGTATAAATTTACCTGCATACGGTACATTTGGCCTTGCAAACGACACATTCCTCTGCTAGTCTCCTCTATCCTGAGGCTATGTCCAGCATTCGCGAATCATTTGTTTTCCGCCCGTAACTCTTCAATTCATCTACAAAAATCCGGTTATAAACATCTGTTGACAAACATGTGCATAACTGGTCCCCGAGATCGTTCATTTATGGAAGACGTTTGGCTCCAGGCACAATCCAATCTGGCCAAGGTGCTCACCCACCAGACATACACCACTTGGATAGAACCGATCCGGTTTGCAGGAACCCGGAATAACACTCTTCTTTTGGAAGCGCCGAATCTGTTTATCCGGGAAAGGGTCAGGGAAAGCTATCTTCCCATGATTCTGGAATCGGTTCGCTCCCTCACCGACTCACACTTTCAGGTCGAACTCCAGATTGCGGCAAAACCCCAGGAAAAAACCCATAAAAGCTCTCGAAAAACAAATTCCGGCAACGAGCTCCAAGAGGTGGATCCGGAAAAACCCGCGCCTGTCGAGTTCTCCACTAACCTGAACACCAAATATACTTTCGAGACCTTTGTCTGCGGCGGCAGCAACCAGTTCGCCCATGCAGCAGCCCAGTCCGTGGCCAATAATCCGGCCGGCAAGTATAATCCACTATTCATATACGGCGGAGTAGGTCTCGGGAAGACCCACCTTCTGACAGCCATAGGCAACCAGGTTCTGGCCAAGAACCGCAAGGCAAGAGTTTGTTTCTATACCTCAGAAAAGTTCATGAACGAACTCATCAACTGCCTCCGGTACCAGAAGATGGACCAGTTCAGGAATAAATTCCGCAAGATGGATCTCCTCCTAATCGATGACATTCAGTTCATCGCCGGCAAGGAACGGACCCAGGAGGAGTTTTTCCACACCTTCAATGCCCTCTACGAGTCACACAAGCAGATCGTGGTCACCTCGGACAAGTTTCCAAAGGACATTCCCGGGCTGGAAGAGCGGCTTCGCTCGCGCTTTGAGTGGGGCCTCATAGCCGACATCCAGCCACCGGACACCGAAACCAAGGTAGCCATCCTCAGGAAAAAAGCCGAAAACGACGGTATTCTTCTACCCGACGAAGTGGCTCTTTTCCTTGCCTCCAGCGCCAGTACCAACGTCCGGGAACTGGAGGGAATGCTGATCCGTCTTGGAGCGGTATCAAGCCTGACCGGAAAAAACATTACCCTCGACATGGCCCGTGAAGTTCTGAAAGACATCATCGTCGACAAGACTAAAGAAGTTTCCGTGGAGATGATTCAAAAATACGTTGCCGACCACTTCAACATCAAGGTGGCTGATCTCAAGTCGGACAAGCGAACCAAGGCTCTCGTGGTTCCCCGGCAGATAGCAATATATCTCTGCCGGGATATGACAAAGGCCTCATATCCCGATATTGGAGACAAATTCGGAGGAAAAGACCATTCCACCATCATTCATTCCGTAAAAAAGGTGGACAAGCTTCTCACTCAGGATTTTGAGTTGAAAAATACCATTGAAACCCTACGCAAGGGGTTGTTGAGCTGAACTTGATAAACCTGTGGATGGTTTTGCATGTTATAAACAGCCGTGTAGCTATTATGATGCGGCCTGGTGAAAACCGGTTTTGAATCAACATTAAACGAGATGTAAAAAACTTCAAAATTCGGGTAGTTGTCGTGTTATCCACCAATTCACAGCTACTATTACTTTTACTGAACTAAAAAAAAGAATAAACATACTAATCTGCGTTGTTGAAAAGGAGGAGCGATGGAATTCAAAATCGACAAGGAAACCTTCCTACGGGCTCTTCAGAAAATCCAGGGTATCGTCGAAAAAAGAAATACCATGCCTATCCTCTCAAACGTCCTGATAGAGGCGTACGCCGACAGGATCGAGCTGACGGCTACGGACCTGGAAGTTGGGATGAAAAGCTCCTACGGAACTACCGTAACCAGAGAGGGACGGATAACCGTAGCTGCAAAAAAACTATATGAGATTGTCAAGGAGCTGCCGGAGGAAATAATTTCTTTTTCCACCAAGGAAAACGACTGGGTGGAAATTCGCTGCGGCAAAGCTCATTTCAGCATCGTCGGTCTCTCGCCGGAAGAGTTTCCCTACTTCCCTAAAGTGAACGAAGAGAGCCTCATCCGGATTGAAGGCGCTCTTCTGGCCGACATGATCGAGAAGACCTCCTACGCCATCTGCTTCGACGAAACCAAATACAACCTGAACGGCATTTTCGTTAAGGCTACCGTCGAAGACGACAAGCCGATCCTGAGAATGGTAGCCACTGACGGACACCGGCTTTCCATTGCTGAAAAGGAGTTCCATGGCGCAGTTGGGCCTGAAATGTCAAAAGGGGTCATTTTCCCCAAAAAAGGTATCTTCGAGCTCAAAAAGATCAGCGAGGAGGAATCGACCGAACTGGCCCTGGGCTTCATGGACAACAGTGCCGTGATAAAGAAAGGGAATACCGTAGTGGTAATGCGGCTTGTGGATGGCGAGTTTCCCGACTACACCCGCGTAGTGCCGGTGGCCAACGACAAGATCGTCACGGTGGCACGGGATCCATTTCTCCATTCGCTTCGCCGTATGTCGATCCTCTCCAGCGAAAAGTTCAAGGGTATCCGGATGGAGATCAACGGCGAGCAGATGATTATTTCCTCCAGCAACCCGGAGCTTGGGGAAGCATCGGAGGAACTGGAAGCCACCTACAGCGGCCCTCCTCTCTCAATACGCTTCAATGCCAAGTACCTCCTTGACGTTCTTGCCGTACTCAATGAAAACGACGTGGCTCTGGTCCTGCGCGATGAACTTTCTCCGGCAATCGTTAAACCTGCCGCAATGGACGGCTTCACTGCGGTGATCATGCCGATGCGCCTGTAGAAACCGTAAACGGCATGCCATGGAAGGCAAAGGCCGCTCCCCGGGAGAGGCCTTTTGCCGTTCTTTCGGCCGAAGAATCACCATGTTTGTAACGAAGATACAGATAAGTAACTTCAGGAATATTGCCCAGTCGGAGATCCTCTTCGACAGGCGCCTGAATGTTTTTTACGGAGCCAACGGCCAAGGAAAGACATCGGTTCTCGAAGCAATCTATCTGCTGGGTACCATGAAGTCGTTCCGTCTGGCCAAGACCCCCGACCTCGTTACCTGGAACGCTTCCCATGCACTGCTGCGGGGGTGGGCCGAACGGGATGGAGTCGGCAGGGAAATTGCGCTTTACCTGGGGAAGGAAGGGAGAAAAGCCAGGGTCGATCAGAAACCGGTGACCCGGCTGGCTGATTTTTTCGGCAATGTCAATGCCGTGGTATTTTCTCCGGAGGAGATCGCCATGGCCCGCAGCGGCCCGGATCTTCGCCGCCGTTACCTTGACCGGGCCATATTCAGCAGCGACCTGGGGTACCTGCTCCTCCATCATGAGTATCACCGGCTCCTAAAGCAGCGCAATGCCATGCTGAAACGTGGAAGCCGGGATGGGCTGGATATATGGACCGGCCAGCTGGCCGAAGCCGGCACCCGGCTCATGATAAAGCGAATTGAGTACCTGGCCGGGATAGAACCGCTGGTCCGGCGTTTTTACCGGGATATTGCCGGGTGCGATGAAGAGGCTGGCCTCGCCTTCCGACCGCATCTTACGAGCCCGGAACGGGTTGCCGCAGAGGGGAACGGCGCCTTGCTGGCGCTCTTTGAAGCCCATGAAGCCGAGGAACTCCGCCGGGGGACCACCGTGGTCGGACCCCACCGGGATGATGTGGACTTTGTCCTGAACGGCCGGGTGATCCGCACCCATGGCTCCCAGGGACAGCAACGCAGCTTTGTCCTGGCCCTCAAAATGGCCGAGATCGAGTACCTGGAGCGGCTGAACGGAGCCCCGCCGGTGCTGCTCCTGGATGACATATCGTCGGAGCTGGATCCGCAGCGCAACGAAAATCTCATGACCTTCCTCCGGGAAAAGCGGATGCAGGTCTTTATCACCACCACCGATGTTTCAACCCTCCGCCTGGCGGGGATTGCAACCCATGCGTCCTTTCACGTTTCACGTGGAACGGTAACGCCTTCATAGAGGGAGAAGTATGGCTGACGAACTGAACAACGATTACGGAGCGGACAAGATCAAGGTCCTTGAGGGGCTCGAAGCTGTTCGCAAGCGCCCCGCCATGTACATCGGCTCGACTTCGAGCCAGGGGCTCCACCACCTGGTTTACGAGATCGTCGACAACTCCATCGACGAGGCCCTGGCCGGTTACTGCAACGAGGTGAACGTCACCATCCATATGGACGGCTCCATTACGGTGGTGGACAACGGACGTGGTATTCCCACCGAGATGCATCCAACTGAAGGGAAACCGGCGGCGGAGGTGGCCCTTACGGTTCTCCATGCCGGCGGCAAGTTCGATAACACGTCCTACAAGGTGTCCGGCGGTCTCCACGGCGTCGGCGTTTCGGTTGTTAACGCCCTGTCGAAAAAGCTTGAACTGGGAATTCGCCGGGACGGGAAGGTGTTCCAGCAGTTCTACGCCTTCGGTGCGCCGCTGACTCCCCTGGAGATCGTTGGGGAGACCAAGAAGCGGGGGACCAGGATCACTTTCCTCCCCGACGACACCATCTTCGAGACCACGGAATTCTCCTTCGATGTCCTTTCCCAGCGTCTGCGGGAGTTGGCCTTCCTGAATGCCGGAGTGCGGATCACCATTACCGACGAGCGGGAAGAGGGAAAACACCACGACTTTCACTACGAGGGGGGTATTGTCTCCTTCGTGGAGTACCTGAACCGGAACCGTACCGCGCTCCACCCGAAACCGGTCTACTTCCGGGGGGAGAAGGCCGGCATCGACATGGAGATCGCCTTCCAGTACAACGACTCCTACGACGAGAAGGTTTTCACCTTTGCCAACAACATCAACACCCACGAGGGTGGTACCCACCTTGTGGGGTTCCGGGCGGCGCTGACCCGCTCCATGAACTCCTACGCCGCGGCCAACGAGCTCATGAAGAAGGAGAAGGTATCCATCTCCGGCGAAGACCTGCGGGAGGGGCTCACGGCGGTCATATCCGTGAAGATACCCCAGCCCCAGTTCGAGGGGCAGACCAAAACCAAGCTCGGCAACTCCGAGGTGAAGGGATACGTGGAATCCCTCATGAACGAGCAGCTGGCGGTTTTCCTGGAAGAGAACCCCAAGATCGCCAAGGACATCATCGGCAAGTCCATCGAGGCGGCCCGGGCCCGGGAAGCGGCTCGCAAGGCCAGGGAACTGACCCGGCGCAAAGGCGCCCTCGACATCTCCAACCTCCCCGGCAAGCTGGCCGACTGCCAGGAGCGGGACCCGTCGCTCTGCGAGCTGTATCTCGTCGAGGGTGATTCCGCCGGCGGCTCCGCCAAGCAGGGGCGCGACCGGAAATTCCAGGCGATTCTCCCCTTGAAGGGTAAGATCCTCAACGTGGAGAAGGCCCGCTTTGACAAGATGCTCTCTTCCCAGGAGATCGGTACCCTCATCACGGCCCTGGGGACCGGCATCGGCAAGGAAGACTTCGACGTGGCCAAGCTCCGCTACCACCGGATCATCGTCATGACCGATGCCGACGTGGACGGTTCCCACATCCTGACGCTCCTCCTCACCTTCTTCTTCCGGCAAATGCCCGAAGTGGTGGAGCGCGGGCATCTCTACATCGCCCAGCCGCCGCTCTACAAGGTGAAGCGGGGTCGCAAGGAGCTCTATCTCCGCAACGAGGCGGCCATGCAGGCCTATCTCCTGGAGGAGGGGACCGAAGACATGGTCCTCTTCCTGGAGAACGGCGAGAAGACCTACAGCGGCAAGCAGATAATCCCGATTCTCAAGCAGCTGGTGGAGTATCGCACCATCCTGGACAAGGTGGTACGCAAGGGGATCAACGAGGAACTGATCCGGGTGCTGCTCCGTCTGGGAGTAAAGGCCGGCATCGAGGACATGGAGCAGCTGGTGCCGTTCCTGGCGAATATATCCCGGGTCTACGACGGCGGCGACTTCAGCCCCCTGGATGACGGGCGGGTCATCGTGCGCCTCGGCAATCTCAGGATAGCCCTGGATCAGCATACCCTCGACCTTATCGGCTCCTACGAGTACGGTCTCCTTGTTGAAAGTTTCCGGAAGGTGCGGGAAATGTTCGGCGAAGGCAGCGCCGTGGTTTCCAGCGAGGGGAAAGAGCTCTTCACAACCACCATCGGACTCGATCTCCTCTCCTTCTTCATGGACAGCGCCAAGAAGGGGCTCTCCATCCAGCGCTACAAGGGCCTCGGCGAGATGAACCCGGATCAGCTCTGGGAGACGACCATGAACCCGGAGAACCGGACACTGCTCCAGGTGAAGATAGAGGATGCCATAGAGGCCGACACAATATTCACCATACTCATGGGCGACCAGGTGGAGCCCCGCCGGGACTTCATCGAGCAGAACGCCCTGAACGTGTCGAATCTGGATATATAGCCCCGAAGGCGGAACTTCCGCCACAGAGTCACAGAGACACTGAGAACGGAAAAATCGAAAAAACTCTTTTAAAGGTTTAAAACCTAAAAAGTTTTCAGGTTTTCTCTGTGATGACTCTGTGGCAAAACAGTTTTTAAATAGTGTTAATTATTTGAGGTCCTGCAATGCTTGAACATACCCTGAACAAGACAGCCGTCAACATCGAAGACGAGATGAAGCGCTCGTACATGGACTACGCCATGAGCGTCATCATCGGCCGGGCCCTCCCCGACGTGCGGGACGGCCTGAAGCCGGTGCACCGGCGCTGCCTCTATGCCATGTACGACATGGGGAACGACTACAACAAGCCCTACAAGAAATCGGCCAGGGTGGTCGGGGACGTGATCGGTAAGTACCACCCCCACGGCGACACGGCGGCCTATGACACCATCGTCCGGATGGCCCAGGACTTCTCGCTCCGCTACCCCCTGGTGGACGGCCAGGGGAACTTCGGCTCCGTGGACGGCGATTCTCCGGCGGCCATGCGGTACACCGAGATCCGGATGGAACAGCTGGCCCACGAACTCCTGAACGACCTGGAGAAGGAGACCGTGGATCTGGGATTCAACTACGACGGCTCCCTCACGGAGCCCCTGGTGCTCCCCTCCAAGTTCCCCAACCTGCTGGTGAACGGCTCCTCCGGCATCGCCGTCGGCATGGCCACCAACATTCCCCCCCATAACCTCACCGAGGTGATCAACGGGATCATCGCCACCATCGAGAACCCTGCCATCAGCTTCGAGGAGCTCCTGGCCCTTATCCCCGGCCCCGACTTCCCCACGGGGGGATTCATCTACGGCCGTGAGGGAATCCTCCAGGGGTACCGGACCGGCCGGGGCATCGTCCAGATGCGGGCCCGGGCCAGCGTCGAGACCCACAAGAAGACCGAGCGCCAGTCCATCGTCGTCACCGAGATTCCCTATCAGGTGAACAAGGCGAACCTTATCACCAAGATTGCCGAACTGGTGCGGGAGAAGAAGCTGGAGGGGATCAGCGACATCCGCGACGAGTCCGACCGGGACGGGATGCGGATCGTAATCGACCTGAAGCGTGACGAGAATCCCCAGGTGATCCTGAACCACCTCTACAAGCAGACCCAGATGCAGACCTCCTTCGGCATCAACATGCTCGCCATCGTGGCGGGACGGCCGAAGGTCCTGACCCTGCGGGACGCCATCGGCCACTTCATCGACCACCGCCGCGAGATAGTCACCCGGCGCACCATCTTCGATCTGAAAAAGGCCGAGGCCAGGGCCCACATTCTGGAAGGTCTCAAGATCGCCCTGGACTGGCTCGATGCGGTCATCGAGCTGATCCGCGCTTCCAAGAATCCCGACGAGGCGAAAAACGGCCTCATGGCCGGCAACTTCTCCGACCCCAACTTCCTGCAGAAGCTCGGAATCGAAGGGGCGTCCTTCACTGCCAGCGTCCATCTCTCGGACAAGCAGGCCCAGGCGATCCTCGAGATGCGTCTCCAGCGCCTGACCGGTCTCGAGCGGGAGAAAATTCTCAACGAGTATGCCGACATCCTCAAGTACATCGCCCGGCTGAAGGAAATCCTCGCCTCCGAGGCGGAGATTCTTGCCATTATCGTGGGCGAACTGCGGGAGATCAAAGAACGGTTCGGCGACGAGCGCCGCACCGAGATCGTGGACCGGAGCGCCGAGATATCCCTCGAGGATACCATCGTCGAAGAGGACGTGGTGGTCACCGTCTCCCACTCCGGCTACATCAAGCGGACCGCCGTCTCCCAGTACCGCTCCCAGCGCCGGGGGGGCAAGGGTAAGACCGGCATGAAGACCAAGGAAGAGGATTTCGTCGAGCACCTCTTCGTCGCTTCCAGCAAGGACTTCATGATGTTCTTCACCGATTCGGGCCGCGTCTACTGGCTCAAGGTCTACGAGATCCCCGAAGGGGGCCGGGCGACCCGCGGCAAGGCCATCGTCAACCTCCTGAACCTCCAGGCCGGCGAGCAGATCACCGCCATCCTTTCGGTGAAGGAATTCGACGACGAGCGGAACATCCTCATGGCGACCAGGCTCGGCGTCGTGAAGAAGAGCCCCCTCAGGGAGTACGCCAACATCCGGAGCGGCGGTATCATCGCCGTGAATCTGGACGACGGCGACAAGCTCATCGCCGTGGCCCTCACCGATGGTCGCCAGGATGTCCTCCTGGCCTCCCGGAACGGCAAGTCGATCCGCTTCCACGAAGAGGATGCCCGCCCCATGGGACGGGTCTCCCGCGGGGTGCGGGGGATGACCCTGGAGGATGACGACGTGGTAATCGGCATGGAGGTCATCAACCCCAGCGCCACCGGCTCCACCATCTTCACCGTAACCGAGAACGGCTTCGGCAAGCGGACCGAACTGGACGAGTACCGGGTCCAGAGCCGCGGCGGCAAGGGAATCATCACCATCAAGACCACGGAGCGCAACGGCTGCGTGGTGGACATCATGCAGGTGACCGACGAGAACGATCTCATGCTCATCACCGACCAGGGAAAAATCCTCCGGATACCGGTGGCCCCCTTCTCGGTCATCGGCCGCAACACCCAGGGGGTGAGGCTTATGACCGCCGAGCAGAACGAGCGGATCGTGGCCGTGGCAAGACTTGCCGAAAAGGATGAAGGGGACGAAGGTAGTGATGACGAACTCCCCGAAGTGGAGGTTGTCGAGGAGTAGCCGCTACGGACCCGGCCCGTGACCGGTTGTGAGGTTTTACCGGCCGCGGTCCCCGGTTCCCGGTCCCCGCTTATGAAAAGTAATCGAAGTATCGACACGAGCCTCAGGGAGCGCCACACCATCCTGAACTTCCTGGAGCAGCTGACTAAGGAGAACGTCAGCGCCGATGAGCTGACCGAGATAGGCACCACCCTTCGCGCAGCGGGGCGGCGAGCCCTGTCTCCCCTCTTCCGCCGCCTCTGGCGGGAAAAAGACGGTGCGGTCATCTCCAGGTATACCTTTCTCCTCAGTTTTTTCGAGGATGACGGATGGCTGGAACAGCTCATCCAGCTCGCCCTGACCCGCAAGGATCTGGAAGAGCCGGGGCGGCTGGCCCTCATCCATGCCCTGGCCGGGTATGGCGTGGATGTTTCGGTTCCCCCCTTCACTCAAGCCATAGGGAGTGGCGGATCGCTGCGAACGACGCTTCCCCGCCTTCTTGACCGGGGCGAGGATGGGCTGATAGTCTTCATGGAGGAGTTTGCCGCCTACTCCCTGGAGGCCCAGAAAACCATCGTTCGCGAGTTGAGTTTTGTGGATGATCCCCGTGTGGTGGATCTCTTCGGCGTTCTCCTGGCGTTCGATGAGCCCGATACCCACCGGGAGGTCGTGGAGACCCTCGGCAGGGTGAGGTTTCCCGGTGCCGCGCGACTGCTCCGGCATTACCTGTATGAAGCGTCCGGCAACGACCGGCTTCTGGCCGAGCGGAGTTTGCGACGCTTGGGGTTCCTGGGGCTCGACACAGGTGACGAAGGGGCGGAGCGGCAGTTTCCGTTCCATTCATCCTGGGCAAGCCCCCCCGATGTTTCCGGTCTCAGCTGCCTCCTGGTGGCGCGCTGGTCGGAGGAGGAAAAGCTTGATATCCTTTTCATGGAGCTCCACGAAACCGATGGCTTGCGGGATGCCTGGGGATGGAGCGGCCTGACGCCGGAAGAATACGGTGATATTCTTCGGGAAAACGCCGTGGAAGAGACCCTGGTGGCGGTGGATTACGGATACGTTGCCGAACTGGTGGGGGACAGCCTTGAGCGGAGTCACGCAACGGGCTTTTATCTCCCTCCGGAGTTCTATGTGCGGCAACGGATATTTGCCGGAATTGACCTGACCCCCCGTTCCTACATCCCGCATTTCGAGGGGATTGATCTGGATACGGCGGATGACCCGTCCCTTGTCGCCGGGAGTGCCGCACTTCTGGATGACGGGTATTTCGACGGGTGGTTCTTTTTCGACAGCCGGACCAGGCTGCTGGCCGAGGAGCTGGAGCAACTGGGGGACGACCCCTTTGCCAGGGAGGACGAACCGGCAGCTGACCGCTTCCTTGAGCGCTGGTGCCGCCGGGAAGTGGTGCCACGGCTGGAGCGCATTGTCCGGCGGCTACTTCTCACGGCCGACCTCATGGTCCGCTCCGGCAGGGAGAAGCGGCTTGTGGCACAGACCCTGGCCGTTGCCGTGAGCCTTTCCCGGGGAACCGTAGCTCCCCATCGTCACCCGTTCCTGCGCCGTTGGCTTCTGGAGCTGATCGGCATGGTGCGGGATGCCCGGGCCGAAGGTTACCAGTTTCCACCCACCCCCTGGGATGACGAGGATGGGGAATGGGACTGAGAGAAAACTACATGAGCGAGGGACTGTCCATGGGTGAAAAAATCGGTGTCATCGGCGCGGGGAGCTGGGGAACGACCCTGGCGAATCTTCTGGCGAAAAAGGGTCTGGACGTAACTCTCTGGGCCTATGAGCCTGAGCTGGTTGCCGAGATGCGCGCCACGCGGGTCAACACCCTGTTCCTCCCCGGCGTGGAGCTCTCCCCCAACCTCGCCTTCACCAACTCCCTGGCAGAGGCGGCAGAGGGGAAGGATGCGCTGGTCCTGGTCTCCCCATCCCAGGTCATGCGCAGCGTTCTCGCCCAGCTTGTTCCCCTTCTCCGGCCGGGGGTAACCCTGGTGAACGCCTCAAAGGGGATCGAGCTCGACACGCTCATGACCATGGACCAGGTTTGCGCTGCTGTCCTCCCCCCCGGGATTGCCGCCCGCTTCTGCGTTCTCTCCGGTCCCAGCTTCGCCCGCGAGGTGGCCCAGGAGATGCCGACAGCGGTGGTGGCGGCCTCCGCCGATCCGGAAGCGGCGTCCCTGGTGCAGCGGCTCTTCACCACCCCCTATTTCCGGGTCTACACCAACAGCGATGTGGTGGGAGTCGAAATCGGCGGCGCCCTCAAGAACGTTATCGCCCTGGCTGCGGGGATCTCCGACGGCCTGGGGCTCGGCCACAACACCCGGGCAGCCCTCATCACCCGCGGGCTTGCCGAAATGAACCGCCTCGGCCGCGCCATGGGAGCCGACCCGGCCAGCTTTGCCGGGCTTGCGGGGATGGGAGACCTGGTCCTCACCTGCACCGGCGACCTTTCCCGCAACCGGACCGTCGGGATGAAGCTGGGCCAGGGGATGCTCCTTGCGGAAATCCTCGGCGAGATGCGGATGGTGGCCGAGGGAGTGAAAACCGCAGAGTCGGCCTGGCGCCTTGCCGGCCGCATGGGGGTCGATATGCCCATAACCGAGAAGGTCTACCAGGTGCTCTACGAGGACAAGCCTGCCCGGCAGGCCGTGCTGGAGCTCATGACCCGGGACCCGAAGGCGGAGCAGGGGTAGGGCTGGATTTAGCCAGCGCCCCTCGGAGGGTGTGCAATGAAACTGCGCCTTGCCATCAGAAACAAGCTTTTTCTGGCGATTTTGCTCATTCTCTTTGTATCCTACGCCATCCTCATCCAGACGACCGTCACCAGCATTAACGCTTCCCTTGAAGACCACCTGGCCAGGGAGCTCTCGGCGACTCTGCACTACGCCAAGGACCAGTATTCCGCCCGTGCTGAACAGATGAAGGCCGCCCTTATGCTCCCCGCTTCGGCGCAGCCGGTTAAAGACCGGATGGCCGGGAGGGACAGGGCTTGGCTCCGGGATGCCGCCCGGAGATGGCGGCAAAACCTTCCCCTTGCCGAACTTTTACTTTTCGTTGACTCTAGCCGCAAGGTCATGGCCAGCTGGAGCGAGTCTGAGCCGCAGGATACCGGTGAACTTGCTTCAATCGTGAAACGGTCCCTGCGGGAAAAACAACCGGTCATTGCCACCGAACTGGTGAGCGCCGGGTTTCTCTGCAGTTCCGGAATTCGGGAATTCTGTTCCGATCAAGCTTCTGCCGGCGATGACGGCATGGTCATGATCACGGTTGTCGTCCCGGTGTTTGCCGCCGGCGGGGAGCCCCTGGGCGCCATCATTGCCGGAGACGTCATCGAGCGGGATGTCAAGCTGTCGGGCCACGTGCAGGATATCTTCGGCAAACAGGTGAAGGTGGCCGTAAGCCGGGGAAACATGATTGCACCGGCAAGCGTCAATCCTTCCTTCCCCTACCCTGCCGCCATCGCCCCTAAAATCCTTGCCAAACTGGAGCGGGGAATGTCGTTCGGCGGCGAAGCCTCCATCGGCGGCGAAGTTTACAAGACGGCCTTCGATCCCCTCACCAACAGCCGCGGTGATTATGTGGGTTCCCTTTATGTCGCCCTCTCCCGCGACGACTTCAAGGGGATGCTCCAGAGCAGTTTGCGGAACATTCTCGCTTCAGCTGCCATCGGCATAGTCCTCACTTTCTTCATTGCCTACTTCGTAGCCCGCAGATTGACCATGCCCGTCAAGGCCCTTGCGGACGGCGTGCGGATGATTGAAGGCGGAGATCTGGGGCAGCGGGTGGATGTGAGCGCTTCAGACGAGTTGGGGGAGCTTGGGGATGCTTTCAACCGCATGGCCCTTAGCCTTGAGGAGCGGGACCGTACTATCCGCGCCACGGCCCATGAACAGGAGACGCTCAACCGCAGGCTCCAGGAGATGAACGAGCTTCTGGAGAAGCGGGTGAGCGAGCGGACCGCTGCCCTTCAGGTGGAGATGGGGCGCCTGGAGGCGATCATTACCGGCATGGTCGAAGGTATCGCGGTCACCGACAGGGATGGAAAGATAATCCTGTTCAATCCCGCGGCCCAGCGGATATTCGAGATGGTTCCCCACCGGGTGCTGGGACAACGGCTCGAACAGCTCTGCTCGACCGGGGAATTCTGTCCCCTTGTGGAATATTTCCGCACCATGAGGGAAAACAACGATTTGACAGCCCGCCGGGATGTGCCCCTGGCCGTGAAGGGGAAGAAGCTGCAAATCAATCTTTCCCCCCTCGTCGACCTGGGAGGTACCCTGGCCGGTGTCGTCATGTCGGTGCGGGATGTGACTGCCGAGGAAAAGGTGGACCAGATGAAGACCGAGTTCATCTCCGCCGTTTCCCATGAGCTCAAGACTCCACTTACGTCCATCAAGGGCTCGCTCCAGTTCATCCATGACCGGGGAAACGGGGTCGACGAAGTTGAGGGAGAGCTTCTCGGCGTCTGCCTCCGCAACACCGACCGGCTGATCAGCCTGGTGAACGATATTCTGGATATAGCCCGCATCGAATCGGGACGTTTGGAATTTTCCCTGGTGCCCCAGAATGTGCCGGCTCTGGTTGCTAATTCCATCAAGGAACTGGCGGCATTTTCCCAAGAGAACGGGGTTATCGTCGAAAACCGCTGCGACGATGGCCTTCCTCCCATTTACGGCGACCGGGAGCGGCTGGTGCAGGTACTGGTCAACCTGATTTCCAATGGAATTAATTTTTCTCCCCCCGGGGAACAGGTGGTGGTAACGGCGAAGCGGACGGCAAACTACGTGGCGATTTCCGTGGCAGACCGGGGTAGGGAGATTCAGTGGTCGGACCGGGACAAGCTGTTCAAGAAATTCCAGCAGATGAACGACCCTGAAAGCCGTCTGCGCGGCGGGACAGGGTTGGGACTGGCCATTTGCAAGGAGATTGTTGAGCGGCACCATGGTAGAATCTTTTACAGCGAGGGGAACGAAGGCGGGAACGTCTTTACCTTCACGGTCCCCGTCTACGAGGAACAATCATGAACGACGCCAGGATTCTCATTGTCGATGACGAAGCGGATATCGCCCTCATACTGAAGCTTCAGCTTGAGGACGCCGGGTACCGCACGACCCGCGCCCGGGATGGCCTGGAGGCCCTGGAAGTGCTGGGCCGTGAAAGCTTCGATCTGGTTCTCCTGGATATCCGGATGCCGCGACTGGATGGCATAGAGGTACTGGAGCGCATCAGGAGCGATTGGCCTGAGATGGTGGTGGTGATGATGACCGCCCACGGCAGCGAGGACATCGCTGTTGAGGCCATGAAGAAGGGGGCGGTGGACTACATCTCCAAGCCGTTCTCCTCCGACGACATGAAGAAACGGGTGGAGCGGGCGATCCAGTACAACCGGACGCGGCTCGAGAACGAGCGCCTGCAGCGGGAGGTGGAGGAGGAGCGCCGCAAAATGGAGGCGATTCTCCACGGCATGGCCGAAGCCCTCATTGCCGTGGACCGGCAGGGGCTCGTCATGAGCATCAATCGCACTGCCGCAGGACTTTTCAGGATCGATCCGGCAGAGGTCAACTCCCGCCCCGTGGAAGAGCTCCTTGCCACCGCCCTCCCTTCCGGCGGGCTCCCCTGCCGCAAGGTGCTGGCCACCGGTGAGCCCTGCCTGGACGTGGCCTACGAACTGGTCTTGCCGGGGCGCGTCGTGCCGGTGCTCTCCAGTGCTTCCCCCCTGGTGAACGCCTCCGGAGAAATGATCGGCAGCGTGGAAATCATCCGCGACATTTCCGCCCTCAAGGCACTGGAGCAGGAGCGGGAGGATTTCGTCAGCATGCTTTCCCACGACCTGAAGACCCCCATCACGGCCATTGTCGGCTCCATCGACCTGGTGAAGGATGGGCTGCTCGGCGCGGTGGGCACGGAGCAGAAGTCGTACCTGGAAGCTGCCGTGGAGAGTTGCGCGGAGATGGTGGATATGATCGACACCCTCCTTGATGTACACCGCTTCGAAGCGGGGCGGATGGTGACCACCAGGGTGGAGGTGGAAGTCGGGCCGCTCCTGCATCGCATCGTCAGCCGGTTCGAGCCGGTGGCCCGCAATAACGGACTTGATCTTGTCCTTAACCTCCCGGAGCATCCCGTTACCTTTGCGGTGGATTCGAAGCAGTTCGGGCGTCTCGTGGGGAATCTCCTGTCCAATGCCCTGAAATTCACCGATGAGGGGAGCATCCGGGTGCGGGCGGAGCGACTGGAAAACGCCGGTGCCGTTGCCGAGCGCATTCCCGCCGCGGCCTATCCGCCGGAGAGCATTCCCCGGCATGGGGGCCATATCCTGGTTACGGTGAGCGACACGGGTGCGGGGATACCATCCGATTCCCTCGTCACCATCTTCGACCGCTTCGTCCAGGCCCGCAACCGGAAAATGGGCAAGTCGAGCGGCACCGGTCTTGGCCTCGCATTCTGCCGCAAGGTCATGGATGCCCACCATGGCTTCATCTGGGCGGAGAGCGAACAGGAAAAAGGCAGCACCTTCTCCATGCTCTTCCCGCTGGAGGCAGACTGACCGCTTACGTTAAGGATTCTTGTCCATGAAGCAGCCATACCACGGCGCACCTTATAGAATTGCAGCGTATTACGCTCTTTTTGCCGGGCTTTGGATACTCTTGTCCGATTGGTTCCTGGGCCTGTTCGTGCGTGACCACGATCTCATGATCAGGTTGGCGACGGTGAAGGGGTGGCTGTTCGTTGCAGTTACCGCTCTTCTCCTCTATGTGGTGATTAGCCGTTTCGTCGAGGAAGTAATGCGTCGGGAAGAGCTCTTGCAGGCACGAAACGAGGAGCTCTCCATGGTGGAGGAGGAACTCCGCCAGCAATTGGACGAGTCCGAGCGCAGCCAGCATGAACTCCGGGAGAGTGAGGAAAACTACCGGATACTTTTTTCCAGCAATCCGCACCCCATGTGGATTTACGACCTGGAAACCCTGTCGATCCTCGAAGTGAACGACGCCGCGGTGGCACACTACGGCTACAGCCGCGATGAGTTCCTGTCCATGACGATCAAGGATATCCGCCCCAGGGAGGACGTTGACAAGCTTACGGAGAATGTGGCGCAGGTCACCTCGGGCATCGACCGTGCCGGTGTCTGGCGTCACCGGAAGAAGGACGGTTCCATCATCCATGTGGAAATAACTTCCCACACCATCAACTTTGCCGGAAGACGCGCCGAGGTGGTTCTTTCCAGCGACGTTACCGACAGGATTCGGGCCGAGGAGGAGATACTGCGCTTCAACGCCGATCTGGAGAGGCGGGTGGAGGAGCGGACCGCCGAACTGGAGCGGGCCAACCGGGAGATGGAGTCCTTCAGCTATTCGGTTTCCCATGATTTGAGGGCGCCGCTTCGCCACATCGACGGCTTCAGCCGGATGCTTCTGGAGGATTACGCCGGACAGCTCGATTCCCAGGGGAAGAGTTACCTCAACAGAATCTGCGCGGGAGCCAACCGGATGGGACAGCTCATCGACGATCTTCTCCAACTGGCTTCCGTCAGCCGCAACGAACTCCATCGGCGTCCCGTGAGTCTCAGCAACATCGCCCGCGCTATTGTAACCGAACTTATGCAGACCGCACCCGAGCGCGAAGTGGCCTGTGCCATTGCCCCGGGAGTCCGGGCCGTGGGAGACCCCGCCCTTCTGCAGGTCGTCCTCCAGAACCTGCTGGGGAATGCCTGGAAGTACACTGGGAAGGAACCTAGTCCGGTTATAGAGTTCGGGGTTGCCGAAGGGGAGAATGCGCCGGTATTCTTCGTGCGCGACAACGGGGTAGGGTTCGACATGGCCCATGTGGGCAAGCTGTTCCATCCCTTCCAGCGGCTCCATGGTGTGGACGAATTCGAGGGTACCGGCATCGGCCTGGCAACGGTGCGCCGGGTGGTTGAGAGGCACGGCGGACGGGTCTGGGCCGAAAGCCGCACCGGAGAGGGAGCTACATTTTATTTTACCCTGGGAGAATTACACTCTCCTGCGAACGATGACAAGGGATAGTCAATGGCGGAAACAAGACTTAAAGTACTGCTGATAGAGGATTCGGAGGATGATGCATTCCTTCTCCTGAAGGAACTGGAGCGGGGGGGGTATGCGGTTGAGTGTGAGCGGGTACAGACCGGCGCAGCCATGAAAAAGGCCCTTGCCGGCCGGGAGTGGGACATTGTCATCTCCGACTACCGGATGCCGCGCTTTTCCGCGCCGTTGGCCCTCAATACCCTCAAGGAAAGCGGTCTCGATCTTCCCTTCATAATTGTCTCGGGGAAAATAGCCGAGGACATGCTGGTGGATGCCATGCGGGCCGGTGCCAATGACTATTTCATGAAGGGGAATCTGTCGCGCCTGATTCCGGCCGTGGAGCGGGAGTTGCGGGAGGCGGCGGAGCGCCGTATCCGGCGCCGGGCCGAGCGGTCGATCCGCCAGGGGAAGATGGAATGGGAAGCGGCCTTCGATACCATCTCGGACCTGGTTCTTCTCACGGACCCCTACAACACGATCATCCGCTGCAACAAGCGGGTCATAGAATATTTCAACGCCACTTACAGCGACATTCTCAATCGGGATATTACCGAGCTCTTTTACGGAAAGCACCAGGCACCGGAAAGCATCTTCGACCAGTGCACCGACCCCAAAACAAATTGCTCCGATGTAAAATTTCCCATGTTAACCGGGTGGTACAAGGCGTGCTGTTTCCCCATGCACCCCACCGAACATGAACATGGTTTCGTCTATGTCGTTGAAGATGTGACCAATCGCAAGAAAATGGAAGAAGAGAAGGAGCTCACCACCCAGGAGCTGATCCAGAGCCGCCAGACCCTCCGGGAGAACCTGGAGGAGATGAAACGGGCCAACATGGAGCTGGGGCGCCTGAACGCCGCCAAGAATACCTTCATCGGCATGGCTTCCCATGAGCTGAAAACCCCCCTTACCTCGGTCATCGGGGGGCTCCAGTTCCTTCTCAAATACAGTGGACTGGAGATGACTCCCGAGCAGAAGGAGATGATGGAGTCCGTCTACGAGGGGGCGACCCAGCTTCGGGGCATCGTGGATGATCTCCTCTCCATTTCGCGGATCGAAACCAAGGGGTTTGCCGTCAACAAGCGGATGGTGAACCTTCTCAAACTCTGCGGCGAGGTGCGGCAGACCCTTCTTCTTCCCCTGTCGGAGCGCGATATCCAGGTAGCCATTGCCGAGGACACTTGCAGCGTGCCGGCTGACGAGGGTTTTTGCCGGCTCGTGACCCGCAATCTCCTGGAAAACGCCATCAAGTTCACCGCCGACGGGGGACGGATCACCATCAGCGGCGAGCTTGCCTCCCTGGACGACCTCCTCCCCCAGGCCGATTACCTCCGTCCCTTTTACCGGGAGTTCCCTGCCAATATCTCGGGGCATCCCGCCTTTTACCGGCTCGAAATCGCCGATACCGGAATCGGCATCCCCCCCGAGGAGCGGGTGCGGATCTTCGAGAAATTCTATGGCGTCGGCGACATCGCTTACCACTCTTCCGGCAGGACCGGCTTCATGTCAAAGGGGTCAGGGCTCGGCCTCTCCATCGTCAAGGGGATCATGGACGCCCATGGCGGCATGGTCTGGGTGAAGCCGGGGGAAAATGGCCGGGGTAGCGCGTTCTCGCTTCTTTTCCCCATGGACAACACCTGCATCATTCCCAATCGCAAGGAGGAGCGATAACTCCATGGCCTCGGCCCTCACTCTTCGCTCCATAACCAAGCACTTCGGCCCGCTTGCGGCCGTGGACTCCTTCTCGCTGGAAGTGGAGCAGGGGTCCATTTTCGCGCTTCTCGGCCCCAACGGCGCCGGCAAAACCACCATTATCCGGATACTTACCACCCTGCTTCGTCCCGATTCCGGCACGGCCCTGGTGGGGGGATTCGACGTCCAGCGGCAGGGGAAGGAGGTGCGGCGCCTCATCGGTGTCGTTCCCCAGGACAACAACCTCGACCGCTACCTCACCGCCCGGGAGAATCTGGTGATGCAGGCCCGGCTCCATGGCATGGGGGCTGCCGAGACCAGCCGGCGGGTGGACGAGCTTCTGGATCTGGTGGGGCTTGCCGGCAGGCGCAACGACTTTCCCGACACCTTCAGCGGCGGCATGCAGCGGCGCCTGGTGGTGGCCAGGGCACTGGTACACACCCCACGGGTCCTCTTTCTCGATGAACCCACCACCGGCCTCGACCCCCAGTCCCGCCGGGCCGTGTGGGAGTATGTCGAGTCCCTGAAGGATTCCATGACCATCTTTCTCACCACCCACTACATGGACGAGGCCGATGCCCTCTGCGACCGGATCGTCATCATGGACCACGGCAAGGCCCTGGTGGACGGGACCGCCGCCCAGCTCAAGGACAGGATGGCCCACGCCCACTGCTACGAGCTTCAGTTCCGGGCCAACACCGACCATTACGAATCGGTCCTGGCCGGTTTTCCCTTTGTCCGCTCACTCCAGCGCACCGGCGACCTCTTCCGCCTCTCCCTTGCCGGTGAGGAGAGCCTCAAGCCTCTGATGGATGCCATCGGCACCGAAGACATCCGCAAGATCTGCCTGCGGGAGCCGACCCTGGAGGATGTGTTCATCGAGCTGACGGGGCGGGAGGTGCGGGAATAATGTTGAAGGGCGCCTTTTCCATCTGGAAGCGGGACATGCTGGTACTCCGCCGCAGCCTCTTCTCGGAACTGGTGGCGGTGGTGGCCTCACCCCTCACCTTCTACCTTGCCTTCGGCTTCGGTTTGCGCGGCTACATCGCCGATGTGGAGGGGGTTCCCTACACCGTCTTCATGGCGCCCGGCCTCATCACCATGACGGCCGTTTCCGCCGCCTTCGACGAAAGCGCCTGGAGCATGTGGTTCCACCGCAAGGTGCAGCAGACCATCGAGGCCTACCGGGTTACCCCCATCACGGTCTACGACATCGTCATCGGCAAGATCATCTCCGGTTTCACCCAGGGAGCCCTCAAGGGGGTGGCGGTGGCTGCGGTCATCTTCCTCCTGACCGGAGTCCGCTTCGACCCGGCCCATCTGGCGGGATACCTGGCGTTCATCGTCCTCGGCTCCATGGTGTTTTCCTGCGCCGGTACCGTTTGCGGCACCATCCTCGACAAGCCCGAGACCATCGGCAAGGTCCAGGCGGTTATCATCATGCCGCTCATCTTCCTTTCCGGGGTTTTCTTTCCGGTATCTTCCTATCCCGAGTCCCTGAGAACCGCCGTCATGGCGATCCCCACAACCGCCCTCTTCGAGGGGTCGCGCCGGGCGCTTCTGACTGGCGGTTTCGACGGGAGCCTTATCTCAATCCTCGCCGTAACCGCCCTGGTTGCCTTTGCCGCAACGGTGGCCATCTTCAACCGGAAGATGGCGGAGTGAGGCGGCATTATGCGCAATCAAGCCGATTGACATCGTTTTGTTGATACTGGACTTTAATAGTCGGAAAAGTATAATATAGGAACGTTTACTGCTCCGGATGGACCGGATTGGGGGAAGGTATGTACAGAAAGCTTTGCCGGTTGACGATTGGTATATTTTCCGTTGCTGTATTGGCCGGATGCCCGTCCAGGGTGGAGCGCTATTCGCCGCGGATACCCGATTCGGCGGCACATCGGCAGGCGGTGCAGCAGAAAAACTGTCTGGAGTGCCATGAGGTGGCGTCGGTGCCCCACCATTCCAACAGCGACGATTGCACGAAGTGCCACATAATCTGCAGGGGGTGTTGAAATGAAGAAATTATTCTCCGTGGTGTGTGTCGTCCTTGCCCTGGCGGTTGCTGCCGGCTGCGGTCCGATCATCGGGCAGGCGATGCGTGCCACCAACGGCGTGAAGGCTTTCGAGTTTTCGGAAGGGAGTGCCGGAGATTTCCGCGCCGTGAAGCAGGTGCTCGTTTTCGCCCCCTTCGAGAAGGCTGAAGGGGCATACTTCATCTGCCGCGGAGAGGATGAGGCGAACCTGGCCTCGGAGCTCCAGAAGCAGGGGCTGTACACGACGGATTTCACCATGGAGCGGGAATACGGCAAAGGTCCCCAGACCTTGGCAGCCCTTCGGGCAAAAGCGCCTGAAGAAGTGCAGGATCAGCTGAAGCTCAAGTGGGCTCCCGATGCCATCCTTTCGGGCAAGATTCTGGAGCGTGACGAGAATGTGGCCCCCACCGTCGGCATGATCCAGGAGCTGAAGCTCAGGCTCGATCTCTACAACCTGCGGACAGGGAAATCGGCTTCGGTGGTTATCGGCATCAAGGAGCTCCACCAGCATACCATCGCTGAAATAGTCAAGGAGCTGAAGCGCCGTATAGACACGCCATAAAACAGATGTGCACGCAGGAACATAAACATAAGGAGGTGTGTTGTCATGAAAAAACGGTATGTGCCACCCCGTGTGGTGGGTAGTGCGTCAGTGCACCCCTGCTGACAGGGAGGCAAGGTCTGAAAGGGGCATCGGTGTCGGTGCCCCTTTTTTGATGGACACGCAGGGGCCGGCACCTGCCGCGGGACGGTGCCGGCAGGGAAACTGCTTGTGCTGCCTGCGTTATTCATAGTAGGATTTACAGGATTGCCACACGAAACGGAGAACCCATGGCCGAAGAATTCATTCCCAAGTGGGTTGCCTGGGAAACCACCCAGAAGTGCAACCTCAAGTGCGTCCACTGCCGCTGTTCCTCCGACCTGACCTCCTCCGAGGGTGATTTCACCACCGAGGAGGGAAAGAAGCTCCTGAAGGAGATTGCCGACTTCTCCAAGCCGGTCGTCGTCCTCTCCGGGGGCGAGCCCCTCATGCGCAAGGACATCTTCGAGCTGGCCGAGTACGGCACCTCCCTGGGGCTGCGCATGTGCATGGCCACCAACGGCGCCCTGGTCACCGACGATATCTGCCAGAAGATGCGGAAGGCCGACATCAAGATGGTATCCCTCTCCCTGGATGGCTCAACGGCCGCGGTCCACGACGACTTTCGCCAGTGCCCCGGCGCCTTCGAAGGGGTGGTGCGGGCCGCGGAGCTCTTCCGCAAGAACGGCCAGAAGTTCCTCATCAACTCTTCCTTCACCAAGCGGAACCAGCACGACATCGCCAACACCTTCAAGGTGGCCAAGGGGCTGGGCGCCACTGCCTGGTACATGTTCATGATCGTACCCACGGGGCGGGGCGAGGAGATCATGAACGAGCTCATCTCCAAGGAGGATTACGAGGAGATTCTGGAGTGGCACTACCAGCAGGAGAAGCTGGAGGACGAGATCCTCATGCGCCCCACCTGTGCCCCCCATTACTACCGGATGGTACCCATGCGGGCCAAGGAAGAGGGGGTGAAATTCGAGCGCCGCTCCCTCACCTTCTCCACCGGCGG
This sequence comes from Geobacter benzoatilyticus, assembly GCF_017338855.1. Taxonomy (NCBI): domain Bacteria; kingdom Pseudomonadati; phylum Thermodesulfobacteriota; class Desulfuromonadia; order Geobacterales; family Geobacteraceae; genus Geobacter; species Geobacter benzoatilyticus. The sequence continues at coordinate 1,168,198 of NZ_CP071382.1, forward strand.
CGGCAAGGGGTGCATCGCGGCCCAGACCATCTGCCTCATCGACTGCTTCGGCAACGTGAAGCCCTGCTCCTACTTCCATCGCACCGCCGGCAACGTGAAGGAGACCCCCTTCCGGGAGATTTGGGAGAACTCCGAGATCTTCAAGGACCTGCGCAACTTCAAGGCCTACAAGGGGAAGTGCGGCGAGTGCGAGTTCATCAACGTCTGCGGCGGCTGCCGAGCAAGGGCCGACGCGGTGTACGGGGACTATATGGCGGAGGAGCCGTTCTGCAATTATGTGCCGATACGCCTTCAGAAGAAGGCGTAGGGAGGAACGCGATATTTACGCCATCTTGGCGCCGTCCTCGAATCTCTCCTTGTGCGGCGTAGCGCTGCTACGCCTCCGCGGGAGCTTCTGCGGGTGCACCAATCTGACGCAAATCTCACGTTCCTGAGTTTTTGATCAAAATTCCAAAACAATTTCTCTGAGGAGGATTTTCAATGAACAATCGTTTTCTCGACGCCTGCTGGGGAAAGCCCGTTGACCGTACCCCGGTGTGGCTCATGCGCCAGGCCGGGCGCTACCTCCCCGAATACATGGCGGTGCGCTCCAAGTGCACCTTCCTGGAGCTCTGCAAGACCCCGGAGCTGGCTGCCGAGGTGACCATCCAGCCGGTGGACATCCTGGGGGTCGATGCGGCGATTCTCTTCTCCGATATTCTCACCCCGGTGGAGCCCATGGGGCTCAAGCTCGATTTCGTCCCCGGTCCGGTCTTCGAGAATCCGGTCCGCACCATGGCCGACGTGGAGCGGCTCAGGATTCCCAAGCCCGAGGAAGATGTCCCCTACGTCATCGATGCCATCAAGATCCTCCGCAACGAGCTGGCCGGCAAGGTTCCCCTCATCGGCTTCGGCGGGGCGCCGTTCACCCTCGCCTGCTACATGGTTGAGGGGAAGGGCTCCAAGGACTGGGCCACCATCAAGCGGATGATGTATGCTGCCCCCGAGGTCTATGCCGCCCTCATGGAGAAGGTGACCATGATGGACATGGAATACCTGAACGCCCAGATCAAGGCCGGCGCCCAGGCGATCCAGATATTCGACACCTGGGGCGGCGTCCTCTCCCCTGTGGACTACGAGCGGTTCGTCCTCCCCTACACCCAGAAGCTCATCAACGGCCTGGACCGCCAGAACACCCCGGTCATCCACTTCGTGAAGGGGTCCGGCACCATGCTGGACACCGTGCAGAAGGCCGGCGGCGACGTCATGGGGCTCGACTGGCATGTGAACCTGGGCAAGGCCCGTGAAGTTCTCGGCCCGAACATGGCGGTCCAGGGGAACCTGGATCCCACGGTCCTGTTTGCGCCGAAGGATGTTATAGAAGCCGAGGTGAAGCGGGTTCTGGACGAGAACGCGGGACGGCCCGGCCACATTTTCAACCTGGGGCACGGCATTCTCCCCACGGTGCCGCCGGAGAACGCCATCCACATGGTCGAGTGCGTGCACCGGCTGTCCCAGAAGTAAAAGAACCGGGAAAAGCAAAATTGGAAAGGGAAAAGGCAGCTCAGGTGGCTGCCTTTTCCTGTTTTCCGTTGAGAGAGGGTCCCATGGACGATCGCATTACTGACCTGGAAATCCACGTCACCCACCTGTCGCGCACAGTGCACGAACTGAATGATGTGGTCTACCGGCAGCAGCAGACCATCAGCCGGATGGAGGAGGAGTTGAAACTGCTCCGGGAGCAGCTTCAGGCCGCGGCGCCATCCATGGTGAGGGCGCCGGAGGACGAGGAGCCGCCCCCCCACTACTGAGCAGCGGGCTCAACATCGCCGGTTCTGCGGGATGCGTCTGTCTCGCCCCGCACGACAAAGTTTCCCTTTTTCATCCCCTGTACAAAAGCATCGACCACCAGGGGATCGAACTGGCTTCCCTTTGCCGCCACAATCTCTTCGAGGGCCGTTTTCCAGTCGAGGCCCCTGCGGTAGGGGCGGTCGGTGGTCATGGCGTCGAAGCTGTCCGCCACGGTGATGATCCGCGCCACCAGAGGAATCTCTTCGCCCCTGAGTCCGCCGGGGTAGCCCGATCCGTCGTAAAATTCATGGTGGTGGAGGATGGCGTCCATAACCGAGGAGAAAAAGCTGGAGGTGGAGATGATTTCCATTCCCTTGAGGGAGTGGGCCTGCATTATCCCGAACTCTTCCGGTGAGAGGGGGCCTTCCTTGCGGAGGATAGCGTCCGGGATGCCGATCTTGCCGATATCGTGGAGAATGGCCGCTATTTCAACTTTGGTGATGATCTCGGGTGCAAGGCCCATTTCACGGGCGATGCCGAGGGCGTAGCGGGCCACCCGGTCTATGTGGCCGCGGGTGTAGGAGTCCCTGGCCTCCACGGCTGCCGCCAGGGTCTTGAGGCCCGACTGGTAACCGTTGATTATCTGGTCGGTCATGGAGTTGAAGGCGGCGCCGAGGTTCTCCAGTTCGTCCCCCGTGGCTAGGGCGGCGCGGGCATTGTAGTTGCCGGCACTGAGCTTTGAGGCCACGGTGTGGAGATGGGCCACAGGCTTGAGCACCATCCGGCGCAGGAGTAGGTAAAGGGTGCCCATAACCACGGCCATTATCCCGAAGGCTGCCGAGGCATAGAGGATGCGCGCCTTGCCGATCTGCCGCTCCGCTTCATGGAGGGGAATGGTTACGCTCAGGCTGCCGCGGATATCGCCAAGCCGGTACCCCTGCCGCAGGTGGCACACAAGGCACGATTTTTCAACCACGAGGGGGATAACCCGTTGGTAGGCAGAATTGCTCCCCTCCTGCACGATGCCGGCTATTCCCCGCTTGCTGGCGTTGTAGCCCGACAGCTCAAACTGCCTGAGGGCCTGCGCCTCGAAGGGAGTCGGCGTATTGGCAGGGTTCAGGGGTCTGAGACTGGCAAGGTGAAAGCGGTAGAGCCCCTGGCGGTCCGCGTATTCGGAGAGCTTGCGGATTGCCAGGGCGGGGTTGTGGAAGACGTACTTCCGTCCCTCTTTATCGGTGATGCCGGAGCCGGGCAGATAGGGGTTCGGTTCCATGCCGGGCGATTGACGCAGGTAGATTCCTTCATGTTCCGATATCCAGGCCCGGGTAATGAGCACTTGCTGGAGCAAGGCCGTGCTTTGGCGATCCACGAGGTTGTAAATGGCCTCCTTGGACTGCTCGTACATGAAGAAAAAGAGGATGCCGAGCGTCACAAGCACGGTGGTGCCGACTGTTGTGAGGAACTTGCGGGTAAGAGCCATCCTGAAAGCCATGGGGCACTCTCTTTCCGGCACGTGGATCGTGTGTCTTACGAGTAACTATACACCAACCGTGCCGAAGTTCCCGCGGACGATTATTCTATTCCTCCTTGACCGTTCCAGGCTAATGGGGTATCTGGAAGAGAATGCCGCGAGGCCGGAGTTTATATCATTAATGAGGCGACCATGTCAGAAAAAACTGCCGTCCTTCTCCTTCAGATGGGGGGGCCCGATTCCCTGGAAGCCGTGGAGCCATTTCTCGTTAATCTTTTCACCGACCGGGACATTATCCGGATAGGGCCTTCCTTCCTGCAGCCGTTCATTGCCCGGCTCATCGCCAGGAAGCGTGCCCGCCCGGTGGAACGTAAATATGAGGAGATCGGTGGCAAGTCCCCCATTCGGGAACTGACGGAGGCCCAGGCTCAAGCCTTGGAAGAGGCCCTTGGGGAGGGATACCGCTGCTTTACGGCCATGCGCTACTGGAAACCCACCACGGTGGAGGCCCTGGCGGCCATCCGGCGGGAGGGGATCACCCGGATCATCGCTCTTTCCCTCTACCCCCACTACTCCCGGGCAACCACCGGCTCCAGCGTGAACGAGCTGAAGCGGGTCCTGGATCAGTCCGGCGCCGGCTTCGACATCACCTATGTGGACCGGTTCTACGACCACCCCCGCTACATCGAGGCCCTGGCCGAGAAAATAAAGGAGGGGCTCGACGACTTCCACCCCCTGGCCGAGGTACAGATTCTCTTTTCGGCCCACTCCCTTCCCCAATCATTCATTGACGAGGGGGACCCGTACCTCTCCCACATCGAGGAGACGGTGCGGCTTGTAATGGAGCGGTTCGAGGGGGTTACGTACCATCTGGCCTTCCAGTCCCGGGCCGGGCCGGTCAAGTGGCTGGAGCCCTCCACCGAGGAGATGCTGGAGCACCTGGCGGCCCACCAGGTGAAAAACCTCCTCATGGTCCCCCTCTCCTTCGTGTCGGACCACATCGAGACCCTCCACGAGATCGACATCGAGTACGCCATGCTGGCCCACAAGCTGGGGTACGCCAGGTTCCGGCGCTCTCCGTCCCTGAACTGCTCCCCGGCTTTCATCGACTGCCTGGCGGACCTGGTGCGGAATAAGCTAAAATAATTATCGATGATGTAAGGATGAAGTGTCATCGCCGCCGGATTTGGGTCAGATTCGGCCGTTCCCGCCCGAGGGAACCCGCAGGCGTAGCAGCGCTACGTCGAGGAGTGCCCGAGGAAGGGTCGGCCGAAGATGGCCCGAATCCGGCGGCGAGTCCCTCAGTGGGAGGTGTAGGGTTGTTGGCTCTTGGAAACCAGAAAATAGACTACGCCGAGGATGAGGAGCGTGCCGGCCAGGAACGCCTGGGTGGTGAGGGGGTCGTGGCGCAGGGTTGAGATGAGAATCTCCCGGATCATGGCCACGATGATGACGCCGATAAAAAAGAGGATGTTGAACCGGCCCCCCTTGAGGATCTTGACCTCGTTCTCCATGAGTTCGATCATCATCCAGAGAATGAGCAGCGAACCGAGGGCCGAGAGGATACCCTTCTCCACGTTACCCTGAAAGATGTGGCCGATATCCCAGACGAACAGCCCCACCACCGACAGGGAGAGCCCGGCCAGGGCCAGCACCAGGACCAGGTTCAGGCCGTGGGTGAAGCGTTCGGTTGCCTTGATGAGCTGGGATTCCAGGCGGCGGGAGAGGAAGAATTTCTTGAGTTCTTCCTGCTGGTACGAAGCGCTCATGATGTCGAGATTGATGTCGATGATCTTCTCGCAGGCGGCCCGCAGGCGTCGCCGCTCCTCGTGGCCGGGGAAGTTTTCCTGGAGCATTTCCACCACGAAGTGACGCACCAGATTCATGCCTACGTTCACGAAGTGGGCATTCAGTCCGACCCGGACGTGGGCAGAGCCGATCCTCTGGAGGGTGTTGAGGTACTGGTTGTCGTACGTGCCGGTGAAGAGTGACGAAAACCAGTCCCTGTGGGTCTTCTTCAGCTTCAGGAGGAAGTTCTCGTCTTTTATGTAGGTCGCCGTTTCGGGGATTCCCAGGAGGTAATCGTAGAACTCGTCGGCCATCCGGTCCATGTTGGCATCTGCAACGGGTTGGAGAGACCGCAGGAGCTCTGCGTCTTCGTCGGTGAAATAGTAGTGGTTCTTGATGTCCTGCATGGTAAGCATGAAGAGAACTCCTTTGTATAGTATCAGGGCAAGTATAGGTGAAACACGGCAGGATGCAATTTTGTAAACACGCTTGAACAGGTAAAGTCATGGACAATGAAGCAAAGATCTGCACGGTGTGCGGGATGGAGTTCGTTCCCGGAGAAGAGCGCTCCCTTTACGAGGAGGCGGGCGAATGGCTGGCGGCGGAGCTCTGGAACGACGCCGGCGCCCTCTGCCCGCAATGCCTGGACAACCGGGCGAAACTCGCCATGATGTACGTTATCGACAGGTGAATTGAATATGGAACAGACGACAATCGACGGGATTTCCCTTACTCTGGCCGGTCCAGTCCAGCTTTCCCTGAAATGGGTCGGGCAGGATGATCTCCTCCAGCAGCTCCTGGCTGCATGGATGGTCATCGACGACCGGGACATCCCCTTCAACCCCCGCCTCATCGGCAAGCCCGGCGTGGGGAAGACCACCCTCGCCTACGCGGCGGCACAGCGCCTGGGACGCCCCGTCTACCTCTTCCAGGCCACCATGGACACCCGCCCCGAGGACCTCATCATCACCCCGGTCATCGGCCCCGACGGGAAGATCCAGTACGCCGCGTCGTCCCTGGTTTCGGCCATGGTCAAGGGGGGGGTGCTCATCCTCGACGAGGGGAACCGCATGAGCGAGAAGGCGTGGGCTTCCCTGGCACCGCTCCTGGACGACCGGCGCTACGTGGAGTCCATCATCACTGGGCTGCGGGTGCCGGCCCACCGGGACTTCAGGATCGTGGTCACCATGAACGAGGATGCCTCCACCTTCGAGGTTCCCGAGTACATCCATTCCCGGCTCCAGCCCCAGATTTTCATCGACTTTCCCGAGGCCGACGAGGAGCTGATGATTCTCAGGGAGAATCTCCCCTTCGCCCCGACGCGGATACTCACGTACGTGGTCGATTTCCTCCAGCGGGCCCATGGGGCCGACGAGCTTTACTCGGTTCGCGACGGCATCAACATTGCCCGCTACGCTTTGAAGATGATAGCCGCCACCGGAAAGGACTCCGCCGAACTCCTCCCCCTGGCCGTGGAGAGGGTTTTGGGGGACGAGGCGCTGCGATACCTGAAATAATGAACGGGAATGGTCTGAAACCTTGGAAGGCGGGGTGAAACCGTGACGGGTGACGCACCGGCGAAGCGGGATTTCATCCGCCACGGTTTCAGGTTTTATGCTGCCGGGGTGATGCTTGGATACTAGTGGTCAGAAGAGGGTTTCGCCGGAATCCGGGAGTACGTCGTCCGCTCCGTAACCGTCCACATTCACGGACCCGGTGCCGTCTTTAAGTTGCAGCCGGTCCTGATCAGGGGTGGTCAGGCAGCTTCCGTCCTTCAGCCTGTCCTGGGTCGGTGTTGTCGTGGTGGTCAGCGTCTGGGATGCCAGGGGCACGCTTGTCGTGGTGAGACAGCTTCCGTCTTTCAGGCGGAGCTGGTCGAGATCACCTTTGCCCAAGGCGAAGGCCTCGCTGCCGATGGTCAGCCCACATGCCAAAGTCATTCCCCACACAGCCATTTTCCTACCGTCCATGGTGTATCCTCCTTGCGCGGAAATGATGCTGCTGCAGAGGAGCATCTCAAGCATCGTGCCAGAGGGGTTGTTTTGTTGTAATGATTTAATATTGTTTGGGTTTTCGCTTTGTGCCCCAGCCTTGAGGCCGTAAAAACAGTGCAGATTCTGCACGGCCCGGCTGTTTTTTGCACTTCCCCCGGAAAGAAAATCCCGCGGACAGGTGCCGGTGCAGGAAGGCTCGCCTGAAGATGTCGAGCCTTCTCCACCATTCGCTGCCGCGGGAATCCATGATCAGCTGACGTTTTTGCAATTATTGACTTTCCTGGGTCCGGGTCTGCGTCCTGATATGCTGCATGGTGCCGCTGCCGTCCTGGAGCTGTTCCTGATCCTGGGTCCGGGTCTGCGTTCTGGTTTGCTGCTTGGCGCCGCTGCCGTCCTTGATTTGCTTCCGATCCTGCGACATGGTCTTGGTCCTGCTTTGCTGCATGGTACCGCTGCCGTCTCTCAGCTGAGTCTGGCCTCCCCCCTGCCTTCCACCGCTCCCCCTGGCGAATGCCTCCGCGCCGAAGGAGAGCGCGCATGCCGCTACCAGTGCGTAAATTCCCAATTTCCTGTTGTTCATGATCTTCCTCCTTGAGAGTGCTGTGTTGTTCCTCGGAAAGAAGTATCTCAAGGACCATGCCAGCGGTTAGTCTGTTGTCAATATATTGATTTTTTGGGAAATTTACGGTTTGAGTTTAGTGGATGGGTGTCGCATCAGATGCAGTATTTGCACTACCAGAGCGATTCTTGCACCTTCAGTGAAGGGTGAACAGCTCGCCTCGGGTGGTGGTGGCGAAACCCCGTGCCGCCAAGAAATGAAGAGCCCTCGAGGGTTTTCCCCTCTCGGGCTCCGGTAGTCAACCGTGCTTTATGCGGCGTAGCGTAGCCTGAACCTGCTCGATGCCCACCGAATCATCGAAGCATCCCGTGCCGGCAAAGGGATCATAGTCCTTGATCTGGGCAATGAGTGTCTCGACCAGAGTGATGGTGTCCCGATACCTCTCCGGATTATCGGCAATGCCCAGGACATCCCCCAGGAGCCATGCCGGGAAATCTCCCACCAGGTTCTGCTGAACAGCAACGGTCCTGAGTTCCTCGAACGGGTCCATGGATTGCTCCTTACTTGCCTGGGGCGCAGAGCTCCGCCACGGTGGCAACGATTTCGCCGAAGGCCTTGGCCGCGGGAGAGGCTGCCTGATGCTCCACGAAGGGGGCGCCTGCATCGCCGGCGCTGACCATGGCCGGGTCCAGCGGTATCCTCCCCAGGAACGGCACATTCATTTCGTCGGCCATCCTGCTTCCGCCGCCGCTTTTGAAGATGTCCACGCTTTCGCCGCAGTGGGGGCAGACAAAACCACTCATGTTCTCGACGACCCCGAGCACCGGCAGATTCATCTGCCGGCAGAAAGTGACCGATTTGCGCACGTCGGTGAGGGCTACATCCTGGGGGGTGGTGACGATGATGGCGCCTTCGGCCCCATCCAGAAGCTGGATGACCGACAGGGGTTCGTCGCCGGTGCCTGGGGGGCAATCGACGATGAGGTAGTCCAGGTCCCCCCACTCCACGGCGGCCAGAAACTGCTTGATGACGCCGTGCTTGGCCGGTCCCCGCCAGACCACCGCCTCCGACTGGTTGCGGAGCAGGAGCCCCACCGACATGACCTTGAGGTTTTCGCTGTAGGCCACCGGCTCGATCCGGCCACCGGCGGAGGCGGGGAGCTTCCCTTCGATGCCGAGCATGGTCGGGATGCTCGGACCGTGGAGATCCACGTCGAGAAGCCCCGTCTTTTTCCCCTGGAGGGATAGAGATACGGCCAGATTTGCGGCCACGGAGCTCTTGCCCACACCACCTTTGCCCGACAGGACCACGATCTTGTTCCGGATTCCGAAGAGGGTTTCCTGCAGGTCGATCTGCTCCTTGAGCTTGTATAGCTCTTCGGTCTGTTCCCTGCTGCACGATTTCTGCGTCACCTTTTCTCCCAGCTGTACATCACTCACGTAAATCCTCCCTGTTGCAGTAGTTAATCTCTTTGTGTCCAGTCCATTAATTTATTCCACAGGTGAAGTCTCCCCCGCAACCGTGGACCGGTATTGTTCAACGGCCGCATGGAGGGCCGATGCAGCCATGTTGGAGCAGTGCATTTTTTCCTCGGGAAGCCCGTCCAGGGCAGAGGCTATGGCCTGGTCGTCAAGGGCCAGCACCTCGTCGAGACCCTTCCCCATGACCAGTTCCGTGGCCACCGACGAGGTGGCGATTGCCGCGCCGCATCCCTTGATAAGAAACTTGACGTTGCGGATAACCTCCCCCTCGATTTTCAGGAAGAAAAGGACCGCATCGCCGCAGTCGGGGTCGCCGGCCTGAACCACCACGTTGGCGTCATCCAGCGAGCCGACGTTACGGGGGTTGCGGACATGGTCCCTGACCTTCTCCGAGTAAAATTCAGACATTGCAGTTTCCTTTCTCCTGTGGGCATTCCGGAGTAGTTGCATTGCCTCGGCCGGACTCTTCGCCGGGAAGATCACCGGCAATCGCCAGAGCTTTTTGCCCCACCAGGGCGTCGATGACCTTTTTCCGCCCCTGGGCCAGGAGTCTCTGAACAGTTCCGCGGGAGACCCCCATCATCTCGCCGGCCCGTTCCTGGTTCAGATCCCGGCCGTCGCAGAGGTAGAGGGCCTCCAGTTCGTCATGTTCAAGGCTGATGACTTCCATATCCATGAGGGGGGTACCGGCGGGTTTGAAGACGTGCCCCAGCTTCTCCCTTAGGGGACAAATGCAGTTGCGGTGTTTCTTTTTGCGCGGCGACATGGGTCAGGTCCCGTGCCTAATGGGCGCAGCCGTGACCGTGGCTGTGGCCGCCGCAGGTCTGCGGTGCGATTTCCTGGAACGCTCCGCTCTTGAACAGGTCAACATTTTCTCCCACGGTGGCCGCCTGGGAGCAGAACACCCGGATCTGTGCCCGGTTCAGCATGGTAAGGGCGCCGGCGCCGATGCCACCCACCACAACCGCGTCGATGGGATTGCCGGCCAGTGCCCTCAGGGGACTGCACGCTCCGTGGGTATGCTGCTTGTCGCCGTTGTTGATGGAAAGGGTCGCGCCGGTTTCTGTGTCCACCACGATGAAACGCTGGGCTGAACCAAAATGGTTGTAAACCTTGCTGGCCAGACCGTCGTCGGTTGCCACCGGAAAACAGATTTTCATGGGAAAACCTCCTGTTTGATATTGTGCATATGCACAGTAAAACATTCTGAAAACTGTATGTCAAGGGATTTTAATATTATCTGTTTGACTGTCTTGACTCAGGTCAAGACGTGGGTTTGCCTGATCGATTAAGATATCATCGCCGAGTCGCGGCAAATCCCCTCTATGGACTCTGAACGGGGAGCGATCATTTCACACTGAAAGGTTCTTCAATGCGCAACTCACACTCCGGAATCATTTCATTTTTTCTGATGTCTATTCTTCTCCTGCCCATCACTGCCGGGGCAATTCCGACAATAAACTGCCACTGCTTCACCGACCGCTCCTACGATCCCGCAAGGCCGACGGTGGCCGACCCATATTTCCTGGCCACCACCCAGAATTCATTTTTCGCTGCCGTTTTCGGCGTCGAGAAAAAATCGATCGTGATGAAGAAGCAGAAGGGAACCTCGGCGGATGACCTCTGGGTTGCCTACGGGATTGCCTCCAAATCCGGGACGACCCCGGAATCACTGCTGGATGCGAAACAGTCGGGCAAGTCGTGGCAGGACGTTGTCGCCGCCCAGGGGATCTCCCCCCGGTCCCTGGGCTCCACCTTCGCCGGGGTGCTGGCCGCAAAGGCCCCGGCATCGGGCCTCGCCGCGGCAGCGGTAGATGAGCTGCTTCTTCGTTACCGGCTGCTGAGCAATGGGGAGTTGACGGGAATGCGCAAAGGGGGTGCTTCGAACCAGGAAATGATTATTGCATCCCTCATTGCCCGGAAAACGAAGCGACCGGCGCCCCGGATCCTGCGCGACGCCAAAGATGGGGGGAAGAGCTGGGGGGCGCTTCTGCAGCAGGCGCGGATCGATGCGACCGACATGGAGGGGGAGGTCGCCCGGCTCTTGAAACGGTGATGGGACTCGACCATGATTAACGGTTGACGGATGTTCTCTTGCCCAAGTATTATGTGAATGAATATTCGCATGAGGATTGATATGCTGCCGAAGAAAAGTACACGCATACGCAAGGAGGAGATCGTCCAGGCGGCCATTCAGGTCATCGGCGCCCAGGGGGTGAACTCTCTTACGATTGCCGCCATCGCCGGCCGGGCCGGCATGAGCGAGGCCAACATCTACCGGCATTTCGGCGGCAAGCAGGAGATCCTCTCTGCCCTGGCTGATTTCATCGGCACCGAGGTCATGGGGAAGGCGGCGGCCATTGCAGGGGGGAGCGGCCCCCCCCTGGAGAAACTTAGGGCCATCTTCTTCTCCCATGTTTCGTTGATAGCGGAGCTTCCGGGGATTCCACGCTTCATCTTCTCCGACGAGGTTCATCTCGGCGACCGGGAACTCTCCCGAGTCATCGCCCAGCGCATGGCCGGCTATGTGGAAACCCTCGCCGGCATCATTGCGGCCGGCATTGCCGAAGGGGAAATCAGGAATTCCCTTGCGCCGCGGGAGACGGCCCTGACCATGCTGGGGATGATCCAATTCACCGCCCTCCGCTGGACCGTCGCCGGCACATCCTTCGACATCCGTGATGAAGCCAAAAAACTCTGGGATAACTTCATGCACCTGATTCGCTGATTTTTTTTGTGCATGATGTGAGTATTTATTCGCTTAACATTCTAAATGTGGAATGAAAAGGACCCCTCCATGAAGATGACCATGGCACTTGGCCTGATCCTCATTCTGTCCGCAAAGCTCCATGCAGCAGAACTTCTGACCATGGATGAAGCCGTAGCCACCGCCCTGAAAAGCCACCCCCTCGCCATTGAGGCCAATGAGAACGTCTCCGCCGCTGAGGCGCGGGCGGGGCAGGCCGTTGCCGGTTATTACCCCGGCATCGCCATTGCCGCTGACTGGAGCAAAGGGCGCTCCTATCTCACCCCCCTTGAGAGCGTAAAGGCCACGGAGGTGCACACCGATGCCCTCTACCTCCGGCAGACCATTTACGATTTCGGCCGAACTGCCGGGGCGGTGGAGGCTGCGCGCGAAAATCGCAGGGCTGCCGCCGCGTCCAGGGAGGTAACCCGCCAGGACGTGGCTTTTCGTGCCAGGCTTGCCTATTACCTGCTGCTGGCCGCCGAGAAACAGGTGGCTGCCACCAGGGAAACCGTTGCAGCCAGGGAGGCGGTGTTCCGGCAGGCCCGGGAGTTTTTCAACCAGGGGATCAGGGCGAAGGTGGACGTTGCCAGGGCCGAGGCAAGCTTCTACGAGGCGCGAACCGCCCTAATCCGTGCCGAAAGCAACCGGGAAATCGGCCGGGTCGAACTGGCAAACGCCATGGGGGTCTCCTCCCTTGACGGTCGGGTGCTTGCGGAGCCCGCCGCTTTTGCCGCTCCTCTGCCCGGCCTGGAGGAGAGCCTGCGTGCCGCCTTTGCCGCCCGGGCCGAGCTCAGGGAGTACGCCGCCCTGAGAAATGCGGCTGAGGCCGGCGTTAAAACCGCCCGAAGCGGCCATTATCCCATCCTCTCTGGGACGGCGAGCATCGGCTATGCCGACAGCACATTCCCTCCCGGCGGCGATGTATGGGCAGTGGGGGTGAATCTCACCGTACCGGTATTCTCCGGTTTTTCCACCGTTGAGAAGGGGAAGGAGGCCCGTGCTTTGCTGCGGGCCGCGGATGCCCGGCAGAGCAACCTGAAACTGCGCATCGCCAATGAGGTGGAGTCCGCCTGGCTCAGCGCCGGGGACGCAGCGGCCCGCAGCGAATCGACGGAAAAGGAGGTGGCGGCCGCCGCCGAGAGCCGGGATCTCGCCGTTGGGCGCTACCGGGAGGGGGTGGGGAGCATCATCGAGGTGACCGACGCCCAGTCCCAGGCACTGAATGCCGAAACGGCCCGCATCCAGGCCGGATACGACTACCATGCCGCCCTGGCCCGTCTAGACCGGGCAGTGGGTAAAGAATAACCACAGCAATCTCCGAGGAGAGAATCATGAACCTGCGCACAATGCCGGCACGCATCAAAAAGAGCCTGGTTTGGGCCGCCATCGCCGTGGCCGTTGCCATCCTGCTCAAGATGACCATCCTTGCCCCGCCGAAGGTCACAACGGTGAAGGTTGAGAAACGGGACCTGGTTGCCCAGGTCTACGGCAACGGCACCGTCGAGGCCAAAGTGGTGGTGGGGATATCCAGCAAAATCACCGGCCGGATTGTCGAACTCTATGCGGACCAGGGGGACGCGGTGAAGCGGGGACAGCTCCTGGCGCGGCTCGAAAACGATGATTTCCTCCAGCAGCAGCGCCAGTCGGAGTCGGCGGTTACCAAGGCGGCCGCCAACATCGGCGTAGAAGAGGCCGCTCTCCGTAAGGCCCGGGCCAATTCCGAACTGGCGGAGAAAAATGCCCGGCGTTTCAGGACCCTGGCGGATAAAAATCTTGTTTCCCAGCAGGAGTCGGAGCAGTACGAGAACAACTACCGGGTCTCCCGGGAAGAGGAAGCCCGCAGCTCCGCGGCGCTGGCCGCGGCCAGGATGGAGCATCAGGCCGGCCGCGCGGGGCTGGGCGTTGCCCGCAGCCGGGTGGCGGATACCCTCATATATGCGCCACAGGATGGGATCATCATCTCCCGTGACCTTGAGAAAGGAGCGACGGTGACGCCCGGCCTCGCAATTTTCACCCTTGCCGATCCCGCCACGGTCTGGGTGAAGGCCAATGTGGACGAATCCCGGCTCAGGGGGGTCGCAGTCGGCAAAAAGGCCGTCATCACCCTCCGCTCGGCCCCCGGCGAACAGTTTGCCGGGCGGGTTGCCCGTATCGGCCGGGAGAGCGACCGGGTGACCGAAGAGCTGGAGGTGGACGTGGCCTTTACGTTGCCGCTGCAACACTTCCGCCTCGGGGAGCAGTCCGAGGTGTATATAGTTACGGAAGAAGGAAAGAGAGCCCTTTCCATCCCGGCAGGGGCCATAGCCTTCCGGGGTGGGAAACGGGGAGTGTTCGTCGCGGCCGGCGGCAGGCTGAAGTTCAGGGAAATTGCGGTGGGTATCGAGGACCGGCGCAACCTTGCGGAGGTGCGCAGCGGCCTGGACGGGAGCGAGCGGATTGCCCTGGCTCCCCCGGCGGAAATGGCAAAATTCACGGACGGTATGAAGGTGAGGACCGCGCCATGAACCTGGCCATCCGGGACATCCGTTACCACCGGGGGCGCTTCGTCCTCACCACCATCGGGCTGGGGCTCCTCCTCGGCGTAGTCATCAGCATGGGGGGAATCTACCGGGGGCTCATCGCCGACGCCCTCTCCATAAGCCGTGCCACCGGCGCCGACCTCTGGGTGGTGCAGCAGGATACGAGCGGCCCCTTTGCGGCCATCTCCCGCATTCCCGAGGACATCCGCTACCGGATCATGGCAGTCCCCGGCGTGGCCGAGGCCTCACCCCTCTCCTTCCAGACCATCCAGATCGATCGGCACGGCAAGCCGTTCCGTTTCTTCCTCGTCGGCCATGACCTGAACGGCCTGGGGGGGCCCCCCGAAATCATCGCCGGGCGGGGAATCCGCCAGAAGCACTACGAGATGGTGGCGGCCCGGGGGATGAAGATGGAGCTGGGGGAGACGATCCGCCTGGGGCTCCACGACTACACCGTGGTCGGCATCACCGGGAAGATGGTCTCCTCCTCCGGCGATCCCGCGGCCTATGTGAGCCTGGCCGACGCCCAGGATATCCAGTTCAAGTATGACAACGACGCCGTCCGCAACCAGCGGGAGCGGATCAATGCCCGCCTGGCCGGCATCCCCGCCCTCTCGCTTCCCCAGGCGAAGACCCTCCGGGAAAACGTGGCGGCCCTGACGGAATCGACCCACACGGTGAACACGGTGGTGGCGCGCCTTGCGGCCGGGGCGAACCTGGAGGAAGTCCAGGGGCGGATCGGGCGCTGGAACCACTTCCGGGCCATCTCCAACGAAGAGCAGACAGAGATCCTCGCCAAGGGGATGATCGAGAAGGCCCGGATGCAACTGGGGCTCTTCCGGCTCATCCTGCTCATCATCTCGGCGGTCATCATCTCCCTCATCATCTATACCTCCACCATCGACAAGATCCGGGTCATCGCTACGCTCAAGCTGATCGGCGCCCAGAACCGCGTCATCGTCGGGATGATCCTCCAGCAGTCGCTCCTCATGGGGGTCATGGCCTACGCCATCGGCTACGGCATCATCTCGCTCACCTACGACAAATTTCCGCGCCGGGTGGAACTGCTCGCCGGGGACCTGAGGGCCCTGTTCGTGATTGTCGTCGTCATCTGCGTCATTTCGAGTTTCGTGGGTATCCGCAAGGCCCTGAGGGTGGAGCCGGCCGCGGCCTTGGGAGGATAGAGCGCATGTACGCTGTGGAAGTGGAAAATCTGACAAAGATCTATGGCAGCGGAAATACGGCGGTCACGGCCCTTGCCGACGCCTCCCTCCAGGTGAAGCCGGGGGAGCTGGTCGCGATTCTCGGCCCCTCCGGGTCGGGAAAGACCACCCTCCTCACCGCCATCGGCCTCATTAATGAGCCGACCCGGGGAAGGGTCATCCTCGACGGCACCACCGTGGCCGACGGGGGATGGGTGCCGGGGATCGACCTGAAGAAAGTCCGCCGGGAGAAGATCGGCTTCATCTTCCAGTCCCACAACTTGATTCCTTTCCTTACCGCCCGGGAAAACGTAATGGTGGCTCTGGAGATAAATGGCCTCCCGAAGAGGGTGGCGGGGAAACGGGCCGTCGAACTCCTCGAAGCCCTGAACCTGGGCCACCGGGTGGGCACCTATCCCGCGTTCCTCTCCGGCGGCGAGTCCCAGCGGGTTGCCATCGCCCGGGCCCTGGCCAACCGCCCCAGGGTGATCCTGGCCGACGAGCCCACGGCGGCCCTCGACACAGAGAACGGCAAAAACGTCATGGTGCTCCTCAAGAAACTGGCCGTTGAGAACAACTCGGCCATTATGGTCGTTACCCACGACCACCGCATGGTGGAGGGGTTCGACCGGATTTTCGACGTGCGGGACGGCAGGATTGCGGGAGAGAGATTCAACCACGAAGCGACGAAATGACGTAGTGCTCCGGGAGCAGAAAACCGGTCAGAAGCCCCGGTGCCGGAGCTCTTCCTGAATCAGGCTTTTGCGGTCTCCGGTGAGGCGCCCCGACGCGATCAGGTTCCGAAGGTCCATTAGCTGGGCCCCGCTGATGAGGGATTTAAATACCGAACAGGGGGTGTTGGTGTTTCGAAGGAGGGCCTTCTTCACATTGGGGCGGTTCGCCCAGCGCTGATGCCTGGCGACGGCGGCAATGGATTCGGACAAGGTCCGGGAGGAGGAGACGAGCTGAAAGACCGATGCCTCCTTGAGGCGGGGATTGGCGAGGCACGGCTCCACAACCCGCGCGTCACCTTCTTTCATGAGGGCGTCGAGCACCGGCGCGGTTGCCCGGCGGGCAAGGGTGATTCTGGTGCCGAGGGGAGTCGTGGGGAGCCTTTGGATGATGGCCCGTTCCGCGGCCAGGCGCTGGTCGGGTGTGGTGCCGGGAAACTCGGTGATGGTGACGAGCTCGAAGAGGTAGAGGTGGGGAAGCAGGGGGAGAGCGATGGTGGCCGGCGTACCGGGATTGTGGACCAGGGCCACCGTGAGCCGGTGGTTGCCGGCAACCGCGTCGAGTCCGGCAATCGTCTTGAGAAGCTCTTCCGTCAGGTCGCGGCGGCCCAGGAGAGCCAGGAGGTGGTTGTCGTCCAGGGCCGGATTCCGGAGCGCCGCCCTCAGTACGTCCATTGAGGTATCCAGAAGCGCTTCGAATAGTTCCTCCTTGCCGCATGTGAGGGCGTGGTGGAGACGCCGTGACAAATCAGGGTCAAGGTGTGAACTTTTTGCGTTACTTTCCATAGTACGCCTCGTGGCGGCCGGTCTGAAGCTGCTATTCGGCACAGCACGACAACTTACTGATATCCCTGCTGAATCCCTGGGCGCAGAGTCTCAGCCCCTCTCCCATTGAAGGGTAAACATGCAACGCATTTGCCAAATCCTCCACGGTGGCGCGAAACCTTATGGCCAGGGCCGCCTCGTTGATGATGTCGGCCCCCCGGTGGCAGGCCAGATGCACCCCCAGAAGCCTCCCCGTAGCCCGGTCGGCCACCATTTTCACGACGCCTGCCGTATGGCCGGTGACGTGGGCCTTGGGTATGGCTGAAACCGGCATGACATTCACGGATACGTCGAATCCCGCAGCCCTGGCTCCTTCTTCCGTGTAGCCCGCCATTCCCACTTCCGGATCGGAGAAAATGGCCATGGGTACCACAAGGGGATCGAAGGTGCATCCGCAGCCGGGGTTCAGCATGTCGTCCACCGCCACGATTCCCTCCCGGGCGCCGGCCGTGGCGATCATCATCCCGCCGGTGCAGTCGCCGGCGGCCCAGATGCCCGGCGCTGAGGTCCGCATGCGTTCGTCCACCTTGACGAAACCCCGCGAATCGGTTTCCACACCGGCCGGTTCCAGGCCGATTTCCCCGGTGGCCGGGGCCGTCCCCGCCGCCAGGAGGAGCTTTTCGGCGGCAAAGCTGATCTTCTCCCCGTCCCGCTCCGCCTCCACCTTTACTGCCGTGCCGTCCCAGGCCACCGAGCAGATCGTCGTGCGGCAGCTGATCTTCACCCCTTCCCCCCGCAGTACGTCATGTACCGCCATGGCCGGTTCCGGTTCCACCGGTCCCAGAATGCGGGGGCCGTGCTCCAGGATCGTAACCCGGCTGCCGAGCCGCTGGAACATCTGTCCCAGTTCCACGGCGATGACTCCGCCGCCGATTATGATCAGGGACGCGGGAATCTCCTTGAGAAGGAGCGCTCCCCGGCTCGTGAGGAAAGGAGTCGATTCGAGCCCTGGAATCCGCGGAACTCTCGGGTTGCCACCCACGGCCACCAGGAACCGCTCACCCCGTATGACCCTATCCTTGACCTCAAGCCTCCCCGGATCCAGGAAGCGGCCGGTTCCCGTCACCAGTTCCACCCCGGGCACGCTACGGAGTACGTCCAGGTATTTTGTCGTGCGCAGGTACTCTACGACCTGATCTTTTCGGGCCATGAGGCGCTCCGGCACCACCGCTCCGCCCCCTTCTCCGAGGCCGAGCCTTGCCCCCAGCCTCCCCTCCTGATAGAATAGCGCGGCGTGGATCAGGGTTTTGCTCGGCACGCATCCCCAGTTGATACAAGTGCCGCCGGGGAGGCTCTTCTCCACCATCAGGACCCGCGCCCCGTGGGATTGGGCGCGCAGGGCCGCTGCAAAGGCGGTGGAGCCTGAACCGAGGATGACCAGGTCGTATGTGTCGGGCATTGTCGAACCTCCTTCAATTAAGACAAGTGTACCCGAGCAGGGCCGTTTGAGAAGCGCTGGACTATTTAATGAATGAACGACAAAGTCAGGGAGGACACAATGTCTGTAGCACTGCTCACCAACGACGACGCCAGTCTCGGCGCCGATACCCTTAGAATGCTGGCGGTGGACGCCGTGGAGGCGGCCAGTTCGGGCCATCCGGGGCTTCCCATGGGGGCCGCCGACTACGCCTTCCTCCTCTGGCACTCCCATCTCCGCTTTGCACCCGCGGATCCGGAGTGGCCCGGCCGGGACCGCTTCGTCCTCTCGGCGGGGCACGGCTCCATGCTCCTCTATGGTCTGCTCCACCTCTTCGGCTTCGACCTCCCCCTGGAGGAGCTGAAGCAGTTCCGCCAGTGGGGGAGCCGCACCCCCGGCCACCCGGAATTCGGCCACACCCCCGGCGTTGAAGTGACCACCGGCCCCCTGGGGCAGGGGTTCGCCATGGGGGTAGGCATGGCACTGGCGGCCCGGATGGCCTCGGCCCGCTTTGCCGACGAGCGCTTCGACCCGTGCGGCCACCAAATCTACGCCATCGTCAGCGACGGGGATCTCATGGAAGGGATCAGTCAGGAGGCGGCCTCCCTGGCCGGGCACCTGAAACTGGGGAACATCGTCTATATCTACGACGACAACCGAATCACCATCGAGGGAGCTACGGATCTGGCCTTCTCGGAGGATACGGCCGGACGCTTCTCGGCTCTGGGCTGGCACGTACAGGCGGTGGACGGCCATGACGTGAACCAGATGGGTGAAGCCCTCTGGCGGGCCAAGGTGGAGCGTGACCGCCCCTCCATCATCATAGCCCGGACCCACATCGCCCACGGCTCGCCGGGAAAGCACGACACGGCCGGCGCCCACGGCTCCCCCCTCGGGGCCGAGGAGGCGGCTGCCACCCGGAAGAACCTGAATTGGCCCGACGAGCTGTTCCATGTGCCGGAGCGGGTGCGGGAGATCTGCGGAAAGCGCCGGGATGAGCTCATGGCGGCTCACGCTGCCTGGCAGGACGAGTTCCGCCGCTGGCGCCGCCGCAACTCCGAGAAGGCCCGGCTCTGGGACGGCATGTGGCAGAAGGCGGTCCCCAGGGACCTGGAGGCCCGGCTCCTGGCCGCAGTTGAGGATGCCACCGGCGCCACCCGTGCCCTCTCGGGCAAGGCAATCCAGGCCGCGGCCGCGGTGGTGCCGGCCCTGGCCGGAGGCTCCGCCGACCTGGAACCCTCCACCAACACCCGGATCGCCGATTCCCCCTCGGTGCTCCCCGGAAGCTTCGGGGGGCGGAACCTCCACTTCGGCATCCGGGAGCACGCCATGGGTGCCGTCATGAACGGCATGGCCCGCTACGGCTGCTTCATCCCCTACGGCGCCACCTTCCTGGTGTTCGCCGACTACTGCCGCCCCGCCATTCGCCTGGCGGCCCTCATGAAGCAGCAGGCGGTCTACGTCTTTACCCACGATTCCCTCTTCGTGGGGGAGGACGGCCCCACTCACCAGCCGGTGGAGCAGCTCTCGTCCCTGCGGCTGATCCCCAATCTCCGGGTGATCCGCCCCGCCGACGGCCCCGAGACGGCCCTTGCCTGGGGCGCTGCCCTGCGCCGCACCGACGGCCCCACGGCCCTCATCCTCACCCGCCAGAAGGTGCCGGTAATCGTGCGGGAGGAGCCACTGGAGGCGAAGACCTTCGCCAAGGGGGGCTACGTGGTCCGCTCCGGCGGGACAACCCCCGACGCGGTCATCATGGCGAGCGGCTCCGAGGTGGGGCTGGCCCTGGCGGCGGCGGATATCCTGGCGGGCGAAGGGGTGACGGTTCGGGTGGTGTCGGTTCCCTGCATCGAAACCTTCCAGTCCCAGCCCGAGGCGTACCGGCGCCGGCTCCTGCCGGGGCGCGTCCCCAGGGTGGCGGTGGAGGCGGGTCACGGCGGCCTCTGGTGGCGCCTTCTCGGGCCGGGAGGGCTCTTCATCGGCATGGAAAACTTCGGTGCCTCGGCCCCGGAAAAGGTCCTGGCGGAGGAGTTCGGCTTCACCCCGGCAAAAGTTGCCCAACGGGTGCGAGAGTTAGTGGGGCACTGAGGGACCATGGGAATCCGAGCGAAGCGAAGCGAGCGGTGCGAACGCTGCCGCATGCACCTTGAGCGGTGTGTCTGCCCGGCTATACCCCGGTATGACCTGGCGACCAGGGTGGTCCTCGTCATGCACCACCGGGAATACCCGAAACCCACGGCCACCGGCCCCCTTGCCCTGGAGGCTCTGCCCAACAGCGAGCTCCGCATCCATGGCGAGCGGGATTCCCTCCTGGACCTGAGCGACCTGGCAGTGCCGGAGCGGCGGACTCTTCTCCTCTACCCCGGCGACGACGTGCCGGTCCTGACGCGGGAACTCGTGGAACGGGATCCCCGCCCCGTCACCCTGGTGGTCCCCGACGGCACCTGGCGCCAGGCGTCCCGCATGGGGCGACGGCTCCCCGGCCTCGCCCACGCTGAGATGGTGCGGCTCCCCGAGGGGCTCCCCACTCAATGGGGAGTCCGCCGGGAGCACCACCCCCAAGGGCTGGCCACCTTCGAGGCCATCGCCCGGGCCCTGGGGATCATTGAATCACCGGCAGTCCAGACGGGTCTGGAGGAGCTCTTCCGCCTTATGGTGCAAAGGACTCTCGAAGCCGGCGGACGCACCGTAACTTCCGATTGAAAGGACAATCCCTTGGAACTGACAGAGATCCTCAAGAAATCCCTCCTCTTTTCCGGCCTGGACGGCGAACACTTGGACGAAGTAGCTGCCATCGCCACGCGGCGTCCCTTCGGCCGGGGTGAGACCCTCTTCTCCGAAGGGGAGCCGGCCAACGGCTTCTATCTCCTGGCCCAGGGGAGCATGAAGCTCTGCAAGGTTTCCCCCGACGGGAAAGAAAAGGTTCTCCACTTTGTCCACCCAGGCGAGACCTTCGCTGAGGCCGCTTTCTTCGGCGATGGCAAGTACCCGGCAGAAGCCCGGGCCACGGACAAAGGGGAGGCGCTTTTTTTTCCGAGGGAGGGTTTCATGGGCCTCTTGGAGCGGAACCCCCGCTTCTCCCTGAACCTCATCATCTCCCTTTCCCTCATGCTCCGCCGCTTCGCCCGGCAGATAGAGGAACTCACCTTTGCCGAGGTGCCGGCACGGCTCGCCGCCCACCTGGTGGAACTGGCCGAGCGCAAATCCACGGTCTTTCAGGGGACCACCTATCTGGATCTGGATGTGAAAAAGGGAGAACTGGCGTCGCGCCTCGGCACGGTCAGCGAGACCCTGTCGCGCTCGTTCCGGAAGCTGAAGGAGGAGGGGCTAATCGAGGTGGAGGGGAGCCGGGTGGTAATCTACGATATGGAGAAATTGAAGGGCGCCGCCGGCCGGCGGCCGGCCTAGCCCTTGGGTACCCGCTTCCAGCGGTTGTAAACCCAGAGCCACTGGTCGGGATGGCGGGCAATGTACTGCTCGATGGCCCGGTTGAGGAGCCGGGTTGTGGCGACGGGATCGCCTGAAGGGTCGGGAACGATCTCGGGGAAGAACTCGACCACGTGCCGATTGCCTTCCCGGTGGCCGAAACCGGGCACCAGGGCCGCCCCCGTCTTGGCCGCCAGCAGTGCCGGCATGGTGGTGGTCCAGGCCTTTCTGCCGAGGAACTCCACAAGCTCCCCCTCGTGGGAAGGGACCGCCTGGTCCATGAGAAGGCCGATGGCGCCGTTTTTTCGGAGCCGGAAAAAGATCTGGCGGGCCGCGCCGTCAGCATAGATGATGCTGTTGCCGTGCCGGTTGCGCAGGCGCTCCAGCAGCAGCGTTAAGGGTTCGAATTTCTGGCGGCGGGCCACCACCGCCATCCCTTCGGCGTGGGTGCCGAAGGCGTGGGCCACCAGTTCCCAGTTGTCGCAGTGCCCGGTGATGAAGATTACCCCCTTACCCCGTTCCTTTGCCTTCAGGTAGTGCTCCAGCCCCCGCAGTTCCGTCCGCTCCACCAGCCATCTCCCCTGGCCGAAATAGAGCTTTATCATCTCGACGACAGACTTTCCCAGGTTGGCGAAAGTGCTTCGCGCGAGCTCTTCGGGCGTGCCGGCGGCGGGGTCCCACCCTTCCATGGCCCGTAGGGCCGGGAGCGAGTTCCTGATGTTGGCGACAGTGTTCCGGCGAACTTTCCCCAGTAACCGGTAGGCGAGGGAGCCAGTTGCGCCCCCCAGAGCCACTGCGGCCGGTGTGGGAAGCAGCAGCACGGGCATGGATGCGGCGGCGGCCGCGAAGGTGCCCAGTTGCCACTTGAGGCGTTTGCGTAGAGGTAGGATAGTGTCCACGGGTTATCACATATCACACCATTCTTGCCGGGGCCAACCAAAATCATCCAGAAGCCGGGCCTGGGCCGGGTCGCGGAATGGCCTTCGTGCAAGTCAAATAGCAAAAAACCGGTAACATATTGGAATATTGTGTGAATATTCTTTTGCCTGGTTGGGGGGGCGGTCATTTCACGGTATTTGGCCGGGAGCCGCCGTATCGGCATCCTTTCCGCATCTCGGTCAGCAACCGCTTATTTTATCGATATATTCGGGTGGCGGCTGTTGGGCGCTAGGGATGAAGAGGCAAGTGGAACATTATGTGCAGTACGGTTATTTTATCTTAATTATATGTATTAATTGAATAGTGTTAATCCAAAGGGCTTGCCATGTCCCGATTCAGAATTCAGCCGGGCTTCATCTTGCTGTTGGGGGTTTACCTTTCAGCCACAATGCTTGCTGTTGCGAGTCCCCCCCCGGCATATGCCAACTATGAGGCACGGGCTGCCAATCACATCCTGGTGCTGCACTCCTTCCATCCGGGCTTCCCCTGTGCCGATCAGGTCATGGAGGGAATCCAGGATGTAATGTCGAATTCATCCGACCGGATTCACATGGATGTGGAATATCTCGATATGAAGCGCCATCAGCGGGCTTTCAAGGTTTCCCGCATGATCGATTCCGTGCTGATATACAAACTGCAGAAACGATCCTTTGACCTGGTGGTTGCTGTGGGAAACGAGGCGTTGCAGTATGCCCTCGACCATAGTCACGACCTGTTCCGCGGGACCCCCATCATTACCTGTGCCACCGTCGGCATCGATAAGCCAGTGACGGTGCCGGCAGAATATACCGGAGTCCGTGCCGACCCCGATTATGCGGGAATTATCCGCCAGGCGCTGTCGCTTCATCCCGATACCGGCAGGATAGTCGTCATCGGCGGCACCCTGGAGCTTACGGATCGCCTTAACACCCAACGCCTCATGGCCGTGGCCCAGACCTTCGCCCATCGGGTGGAGTTTGATTTCTGGAATGACCTGCCCGCCGAGGACATCATCGAGCGGTTGCAAAATACCGGGACGTCCACTCTGCTTTTCGCCAACGGATCGATATGGGACCGCTCCGGAAGCCTTCTGTCGTTTTACGAGCAGACCGGTCTGCTGAGGCAGTCCCGCCTTCCCCTTTGCAGCGCGTGGAACACCTATCTTGGTGAAGGGATTGTGGGGGGACCGCTCGTGGACGTGCGGGAACAGGGGCGCATTGCTGCGCGGATGGCGCTGGAGGTGATGCATGGCAAACCTGTGGCTGCTATCCCGCTCCGCTCCCCGGTATCTACGCCGCCAACCTTTGACTACGAGGAACTGCAGCGATTGGGAATACCACCAGCAAACCTGCCGCCGGGACATATACTGGTCAACGGGCCCAAGCCCTTTTACAATCTGAGCAAGTCCCAATTCCTCTGGTCGGTTGCCATTCTGCTCGGCTCAATTAGCATTACCCTGCTCCTCACCTGGAGCTTCCTGCTCCGCCGCCGGGCCGAAGCAAGGCTTCGCCAGAGCGAGCAGAACTACCGGAATCTCTCCCGGCAATTCCGGATTATCCTCGACGGCATCCCCGACAGTCTCACCCTCATCTCTCCCGACATGAAAGTGATCTGGTCCAACAAGGGGGCCGGCGATCCCTTCGGGGCCGCGCTGCGGACCGTTCCGGGAGAGTACTGCTGCGAAATGCTCTATAACCGGACCACGCTCTGCGACAACTGCCCGGCGGTAAGGGCTTTCGAATCGGGCGAAAACGAAGAATCCACCATAAGGACCCCCGACGGCCGGACCCTCGAAGTGAAGGCGTTTCCGGTCAGGGAGGGGACGGAAAGCGTAAGCCACGTCATCATGCTGGCCAGCGACATCTCGGAGAAGGTCAGGCTTCAGGAGGAATCGGTCCGGACGAGCCGGCTCGCCTCCCTGGGGGAGTTGGCTGCCGGCGTGGCCCATGAGATCAACAATCCCAACGCCGTTATGATTCTCAATTCCGATCTGGTCAAAAAGGCGTGCGGAGAGGTCATGCCGCTGCTTCGGGAGCGCATCGGCCTGAACCCCGACCTGACAATCGGAGGGCTCCCCTGGACGGAGATGTGCATGGAACTCCCCATGCTGCTGGTTGAAATGCAGGAGAGTGCCGGCCGCATCAAGCGGATCGTGGATGATCTGAAGGATTTTGCCCGGGCCGACGATGCCGACATCCGCGAACCGGTGGACCTCAACGAGGCGGTCCGGGCATCCGTGCGGCTGGTTGCCAACGCCATCAAGAATTCAACGGATCACTTCGCCATTAACCTGACAGACGGGTTGCCCCCCTTCGAGGGGAGCCTGCAGCGGATCGAACAGGTGGTGATCAATCTCATTATGAACTCCTGCCAGTCCCTGACGGACAAATCAAAGGGAATCACCGTGGGCACCTTCTACGACCCCTACCGTCAGGCCTGTGTGGTGCAGATACGGGACGAGGGGCGCGGAATCCCGGCGGAGGTGCTCCCCCGCATCTCCGACCCGTTTTTTACCACGAAACGGGACTCCGGCGGGACCGGTCTCGGACTATCCATCTGCATGCGCATCGTCAAGAATTACGGAGGGGCGCTTGAATTCCATTCGGATTTAGGCGCCGGAACGACGGCAACTTTGTATCTGCCGGCCGACAAGGAGGTTGTCAACGCATGAGCCCTGAAAAATATCCCAATCAGCCGATTCTCCTGGTGGATGATGAAACCGCGTGGCTTCGCAGCCTCTCACTAACTCTCCGGGAGGCCACCGGCATCGACAACATCATCAAATGCTCCGACAGCAGGAAGGTGATGGACATCCTGCGGGAGACCGAGGTGAGCCTGATTCTGCTGGACCTGACCATGCCCTATTTCTCAGGCATGGACCTTCTGCAGATGATCGTGCAGGAGCACCCCGACGTCCCGGTCATCGTCCTGAGCGGCCTGAACCAGGTGGAAACGGCGGTGCGCTGCATGCACCTGGGGGCCTTCGACTACTATGTGAAGACCGTGGAGATCGAGCGCCTAATCACCGGAATACAGCGGGCCTTTTCCATGAAGGAGATGCGCTCCGAGAACAACAGCCTCAAGGAGCGCTTCCTGGAGGACCACCTGGCCCACCCGGAGGTTTTTGCCGGCATCATGACCACCAGCAAGAAGATGCGGGCGCTGTTCCAGTACTGCGAGGCTGTGGCCCAGAGCAGCGAGCCGGTCCTCGTCACCGGCGAGAGCGGCGTGGGCAAGGAGCTCGTCGCCCGGGCCATCCACCGCCTCCGCTGCCCCGACGGCCCCTGGGTGGCGGTCAATGCTGCCGGGCTCGATGACACCATCTTCTCCGATACCCTGTTCGGCCATGCCCGGGGCGCTTTCACCGGGGCAGACCGGGAACGCCGGGGGATGATCGAGGAGGCCGCCGCCGGCACCCTTTTCCTGGACGAGATCGGCGACCTGAGCCCCGCCTCCCAGGTTAAACTCCTCCGGCTCCTGCAGGAGCGGGAGTTCTTCCCCATCGGTTCGGACGTCCCCCGCAAGCTGAAGGCTAAACTCGTGTTCGCCACCAACTGCAACTTGAGCGAAAAAAACTGCCTCAATGGGTTCCGCAAAGACCTTTACTACCGCCTCAACGCCCACCAGGTCCAGATTCCACCCCTGCGGGAGCGCTTCGAGGACCTGCCGCTGCTCATCGACCATTTCCTTTCCGAGGCCGCAAGCGCCCTGGGGAAAAGGCGCCCAACGCCCCCGCGGGAACTGGCCACGCTCCTTTCCATCTACTCCTTCCCGGGAAACGTGCGCGAACTGCGGGCAATGATCTACGACGCCGTGAGCCGCCACCGCTCCCACATCCTGTCCCTGGACACCTTCAAGGAGAAGATCGGCTACTGCGGCGACCAGCAGGCGTCGGCCAAGGAAGAGGGGATCAAGTATCCGGAGCGGCTTCCCACCCTTGAAGAAGGAGGAAACAAGCTGGTCATGGAGGCCATGCAGCGCGCCAGGGGCAACCAGACCATGGCGGCGTCAATGCTCGGCATCACGCGCCAGGGACTTGCCAAGCGTCTGAAGCAGCTCAGCGCATCCGCCATCGCCAATTAACCCCCGCAACCAGGGTTTCCCTGCAACCCTGGTTGCTCCCCCGGTTGCCCCGCATCACAAGGGGCACCGCAGTCAGCTGTCCGCCTGATTTTCCACTAAATCTTCTCCCGGCTGCGAACCCGCTACCACCCGCTCTTCCCGAAGAAAGCGCAGCTCCGGTTGCACCCATTTCTCCACCCCGGCATGTCGGTCAAATGGCCGAAACCGCCCTCATATCAGCACATTCCCTGAATGCAGACTACATGGCACTTCCCTTGCTCAGAGAGACATAGATTGTGTCGGTAAAAAATAGGGTTGGTAAGGAAATTCACCGGAAAAGGAGAAACGTGATGAGAGGAACTGTGGCAAAGAGGATGAGAATGATTGCAGCGACGGCAGCCGGTCTTACCCTGGCGGCGGGCGCGGCCCACGCCGTGTCCGTGGACTACACCACCACCCACGTCTTCAAGAAGGAGGACATCCAGTGCGGCCGCGGCATCATCGGCGCCACCTGCCTCGGCAGTCCCGTGGTGGAAGACGGCCTCACCTACTACGGCATCGATTCAACCTACGGTTGGTTCGTGAAGAACTTCGACCCGTCGGCCCTCCAGCCCAAGCCCCGGGACGGCGTGTTCGACGACGGCCGCGTGGCCGACATCCTGGACGGCAATGGCAACGTCATCGGCATCAGCGTCCAGGACAACGAAACCGGCAACTGGAAGACCGGCCCCATCGGCGGCGAGTGGGCCAAGGGGCTCGGTGCCTTGAAGTCCAAGGCCGCCACCGAGAAGTACGTGGTCATGGACCACCTCATGCGCGACCCCGCCGACCCGAACCCCCTCCAACTGGGAGTCGATTACAACCAGCGCATGAAGGATGACGGCAAGATGCTCTATTTCTGGGGGAACTACAACCAGGAGCCGACCCCAGTCTACATCTACACAAAAATGGCGCTCCCCGACAAATGGAAAGCCGCCGGCGCAAACTACAAGGTAACTTCGGCCAAGCTGGTCCTTGACCACGACATCACCAACAGCCCCAACGACCAGATCCGCCCCGAGGATTTCGAGAACGAGAACGCCACCGGCATCCTCCCCCAATACACCGTCTGCCCCACCGCTCCGGCCCTTAACCCGGCGGCCTGCTCAGGGCTGCCAGCGGGAACCTGGGTTTCCTCTGTTGACTCCCAGGAAGGTGGCGACCTGGAGCTACTGCCTGCCGGCACGGTGCTCAAGGCCCTCAACCCCGCCACCGGCCTCTTCGAGTACACCAACGCCTGGTACACCACCCTTGACCGTGATCCCTTCGGCGGCGTGAACCCCCGGTTCCGCTTCAAGTCGAGCAAGTTCGGCCAGGATTTGCCGGGGGTCGAAATCCCGCAGTACGTGGTCGGTACACCCACTACCACCACCATCGACCTGCTCTCCATCAAGGATCCCGTCACCGGTCTCCCCGCCCTGGCCGATTCCAAGAACTGGAACGCTTTCCTGGATGAGACCACCGACATCTTCGGCAACTACGACCCCATCGACGGCTATTCCGCCGAAGACTGCCCCATGACCCAGGACCTGGACCTGATGCTCTATGTGAAGGGTGAAGTGGGCAAGCCCACCGTGGTCCGCAGCGCCCAACTGCTGGTAACCTATGAGGACCCCGACGGCGTGGTGGTGGCCCCCATCGATCTGGCCATCCCGTACCTGTCCGTTCCTTCAGAGGTCTACAAGAACACGGTCAATACCCTGAGAGTCACCGTGGATAACCTGCAGCCGGGCGTTGCCGGCGGCACCCTGACCCTGGTCGGGAAAGATTCCTACGGACGGGTGGTGGGGAACTTCTCGCAAAACATCACAACCCCGGCCGATGACAAATCCGTAATCTACAGCTTCGTATGGACCGCCCCCTCTTACGGCACCAAGGTTTCCTGGACGGCAACCGTCACGAACGCCGATGACATCAACCGGACCAACAACGTGAAAACTGCAAGGACCGAAGTCAAGCGGTAAGCATCACCAGCAAAAGGGCACCTGCGGAATCCGCGGGTGCCCTTCCATCGGGAGGCATCATGCAGTATCGTTCCGTTATGGTTGCACTCCTCTGCATCGTCTTGGGGGGGTGCGCCTCTTCTAACCGTTCCTGGACCGCCATCTACAACGCCACCATCGACGGGGTGACGGGCACCGCTAAGGTTTCCGCCGCAAGCGACCGGGTGCTGATGAAGTTCCAGAGCCCGCGCAAGACGTCGGTGTCGATTCTTCGCTACGACAAGGGGGTGGCCTGGCTCCTGGCGCCGAACATGGGCATCTATCGGGAGATCCCCCTGAGCGCACTCCACAAGGAGTTCCCCCTCTTCTTCGACCCCTCCATTCAAATCGTCCGTACGGAGCTTGGGAAAGAGCCGCTGGATGGCCGGGAGGCAATGAAGTACGCTGCGGAAATTACCCAGAACGGCACCACCTTCAAGGGGTTCCTCTGGGAGGCGATCCCTCCCCTGCCGGTTCCGCTCCGGTGGCAGGATGAGCGGGGCCAGACCGCCACCTGGGAGGATGTGGTCGTAGGTCCCCTGTCGCCGGCACTGTTCGAGATCCCCGACAGCTACAAGGCCGCTGTTACGCCAGATATGGCCCACGCCGACACGGCCCCGTCCAAACAGAAAGTAAATTAACCGGGAACCGGCACTACCTCTCCCCTTTCCAGGGCCAGAAGGGCTGCCTTCCGTTGAAGTCCCCCCGCATACCCCGTAAGGGAACCATCCGCCCCCACAACCCGGTGGCAGGGGATGATGATGCCGATAGGGTTCCGCCCCACGGCGCTCCCCACCGCCCTGGCCGAGGTGGAACGGCCGCCCCCTCCCTTGTCCAGACTGCCGGCCAGGGCGCCGTAGGTGGTGGTCATCCCGTGGGGGATGGCGCGCAGAAGCTCCCAGACCGCCAATTGGAACGGAGTTCCCTCGGGAGCCAGCGGCAAGTGGAACTCCCGCAGCCGGCCGCCGAAATAGGCATCGAGCTGACGGCGCAGTTCCGCGAAAAGCGGGTATTCCGGATCATGCAGCCAGTCCCCTCCCCCAGCCGGTCCATGCTTCTGGCCGACGAACCAGAGTCCGCACAGGTATTCTCCCCGGGCCAGGGCAACCATGTCCCCTAGCGGCGTCTTGATGGTGCGGTACCGTTTCATGGCAACTCCTCCCCGAATCCTTGACGGTTTTGGATGCTGAACCTGGCTACTATACCACAACATCCTCTTGACTAAATTCCCCCGGACCGTAAATATGGACCGTTGATCCAAGTCTCCACTGTGTGAAAAGGTACTCCCATGGACCTCCTGAAAAACCTCAACCCGCCCCAGAAGGAGGCGGTTCTCCACGGCGAGGGGCCGCTCCTGGTCCTGGCCGGCGCCGGGTCGGGGAAGACCCGGGTCATCGTTCACCGTATTGCCCACCTGATCCGCGAGGGGGGCGTCCCCCCGTGGCAGATCCTGGCGGTCACCTTCACCAACAAGGCTGCCGGCGAGATGCGGGAGCGGGTGGAACGCCTCGTGGGGAGCGGCGAGGCCCCCCTCATCGCCACCTTCCACTCCACCTGCGCCCGGTTCCTGCGCCGCGACATCCATAACCTGGGGTATGACTCCTCCTTTGCCATCTACGACGACAAGGACGCGGAAAAGCTCCTGAAGGAGGTGATTGCCGGCCTTGGCCTCGACGAGAAGCGCTTTCCGGCCCGCTCCTTTGCCGCCGCCATCGACGACTGCAAGAACCGCGGCATCCCCCCGGAGGAGATTCCCACCGGCGACTACACCGGCGAGATGCTGGCCCGGGTCTACGGCGCCTACCAGGAACGGCTGAAGAAGTGCAACGCCCTGGACTTCGGCGACCTCCTCATGCTGACTGTCCGCCTCTTCGAAGAGCACCCCGAGGTGCTGGCCCGCTACCGGGACAAGTTTCGCTGGATCCTCGTGGACGAGTACCAGGACACGAACCCGATCCAGTACCGGCTCGTGCGGCTTCTGGCCGGGGAGCGGCGCAACCTCTGCGTGGTGGGGGACGACGACCAGTCCATCTACCGCTGGCGGGGGGCCGATATCCGGAACATCCTCGATTTCGAGAAGGATTTCCCCGGCGTGGTCACCGTGAAGCTGGAGCAGAACTACCGCTCAACCCGGAACATCCTGGCCGCGGCCGGGGCCGTGGTGGCCAAAAACCGGGGGCGCAAGGCCAAGACACTCTGGAGCGAGAACCCGGCCGGGGAGAGCATTGTCTATCGGCGGCTCGCCGACGAGCGGGAGGAGGCCCGCTTCGTCTGCCGTGAGATCGAAAAGCACGTGCGGCGGGGAGGCGACCTGCGGGGCGTGGCGGTCTTTTACCGGACCAACGCCCAGTCCCGGGTCATCGAGGACGCCATGGTGGCCGACGGGATCCCCTATCACATGGTGGGGGGGATGCGGTTCTACGAGCGGATGGAAGTGAAGGATATCCTCGCCTATCTGAAGGTTCTTGTGAACCCGGCCGACGAGGTCTCCCTGAAGCGGATCATCAACGTCCCGGCCCGGGGGATCGGCCACGCTACCGTGGAAAAGGTGGCGGAGCTGGCGCTCCGCAAGGGAATCATACTCTACGACGCCTTCAGCGAGGCGTCCACCGGCGGGCTTCTTACCACCGGACCCCGGGGGAAGATCGCCGGCTTCATGACCCTCATGGAGCGCTTCGCCGGTCTTGCCGGTACGGTCCCTCTCTCGGAGCTGGCCTCCCGCATCATCGAAGAAACCGGCTA
Source organism: Geobacter benzoatilyticus (assembly GCF_017338855.1). Taxonomy (NCBI): domain Bacteria; kingdom Pseudomonadati; phylum Thermodesulfobacteriota; class Desulfuromonadia; order Geobacterales; family Geobacteraceae; genus Geobacter; species Geobacter benzoatilyticus. The sequence continues at coordinate 1,199,873 of NZ_CP071382.1, forward strand.
CGCCGCCAAGCTCAAGGAGGAGCGGACCGACGAGGCCCAGGATCGCCTCGACAACCTTCAGGAACTCTGCTCCGCCATGGAGGAGTTCGAGCGGTCAAGCGACGAGAAGACCCTGGCCGCCTTCCTGGAGCAGGTGGCCCTCGTGTCGGACCTGGAGCGGGGCGAGGCCAAGCGGGAGTCGGCCACCCTCATGACCCTCCACGCGGCCAAGGGGCTGGAATTCCCGATGGTCTTCATGATCGGCATGGAAGAGAAGCTCTTCCCCCACGTCCGCTCCCTGGACGACCCGGAGGCCATGGAGGAGGAACGGCGTCTCTGCTACGTGGGGATGACCCGGGCGAGGGAGCGGCTCGTCCTCACCAACGCCCGCCGCCGGCGCCTCTTTGGCCAGGATCAGGTTAATATGCCGTCCCGCTTCATCGCCGACGTTCCCAGGGACCTCCTGGACCTGGAGGACGAGTACCAGTCCTCCTTCGGCTTCGGCGCAGGTCGGGGGATGGAGCGGGAAGTGCAGGCCTCTGAACCGGCGCGCCACAACCTGGCGAGCATCTTCGAAATAGAGATTGAGCCCGACTTCGACGACATCGAGGTGATCCCCGACGAGCCCGAAGACGGCGGCATCTGGCTCGGCATGAAGGTGCGCCACGGCAAGTTCGGCGTGGGCGTCATCCGCAAGATCGAGGGGAAAGGTGACGACCAGAAGGTGATCGTCTGGTTCAACTCGGTGGGGCCGAAGAAGCTGCTGGTGAGGTTTGCGGGGCTGGAGCGGGTCTGATCGCGGCCGTCTTCAGGCCATCTTCGGCCGGTTCTCAATCGCACAATCCTCGACGTAGCGCTGCTACGCCTGCGGTTGTACTCATTCGGCCCGACCAAATCTGACCTAAGTCCAGCCGCGATTTGATTTTTTTGTTTATATATCACTCCCCCGCTTGCTGCAGATACTTCTTCACCGTCCGCCGGTCCAGGTTGGTTCGGCGGGCCACCTCCTCGTAGGTGCCGCATTGCTCGTAGAGGATGCGGCAGTAGCCGGCCAGAAGCCCCTGGGCATCGAGCCCCCCCGCCGCAGCGTCCGCCAGGAACCGCTCCGTTGCGCCAGCCGGCGCCCCCTTCTCCTCTCCCCGGTAGTGCCCCGTCACCAGCACCCGCCGCACCGCCTGCTCCAGCTCCCGCACGTTTCCCGGCCAGGGATAATTCTTCCCGGTCTCCCGCTCGATGGCCTTGCGCAGCACCTGCACCTCCCGCTCCGGCGCGGTGCCGGTCAGGCGCTTGAGGATTCCCGCCACCAGTTCGCCCAGTTCCTCGGGGCGTTCCTGGAGCCGCTGCCGCAGCGGCGGGATGGTGATCACGTCGGAGCAGAGGCGGTAGTAGAAGTCGTCCCGGAACTCTCCCCGCTCCCGAAGACGGTTCAGGTCCCGGTTGGTGGCGGCGATGACCCGGCCGCTGAACCGGAGCCGCTGATGGCTCCCCACTGGCGAGAAGCTCCGCTCCTGGAGCACCTGGAGGAGCTTCACCTGTACCGGAAGCGACACCTCGCCGATCTCGTCCAGGAAGATGGCGCCGTGGGGGGTGCAGCGGCTGAAAACCCCCTCGTGGTGGTCGATGGCGCCGGTGAAGGCTCCCTTCTTGTGGCCGAATAGCTCCGACTCCAGCACCCCCTCCGGGTACTGGGAGAGGTTCACCGCCAGGAAGTTGCGGGTGAAGCTCTCGCTGAAGCGGCCCGTTTTCGGGTCGAAGGGGATGAAGCCCGACCGGCCGATGGCGGCGGCCGCGGCCCCTTTGCCGGTGCCGGTCTCCCCGAGGATGAGGACCGAGAAGTCCTCCATCCGGTCCCAGAGGTACTGGCCGAACCAGCGGATGTTGTGGGTGAAGAGGGTCTGCCAGAGGTGCTCCCGCACCCGGCGCAGGGAGGGGCTGGAGCCCGTGAGTCCCTCCCGGATGAAATAGAAGGCGCGGCGGAGCTGGTAAAAGAGGCCCAGGTAGCGGCGGCTCTCCGTCTCGGTGAATCCCGCCTCCCTGAAGGCGGCCATGAAGCCGCCGGCAAAGGGGACCGGGCAGGGGGCGTCGCCGGCCGCGGCCTGCTCCCGGATCAGGCGGTCGAAGTCGCCTATGAAGCGGTGGAAAAGGTGGAAGAGAAAAACCGTCCGGACCGTTTCCCGGTCAGCGGCGGGCAGGCGGTGGTGATTGCCCCGCAGTTCCCGCTGCAAGACGGCCACCCGTTCGGCCACCCGGCCGATGATGGCGGAAAGGACGTCCCGGTCGCCGGCGTCGGTACCCGCCAGGAGCAGGTCCAGTTCGTCGCGGCTCTCGCCAAAGGGATTGAGAAAGGAGGCCCTGGCCACCTTGGCAAAAAAATCCCGCTCCGTTGCCAGTATGGTCTCGATGGTGTTCATGCATTTGATGTATAGTTGCTGTGCATAAAATGTCAATCATGATTTGACCTGAACGGGCGAATGCAACCCCCCTGACATTGTAATAAGCCGAGATTGCTGAATACTTTCGTCCGTTGCCGACTTGGCATGCAATCGGCAATTTCCTGAACAGAAAACATTGTTCAGGAGGTTGCCATGTTCACCCCACTTGCCCTATTGTTGCTGAGCGCCGTTGCCGCCGCCCCGGTCTTCACGGCCATGACCGTAAAGACCGTCACCGACTGCTGCATGAACCACCGGAGCCGGAAATGACCGTTATCGACATCCACTGCCATGCAGCCGGTATCGGCGCCGGCGACAGCGGCTGCTTCATCTCACCGAAGCTTCGCCGGAGCTGGAAGTACCGCTTCTACCTCTCATCCTTCGGCGTTACCGACGCGGAACTGGGGCGGGAGGGGGACCGGCTGGTGCTCCGGCGCCTCTCGGAGCGTCTCGCCGCCTCGTCCCGGATCCAGCAGGCCGTGGTGCTGGCCATGGACGGCGTGGTGGACGGCGGCGGCCAACTGGACCGGGACCGGACCGAGATGTACATCCCCAACGACTTTCTGGCCGACGCATGCCGCCACTACCCGAACCTTCTCTTCGGCGCCAGCGTCAACCCCCTTCGCCCCGACGCCCTGGAGCGCCTCTACGCCGCTGCCGCGGCCGGGGCGGTGCTGGTGAAGTGGCTCCCCCCAATCCAGGGAACCGACCCTGCGGACCGGCGTCTCATCCCCTATTACCGGCGGCTGGCTGAACTGGGGCTCCCGCTTCTGACCCACACCGGCCTCGAGGAGTCCTTCACCCGGGCCGACAACGCCCTGGCCGACCCGGCGCGGCTCCGGCTCCCCCTGGAGGAGGGGGTGACGGTAATCGCCGCCCACTGCGCCACCAGCGGCCGGAGCAATGGGGAGGCGAACCTGGCCCGGCTCCTCCCCCTCTTCGCCCAATTCCCGAACCTGTACGCCGACATCTCGGCCCTCACCCAGGTGAACCGGCTGGGGCATCTGGAGCGGGTTCTGGCACACCGGGAGATTCACAGTCGCCTCCTCTACGGCACCGACATGCCCCTGCCGGCCACGGGGCTCACCTCTCCATGGTTTCACCTCCTTCGGCTCGGGCCGATGGAGGCCCGGCGGCTGGCCGCCATCGGCAACCCATGGGACCAGGATGTGGCCCTGAAGCTGGCCCTGGGGATGCCGGAGGAAATTCTGTTCCGGGCCGTTGGCGTACTCGGGATTGATCAAACTACAAAAAACTGTTTAACACAGAGGCACAGAGACACAGAGAAAACCTTTTAAGATTTTTGGTTTTAAACCAGAAAAGAGTTCTTAGATTTTGCAGTTCTCCGTGTCTCTGTGTCTCTGTGGTTCAATGCCTTTAGACTGTAATCCGGAGCTTTTCATGAATATCACCGAACCGACCACCCTCCCCGCCTCCTTCCGCCGCCTGAACCTTGTCCAGGCCCTGGGGGCGCTGAACGACAACCTCATCAAGCTGATTATAGTTTTCTACCTCATCGGCCGCTACGGCCGGGAGGAGGCCGGGACCATCGCGGCCCTGGGGAGCGCCGCCTTCGTGGCGCCGTTCCTCCTCTTCTCGGCCCTGGCCGGCTCCCTGGCCGACCGGCTCCCCAAGGGGCGGATCGTGGTTTGGGTCAAGATGCTGGAGGTGGGAATCGCCCTCCTGGCGGTGACCGGCCTCTTCCTGGCCAGTCCGCCAATCCTCTACGGGGCGGTGTTTCTCCTCGGCACCCACAGTGCCCTCTTCGCCCCGGCCAAGTACGGGGTGGTGCCGGAACTGGTCCCCCGGGAAGGGCTCTCCAAGGCCAACAGCCTCCTGGAGATGGCCTCATTTCTCGCCATCGTCGGCGGGACGGCCCTGGCACCGTTCCTCGTGCAGCTGGCCGGAGGGCGCCACGGCGTGGCGCTTTTGGCGGGGGTGGCCATTGCCGCGGCCGGCCTTGCCATCGCCCGCACCCTCCCCTCGACTCCGGCTGTGGCCCCGGAGCGGGCAATTTCTTTCCTGCCGATCAGCTACTGGCGCACCATCAGAGGCCTCACCGGCGACGGCTATCTTATCCTGGCGGTGATCGGCGCCGCCTATTTCCTCTTCGTGGGGGCCTTCTGCCAGTTGAACCTTCTCCCCTACGGCATGAAGCTTCTCGGCCTCTCCGAGGATCAGAGCGGCTACCTCTTCCTGGCCGCCGCCATCGGCATCGGCGCCGGGTCACTCTGGGCCGGCCGCCTCTCGGGGCGCACCGTGGAGTTCGGCGTGGTTCCCATCGGCGCCGTGGGGCTCACCCTCTGCTCCTTCGCCCTGGCCTCAGCCCCGGCGAACCTTGTGACGGTGCTGGCCATTGTGGCCATGTTCGGCGTCAGCGCCGGCCTCTTCATCGTGCCGCTCCAGTCATTCATCCAGCTCCGGGCTCCGGCCGACCGGCGGGGTGAAATCCTGGCCGCCTCCTCGTTCCTGAGCTGGGTCGGGGTGCTCATGGCCTCGGGACTCCTCTGGACCCTCTCCGGCCCCCTGGGGTTCTCCCCCGGCGCCTGCTTCACGGTCCTCGGGGCGATCACCCTCGTCCTCACCGCAGTCACCCTCCGGGTCCTCCCCGATTTCCTTCTCCGTTTCATCGCCCTGGCGGTCATGCGGATACGCTACCGGGTCACCACCATCGACGACCGCCACGTGCCGGTGGAGGGGGGGGCGCTCCTGGTGGCGAACCATGTCTCCTGGCTCGACGCCCTTATCCTCCTCGCCACCCAGCAGCGGCGGATCCGCTTCGTCATGGAGCGTGAGATCTACAGCGCACCGGGGCTGAAGCAGCTCTGCGCCCTCATGGGGGTGATCCCGGTTTCGTCACGGGACGGGAAAAGGGGGCTTCTGGAGTTCATCGCCACCGCCCGCAAAGCGTTGGATGACGGCTATCTGGTCTGCATCTTCGCCGAGGGGGAGATCACCCGCACCGGTATGCTGAACCGTTTCAAGGGGGGATTCGAGCATATCGTGAAGGGGACGGGCCACCCCATCATCCCGGTCTACATCGGCGGCGCTTGGGGGAGTGCCCTCTCCTACGCCCACGGCAAGCTCCTTTCCCGCCTCCCCTCCCTCATCCCCTACCGGGTGACAGTTCTCTTCGGCGCGCCGCTTCCGGCGGGGAGCTCTCCCCACGACGTGCGCCGGGCCGTGATGGAGCTTTCCGCCGCCTGGTTCGATGCCCGCAAGCCCCGGCGCCGCCCCCTGGGAGAACTCTTCGCCGAGGCGGCTCGGGAGAACTGGCATCGCCCCGCCCTGGCCGACACCGGCGGCCGGGAGCTCACCTACGGCAAGGCCCTCACCGGAGCCGTGACCCTGGCGGCGAAGCTGAAGGAAATTTTGGAGTCCCCCTTTGCGAAAGGGGGATTCAGGGGGATTTCATCTCCGGCTCAAATCCCCCCCTACCCCCCTTTTACAAAGGGGGGAGAACTTCCAAAAATGGTGGGGGTCTGCCTCCCCCCCACCGTGGGGGGCGCCCTGGTGAACATCGCCCTCACCCTGAACGGCACCGTGCCGGTGAACCTGAACTACACCGCCTCTGCCGATGGAATCCGCTCGGCCCTTGCCCAGTGCGCCATAACCACCGTTATCACCTCCCGGGTCTTCCTGGAGAAGCTCGGCACCCTGCCGGAGCTGCCGGGGGCCCTCTACGTGGAGGACCTCCTGGCAGGGCTCACCGACGGCGACAAGCGCCGGGCGTTCATCAAGGCACGCTTCTTACCCCTCCGCGCCTTTTCCCGCCCCGCCGGGTTCGATGCCGACCGGCTCGCCACGGTGATCTTCTCTTCCGGGAGCACCGGCGAACCCAAGGGGGTCATGCTCTCCCACCACAACATCCTCTCCAACCTGGAGGCGCTCCGGATGGTGTTCCGGGCCACCCGGCGGGACAACATCTGCTCGGCCCTCCCCTTTTTCCACTCCCTGGGATTCACCGGCACCCTCTGGCTCCCGCTCCTCTCGGGCTTCTCGGCGGTCTACCACACTAATCCCCTGGACGGCGAGACCATTGCCAACACCGTGCGGGAGCGGCAATCCACCCTCCTCATCGCCACCCCCACCTTCCTCATGGCCTACCTTCGCCGGGCCAGGACGGAGGACTTCTCTACGCTTCGGCTCGTCATCACCGGTGCCGAGAAGCTGAAGCCGAAGCTGGCCGACGCCTTCCAGGAAAAGTTCGGCATTCGCCCCATGGAAGGGTACGGCGCCACGGAGCTGTCGCCGGTCATCTCCCTGTCGCTTCCCGACGTGGAGGTCAACGGGGTCCGCCAGGTCGCATCCCGTGAAGGGAGCGTAGGGCTCCCGGTTCCCGGCGTGGTGGTGAAGATCGTGGACCCCGACACCTTCGCCGCGTTCCCCGAGGGGGAGACGGGGCTTATCCTCGTGAAGGGGCCCAACATCATGCTCGGCTATCTCCACAAGCCGGAGAAGACCGCCGAGGTGGTGAAGGACGGCTGGTACGTCACCGGCGACATCGGCCGGCTGGACGACCACGGCTTTCTCCACATCACCGACCGCCTCTCCCGGTTCAGCAAGATCGCCGGGGAGATGGTCCCCCACGGCGCCGTGGAGGATGCGCTCCATGCCCGCCTGGGGATGACCGGCGTGGTGGCGGTCACCGGCGTACCCGATGAAAAAAGGGGGGAACGGCTCGTGGTGGTCTTTGCCCGGGAGGCGGGGGACGCCGAGACCCTCCATCGGCTCCTGGCCGAAAGCGACCTCCCCAACCTCTGGAAGCCGGGACGGGAGTGCTACGTGGCGGTGGATGCCCTGCCGCTCCTGGGGACCGGCAAGTTGGATCTCAGGGGGGTGAAGGAGGCGGCGCTGGCGGCTGTGGGATGCTAAATAACAACGAAAAAAAGGAGAAACATCAATGATATCAATTGCCATTCGACCAGCCGTTGCCGCCTGCCTGCTCACGGTGTTGGGAGCGGGACTGGCCGCCGGTGCCGCGGCAACGGTCCCGGAACCGGCGGCGCAGCCACAAGCATCCGTCATCCTCCCCCCGGGAGCGAGGCTCTCGGAACGGATCTACAACCTGCCGGGGATTCCCAACGGGGGACGCGTGGCGCCGGGAATCTACCGGGGGGCCCAGCCGGGGCCGGAAGGATACGAGACCCTGCGGAAAATGGGAATCCGGACCGTCATCGATCTCCGCACCACCGAGAGCGAACAGCGGCAGGTTGAAGCCGCCGGGATGAAGGCAATCGCCATTCCCATTGCCATGTCCCGCGATGGTCTCCGGAAGAAGGTCGACCGGGCAGTGGCGCTCATGGCAGACCCGGCCAACCAGCCGGTTTTTATCCACTGTCGCCACGGCCAGGACCGGACCGGCATCGTGGTGGCAGCCTACCGGATGAAGATGGAGGGATGGTCCCTCGCCGACGCCGAGGCCGAAATGCAGTCCTTCGGCTTCAATGATGTCTGGATCAATTTTAAAAAATTTATTAAAAGTTATGCAGTACAACTGTCGAAGAGATGATTATGACCCCCCTCAGTCCCCCCTACCCTGTAGGGGGGAAGCGAGCAAGGCGAACAGGGGGGTGAAAAAAAATCATTCTCTCAATGGGGCCACTGAATGAAGCGCATCACCGCCGCAGCACTCCTCCTGCTCGCCATCCTCGCTCCCGCCACGGTCCTGGCCCAGCGCCAGACGGAGTGCCGCGAGCACCTTGCCTCGGCCCACAACGGCGGCCGGGCAGGGGTTGAGCGGTCCCTGGACCGGGAAATTACCTCCTTCCGGACCCTGGCGGAACGGGCCCTGGCCCTCCGTGCGGAGACCATCAAGGTGGGGAACGCGGTCCGCGCCAAGGCGGACCAGGGGAAGCCCCTCACCGGCGACGACATCGCGCTTCTCAACCAGGGGATCAACGAGCATCTGTCCCTGCGGGAAGAGATGCTGGCCGTGGCCGAGAGCCACGAGTGCTGGCTCGACGCCTCGGCCGCCGAACTGGCGAGGGCGGGGATCACCGAAGAGGCCCGCTTCAGGGGGGTGATGGTCTCCCTGGCCTCGGCCCTGGTCCTCTACGACAACTATCTGCTGGCGGTCTCCCTCTTCGAGGGGGACCCCAAGCTGCGCCGCATCCTCAACGAAAAAGACCCCGGCTATGCCGTAACCAGTGCCGCCCTCTCCAAGGTCTCCCTCAGCTATAACTCCATCGCCAACCGGCAGCGGGTCCGGCGGGCCATCTCGTTCTTCGAGGGCGAATCGAAAAAACATCCGGCCCTTCTGCGCGATGATTCCGAAACCGCCTACCTTGCCATGCTCATTGCCCAGAGCCCCTCGTACACCATGGTCAAGACAATATCGCCCCTCTACGTGATCGGCCGCAAGCTGGGCTTCCTGGGGGCCGCCACCACCGACACCCTCACCGGCCTGGAGCGGGAAGGGGTCAACCTCTTCAGCATGCTCTTCGGCAACGCGGTGGGGCTGGTGGAGACCCGCAAGGGGAAGCTGGCCAAGCGGGGCGACGTGGCGAAGGAGGTTACGGCAACCCTCAGGGCCGGCGATATCCTACTGGAGAAGACCCCCTTCCGGCTCACCGACAAGCTCATCCCCGGCTACTGGGGCCATGCGGCGGTCTGGATTGGCGGCGAGGAGGAGCTGAAGAATCTTGGAATCTGGGATAACCCGGTGGTGGTCCGCCACCATGATGAGATCCGCCAGGGACGGCTGGTGGTGGAGGCGCTCCGCTCCGGCGTGGAGATGAACACGCTGGAGCACTTCCTCAACGTGGACAGCCTCGGCATCCTGCGCAAGGCCGCCGCCGGTCCGGAAGAGCGGGGCCGGATCATCATCCAGGCACTGCGCCAGGTGGGGAAGCCCTACGACTTCAACTTCGACGTGGAATCCAAGGAGCGGGTCTACTGCTCCAAGCTGGTATATCTCTCCTACAGCGGCATCGACTGGCCCACGAAGAAATCCCTGGGCCGGGCCACCTTCAGCCCCGACGACGTGGCTGTCCGGGCATTCAAAGGTGGCGACCTGCAGCTGGTCACCTTCTACCATGACGGCCGCCAGGTCGGCGACCGGCCCGCAGTCCGCATGGCGGAGCTAATGGGCGAGAAGAATAGGGGAAGATGAGCTGGGGGGCATAGCTGAGGAGACGATCCATGAAAAGATCCATTGAGCGCGTTGCGAAATTTGAGAACCTCGCCAAGGCTTATCTTTCCAGCCACCGGCACGGCACGCCGGCGTTTGTCCGCATGCTTCCCACTGACCGATGCAACCTCGATTGTGCGTACTGTTGGCAGCGCGACAACGCATCTGCCGACATGTCCCTTGAGTTCTTTCAGGCTCATGTGGAGAAAGCTAAAGAACTCTCCGTAGGGTTGATGACTTTTCTTGGAGGCGAGCCAATGATTTGGGACCCTCTGCCCGAAGCAATATCGTTTTGCACTCGCCATCACATCCTGACGGACCTCACGACAAATGGCACTATACTTACCCCTGACACCGTCAACATCCTCGGTCGTGTAGGCTTGGATTATCTGAATATTTCAGTTGATGGGGCAATTGCCACTGCCGTGACCCGCAAGACCTCGATATTCCGCCCAGGACTGATGGATGCTCTTAAGGAAGCCCGCATCAAGCATCATATGCATGCCCGGATCAACTCGGTGATATACAAGAACAACTTCGAAGAGATCCAGGCGCTTATGGAATTCTCCCGGAAGTGGGATATCCAGCTTTCGCTGGGATTTATCGTCCCTCCCCTGGACCCGGTTCACCGGTCAGCCCGCGATATCTATTTCATGCCGGGAGACGAAGCCCTTTTGCGTACGATAGTAGACACGATTCTGCGGAAGAAGCGGGCCCGGTATCCCATCATCGATCCGAACTCGTATTTTGAAAACATCTTCAAGTTCATACGGCGTGAAAAGTTTTGGGAGTGTAACTATCCGACCCGCTATGGGTGGATCAATGTCACCCCAACCGGCCATATCCGTAGTTGCACGAAGAAGATGGACGAACTGGATTTTCGGTTCCTCGATCTTGATCTCAAGCAGCTGAAGCGAGTTCGCGCAATTCTCAAGGAGCGTGTGCAAAGCTGTAACGTTGACTGCTATTCGAACTGTGCATATGACTCGTATTTTTATACGAAGAACAAGGGGGAATTGCTCAAGAAGGTTCTACGCAGGTTAGGTCTGAAAAGGGGACAAGGTCTGAAAAGGGGACAGGCTGCTTTTTGAGGTAATGTAGAATAAGGGTGGAAGCGCAGCCGAACTGGCCCCCAAAAACCATTTACACATGAATCCCAGACAGACCCGAGGCTGGAAGCCTTTTGTAGTTGTGCTGAACACAACTTTAGCGTTGAAATCTACCTCTTAAGGCGTATATCATGGTTGAACCGTTGAAACCGAGCGAAGCCAGAAAGCTGATTCAGCATATCCTGAAAGATGGATATGTCACCTATTCCCGACCACATGCCATAGATCGCATGAAAGAACGGGAAATGGACACCAGCGATTGCATCAATATTCTTCGTGGCGGGAAAGTAAGTGAAGGCGAGTACGAGAACGGAAGTTGGCGGTACAGAGTTGAAACGCCGAAAATGGCGGTTGTCGTCACTTTCGTTGCCGAAGACGAACTAATGATTGTGACTGCGTGGAGAGAGAAGAGATGAGATGCCCTATTTGCGACCGAAGCGAGCTCATTGAGTCCGTTGAGAACTACCATTATCGCGAATGCGGTCTTGAGAACATCACCCTGAATGGGATTACTGTTCGGAAATGCCCCGAGTGTGGCGTTGTCATGCCAAAGATTCGCAACATTGAGGGCCTGCACGACTGTATAGCCAAGTTCCTGGTGAAGAAGGCAGAGCGGCTTTTGCCGGCGGAGATTGTATTCCTCCGTAAGGCTCTAGGCTGGTCCAGTTCCGACCTCGCCAGGAATTTGCAAATCGACAAGGCCCAGGTTAGCAAATGGGAACATGGGCGGGTCGAGATGAGTAAATCGAATGAGCTTCTTTTCCGTGAAATTATCGCACGCGGGAAGAAGATCACGGATTACCACCGGGAAGACGCTGCCAGAAAATCGGCAACTGTCCTGCGTCTGTTTGTGGAAATGGATCAGGACAGTGAGTGGAAACTGGCGGCGTGATCAAATGGTGTAGAAGCTGAGGAAGGGCCATAGATGGCCCTTTTTCTTTTTCTCCGGGTATCGTGGATGGTCTAATCCGACTCCATGAAACCAATAAGAGGCAAATAATGATCCGACATCTGCGGCTTTTCATCCTGTCCACTCTGCTCATCCTCACCGCTGTTCCCGGCCCGCGCCCCCTGTCGGCCACCGAAACCTCCCCGGCCACGCTCCCCCTCTTCCGGAGCATCCAGCCTCTCCTGGCCGCCCACCCCGGCAAGACCGGCTTGTATGTCCTCGAAAAAGGAGAGGAGTCGCTCCTGGCCCGGGCGTGGCTGGCGGACCATGCCACGAAGACCATCGACGTGCAGTATTTCATCTGGAGCAGCGACAACGTCGGTATCCTGGCCTCTGAAGCCTTGCTGCGGGCGGCGGAGCGGGGGGTGAGGGTGCGGGTGCTGGTGGATGACCTCCTCATCGACGCGCCGCCGGAATCGCTCCTGGCCCTGGCCCGTCACCCCAACATCGACATCCGGATATACAACCCGAAGATGACGGTGGGGACCTCGAAGGCAAAGCGGCTCGCCAATGTTGTGACCGATTTCCGGGCCGTCAACCAGCGGATGCACGACAAGACCGCCCTGTTCGACGGCATGGTGGGCATCACCGGCGGCCGCAACATGGCCGACGAATACTACGACTATGACCAGGAGTACACCTTCCGGGACCGGGATATCCTGATGATGGGGCCGGCGGTGGCCGAGGCGGAGGCCAGCTTCGCCCGGTTCTGGGAAAGCCCCCTGGCGGTGCCGGTGGAGAAGCTGCTGAAAAAGCCCCTGAAGAAGATGACCCCGGAGCGGACCGGCCAGGTCTATGCCGGACTCCACGCCTATGCCGGGAAGCCGGAGAACTTCGCCCCGGAGGTCCGCCAGGCGCTCCAGGATCTCCCCCGGAGGTTCGACGTCCTGCTGCGGGAGATGGTCTGGGAGGAGGCCCGCTTCATCTCCGACCTGCCGGGGAAGAACAGCGGTCGGCAGGGTCTGAAGGGGGGCGGCCGGAGCACGGCGGCCCTGGTGGATGCGGTGCGCAGGGCCAGGCGGCGGGTCACCATCCAATCCCCCTACCTGGTCATGCCGGAGGGGGGGCTGGAGCTGTTTCGGGGACTCGTCAAGCGGGGGGTGGAGGTGCGGATAGTCACCAACTCCCTGGCCGCCACCGACAATCTCCAGGCCTTCAGCGGCTACCGGAAGCAGCGCGGCAGGCTCCTGAAGGCGGGGATCGCCATCCGGGAGTTCCGTCCCGACCCGGCCGTGCGGAAGGAGCTGATCGAGCGCTACCCGAAGCTGAAGGAGAAGCCCCCCACCTTCGCCATCCATGCCAAGACCCTGGTGATCGACGGCGAGACCCTGTTTGTCGGCACCTTCAACCTGGACCCCCGCTCCGCCAACCTGAACACCGAGGTGGGGGTGCTTGTCCGCAACCCCACCCTGGCCCGCCGTGTGGAGGAGCGGATCGAGCGGGACATGCTTCCGGAGAACAGCTGGAATCCGGCCAGGGACAATCCGGACCGGTACGCCTCGGCGGCCAAGCGGAACAAGCTGCGGGTCTGGAAGGCCCTGCCGCTGGAGCCGATACTCTAACCTTCCGGGGCCGGTTGTGACGGCCGGCCTCTCCTTCCCCCACTTCTTGTCATTTCCCCCCGTTCGTGCTACAAAATACCGTTCATTTCACCTGTTGCACCCCACGGAGATCCCCCATGAAGATAACCAGAGCTGAAGTAGACGCCGTTGCTCTCCTGGCACGCCTTGAGCTGGCCCCGGAGGAGACGGAGACCTTCACCGGCCAGATGGACGCCATCCTCGCCTACGTGGAAAAGCTGAACGAGCTGGACACGGACGGCATCATCCCCACCTCCCACGCAGTGCCGGTGGAAAACGCCTTCCGCGCCGACGCGGTCCGCCCCTCCATCGGCGTGGAGAACGCCCTGGCCAACGCCCCCGACCGGGTGGAAGGATTCTTCCGGGTGCCGAAGGTGATCGAGTGAGCATGCCGGCGCACCGGCTCATCCCCGGACTCCTCCTCCTTGCGGGGGCGCTTCTGCTGTCCGGCTGCTTCTCGTCGAGCCTCCAGGGTTCCTTCGAGATGAACACCACGGTGACGAATTTCTAGCACATACGTTACATTGCACGCATCGGAGATAGCATGGAACTTCATGATCTGACCATACACGAACTGCACGACCGGCTGAAGCGGAAGGAGATATCCTCCGTTGAGGCGACGAAGGCGATGCTCGCCCGAATCGAGGCGGTGGACCCGAAGGTGAACGCCTACATCACGGTCACCCCCGAAGAGGCCCTGGCCGCGGCGGAAGCTGCCGACCGGCGCATTGCCGCCGGCGACATGACCCCCCTCACCGGCATCCCCATCGGCCTCAAGGACATCTTCGTCACCAAGGGGATCCGCACCACCTGCGCCTCGAAGATCCTCGGTAACTTCGTCCCCCCCTACGACGGGACGGCGGTGGCGAAGCTGAAGGAGGCCGGTGCGGTCATCGTGGGGAAGCTGAACCAGGACGAGTTCGCCATGGGCTCCTCCGGCGAGTCCAGCGCCTTCGGCCCCACCCGCAACCCGTGGAATCTCGACTGCATCCCCGGCGGCTCCTCCAGCGGCTCGGCGGCGGCCATCGCGGCCCGTACCGCCACGGCGACCCTCGGCACCGACACCGGCGGCTCCATCCGCCAGCCCGCCTCCCACTGCGGCTGCGTGGGACTTCGCCCCACCTACGGGAGGGTCTCCCGCTACGGGGTCATCGCCTACGCCTCGTCCCTGGACCAGGTGGGCCCCGTGACCCGGGACGTGACCGACTGCGCCCTGATGCTCCAGGCCGTGGCCGGCCATGATTCCATGGACTCCACGAGCGTCGAGGTGCCGGTCCCCGATTACACGAAGGCCCTCACCGGCGACGTGAAGGGGCTGAAGCTGGGGCTTCCCAGGGAGTACTACATCGAGGGGCTCGACCCGGACGTGAAGCGGGCCATGGACGAGGCCATCGAGACCTACCGGGGGCTCGGTGCCGAGTTCGTGGATATCTCGCTCCCCCACACCGACTACGCCGTGGCCACCTATTACCTGATCGCCACCGCCGAGGCCAGTTCCAACCTGGCCCGCTACGAGGGGGTCCGCTTCGGACACCGGGCCGAAGGGGCCGCGAACCTCATCGACATGTTCCGCAAGACCCGCTCCGAGGGGTTCGGGGCCGAGGTGAAGCGGCGGATCATGATCGGCACCTACGCCCTCTCCTCCGGCTACTACGACGCCTACTACCTGAAGGCCCAGAAGGTCCGCACCCTCATCATGCAGGACTTCTTGAAGGCCTTCGAGACCGTGGACGCCATCCTCACCCCGGTGGCCCCGACCCCGGCCTTCAAAATCGGCGAGAAAACGAGCGACCCGCTCCAGATGTACCTTTCCGACATCTTCACCATCCCAGTGAACCTGGCCGGCACCTGCGGCATCTCCGTCCCCGCCGGGATGAGCACTGCCGGACTCCCCATCGGCCTCCAGCTCATCGGCCGCCCCTTCGGGGAGGAGACCATCCTTCGCGCCGCCCACGCTTTCGAGCAGGCCACGGAGTGGCATATGCAAAAAGCACAGATTTAGATATTCCGTAGGGGCGAATCTTGTATTCGCCCATTCCAGATCGGGCGATCACAAGGATCGCCCCTACGTTATCATCCGGAGATATCCATGAACTACCAAGCCGTCATCGGCCTTGAAGTCCACGTCCAGCTGAAGACCGACACCAAGATCTTCTGCGGCTGCTCCACCCAGTTCGGCGCCAGCCCCAACTCCCAGACCTGCCCGGTCTGCCTCGGGATGCCCGGCGCCCTTCCCGTCCTCAACAGGAAGGTTGTCGAGTTCGCCATAAAGGCCGGTCTCGCCACCAACTGCCGGATCGCACCGCGCTCGGTCTTCGCCCGGAAGAACTACTTCTACCCGGACCTCCCCAAGGGGTACCAGATCAGCCAGTTCGAGCTCCCCATCTGCCAGAACGGCCACCTAGATATCGAGGTGGAGGGGGAAACGAAGCGGATAGGCATCACCCGCATCCACATGGAGGAGGATGCCGGAAAGCTGGTCCACAGCGACATCCCCGGCCTGGGGAGCGGTTCCGGCGTGGACCTGAACCGGGCCTGTACGCCGCTCCTGGAGATCGTCTCGGAGCCGGATATCCGCAGCGCCGACGAGGCGGTGGCTTACCTGAAGAAGCTCCACCAGATCGTGGTCTACCTCGGCATCTGCGACGGCAACATGGAGGAGGGGAGCTTCCGCTGCGACGCCAACGTGTCGGTGATGCCGGTGGGTTCCACAACCTTCGGCACCCGCACCGAGACCAAGAACGTCAACTCCTTCCGCTTCGTGAAGCAGGCCATCGAGTACGAGATCGAACGCCAGATCGAGCTGATCGAAGAGGGGGGGAAGGTGGTTCAGGAGACCCGCCTCTTCAACCCGGAAAGCGGCGAGACCCGCTCCATGCGCGGCAAGGAGGAGGCCCACGACTACCGTTACTTCCCAGATCCGGATCTGGTGCCCCTCGTTATCTCCAACGACTGGGTCGAAGATGCGCGTCTCACGCTTCCCGAGCTTCCCGAGGCGCGGAGAAATCGCTACCGCGCCGAGCTGGGGCTTTCCGACTACGACGCCGAAGTCCTGACCGCCACCCGTGAGATGGCCGAGTACTTCGAGGCGTGCGTGGCCCTCGGCGCCCCGGCCAAGGGGGCTGCCAACTGGGTGATGGGAGAGGTGACCCGGGCACTGAACGAGGCGGGGAAGGGAATCGGGGAGTGCCCCGTCACGCCGGAGCGGCTCACGGCGCTGCTGCACCTGATCGAAAAGGGGACCATCTCCGGCAAGATCGCCAAGACCGTCTTTGACGAGATGTGGCAGAGCGACAAGGCCCCGGAGGCCATCGTGGAGGAAAAAGGACTCGTCCAGGTATCGGACACCGGCGCCATCGAGAAGATCATCGACGAGATCATGGCCGCCAACATGGGGCAGGTGGAGGAGTTCCGGGGCGGCAAAGAGAAGGTCTTCGGCTTCTTCGTGGGTCAGGTGATGCGGGCCTCCAAGGGGAAGGCCAATCCGGCGGTGGTGAACGAGCTGCTGATGAAGAAGCTCAAGGGAGAGTAGTCATGTCCTTCAGAACCATAGAGTGGCGCGACGATAAGGTGGTGATGATCGACCAGACCCGGCTTCCGGGCGAGGAGGTCTACTGCGAGTACGGCGACTACAAGAGCGTGGCCGAGGCGATCCGGGGGATGATTATCCGCGGGGCCCCGGCCATCGGGGTGGCTGCTGCCATGGGGGTGGCACTGGGGGCCAGGGAGATCATCGCCGACACCCAGGAGTCGTTTCTGCGGCAGTTGGACAACGTCTGCGATGTCATGGCCCGCACCCGCCCCACGGCGGTGAACCTCTTCTGGGCCATCGAGCGGATGAAACGGGTGGCAGTTTGTAGTTGCGACAAATCCCTGGATGAGCTGCGCGAGATTCTGAAAGTCGAGGCAATCCGGATTGAACAGGAAGACCTGGCGATCTGCAAGGCCATCGGCCGCCACGGCGCGGCACTGATACCGGAAGGGGCCACGGTCCTTACCCACTGCAACGCCGGCGGCCTCGCCACGGCCGGCTACGGCACGGCCCTGGGGGTAATCCGGGCGGCCCACGAGGCCGGAAAGAACATCCAGGTCTTTGCCGATGAGACCCGTCCCTGGCTCCAGGGGGCGCGGCTCACGGCGTGGGAGCTCATGAAGGACGGCATTCCCGTTACCCTCATCTCCGACAACATGGCCGGCTTTTTCATGAATCGGGGCGAGATCACCTGCTGCGTGGTGGGAGCCGACCGGATCGCCGCCAACGGGGACACGGCCAACAAGATCGGCACCTACAGCGTGGCGGTCCTAGCCAGGGAAAACAACATACCTTTCTATGTGGCTGCCCCAATTTCCACCCTCGACCTGTCCCTGGAAAACGGCGAACAGATCCCCATCGAGGAGCGCCACTCCCGTGAGGTGACCCACCTCCAGGGGCTTCCCGTGGCGCCGGAAGGTATCGCCGTCCGCAATCCCGCCTTTGACGTGACCCCGGCCCGCTACATCGCCGGAATTATCACCGAAAAGGGGGTGGTTACCGGTGATTACTCCAAGAAGCTCAAAGACCTCGTGACGCCATGACCCACGCCGACTCCTTTGCCTGCCGCCTGGAGGATGCCATCGGCACCTCCCCCGATATCGACAACGATCAGGCCCTGGTGGAGCTGCTGGAGGAGCAGGGATTCGTCTATGCCGCCCGCTCCGCCACGAATCTCCGCCTGCTCCAGCACGTCTTTCCCGACAGCCTCGTAATCGATGTTGCCGTCGCCTCCCTTGCCGCGCCGCAGCCGGACATGGCCCTGAACGGCCTGGAGCGGGTGAGCGGCGTTGCGGATAGAGACGAAATTCTTGCCGTTTGCACGCGGAAGGAGTCCCTGCTCCAACTGCTCACAATCTGCGGTTCCTCCCCCTTCCTGGTTAACATCCTCAGCCGCGACCCCTCCTTCTTTCATCAAGTATTCGCGGCAAAAGGGATTGAGACCGGCCGGAGCGAGACCGGGATGCTGACCCAGCTCCGCTCCCTGGTGCCGAAGGAGACCGATTACACCATCCTCTTCCCGCTTCTGCGCCGGTTCAAGTTCATGGAGATCCTCCGGATTGCCGCCCGTGACCTGACCGGTGCCGCTACCCTGGAGGAGGTTACCGCAGAGCTGTCGGCCCTGGCTGCGGCAACGCTCCAGGTGGCCCACGACGTGGCCCGGCGCAAGCTTGTTGACGAACACGGCGCTCCCCTCATGGAGACACCCAACGGCCCCCGGGAGGCTGAATTCACCATCCTTGGGATGGGGAAATTCGGCGGACGGGAGCTGAATTTTTCTTCGGATATAGATCTTATCTACTTTTACTCGTCGGATCAGGGTGAAACGGCAGGAATACCCGACGGCCGAGGGGGGATGCAGGGGAAAATCCCGCTCCATGCCTTCTTCGTGAAGCTGGGGGAGATGATCAGCAAGGCGGTTTCCCAGGTGACGGCCGACGGTTTCGTTTTTCGGGTGGATATGGGTCTGCGGCCGGAGGGGAAGAGCGGGGACATGGCCTGTTCGTTTCACTCGGCGGTCACCTACTACGAATACTGGGGCCAGTCGTGGGAGCGGGCCGCCATGCTCAAGGCCCGTCCCGTGGCCGGCTCCATCGACTTGGGGAACAGGATTCTTGCTGCCATCGAGCCGTTTATCTACCGCAAGTACCTCGATTACAATCTGATCGAGGATATGATGTCCATGAAGAAAAAGATCGATGCATCCCTGGCCCGGCAGCAGGAGGGGGAGCTGAATATCAAGCTGGGGCGGGGGGGAATCCGCGAAATCGAATTCTTCATCCAGGCCCTGCAACTGGTTTATGCCGGCAAAAATCCTGCCCTGCGGGAGCGGAACTCCCTCAAGGCCCTGGAAACCCTTTGCGACGGGCGCATCATCGCCGAAGAGGACGCCGGGGCCCTGGCCGATGCCTACCGGTTTCTCCGCACCGTTGAGCACCGGATTCAGGTGGTCCAGGAGCGCCAGACCCACTCTCTTCCCAAAAAGGACGACGAGATGCTGGCCCTGGCCCGGCGCTGCGGTTATCTGCGCAAAGACGGACTGGAAAGATTCCGGGAAGTACTGGAGCATCACCGGGGGCGGATTTCCTCCATTTACGGCGGCCTGTTTCTGTCCCGGGATGAGAAGCTCAAGGAGGAGGTGCGGCCGGAGACTTATTTCTTCTTCGATCACAGCGCCGACCCCGACCTCATCAAGGATATGCTGGCCGAGCGGCGCTTCGAGAACGTGGATGCCGCCTACGCGAACCTGCTCCTCCTGCGCGACGGTCCCCCCCGCGCCCACCTGACCGAGCGGTCACGGCGGCTCCTGGAGCAGATCTCGCCCCTTCTCCTCCAGGAGATTTTCGCCTCCCCCGACCCGGACATGGCGCTCAATAATCTGGAGCGATTCCTCTGCGCCGTGGGCTCCCGCTCTTCCTTCTATGCGCTTCTGGCGGAGAACCGCGAGATTCTCAAGCTCCTGGTGACCCTCTTTGCCACCTCGGAGCTGCTGACGAAGATCTTCATAGGTCATCCGGAACTGCTGGACAGCCTTGTCTCCAGGACGGGCGCCTCATACCTCAAGCACCGAGAAGCTATGGAGGGTGAGCTGGAGGGAATGCTTGCCGCCGCGGAAGATTACGAGGAGCGCCTCGACATCCTGCGTCGCTACCGCAATGAAGAATTCCTCCGCATCGGACTGAATGACATCTACGGGAAGCTTGGCCAGTCGGAGCTGACCTATCAGTTGACCGGACTTGCCGAGGTCTGTCTCACCGCCGCCTGCCGCATGGCCAAGAAGGAGCTGGCCCGCTTCGGCAAACCCATGTACCTGGACAGCGACGGCGATCTCCGCCAGGCCCACTTTGCCGTGGTGGCCATGGGAAAGATGGGGGGCAACGAGCTGAACTACCACTCGGACCTGGACATCATCTATATCTACGATGAGCAGGGGGAAACCCACGGAGGGGATAAACAGATATCCAACCGGGAGTACTTCGCCAAGCTGGGGCAAAAGATTATTTCCATCCTCACCACCCCCACCAGGGAGGGGTACGTGTACAAGATTGACACCCGGCTCCGCCCTTCCGGGAACGCCGGCCCCCTGGTCACGTCCCTGGAATCGTTCCGGAACTACCACCGGGAGGAAGCCCAGATCTGGGAGCGCCAGGCCCTGACCAAGGCGCGGGTGGTGTTCGGCGACGAGCGGCTGCGGCGGCAGATTGAAGAGGTGATGAGGGAAACGGTCTACGGCTCCGGGGCCGAAGAACCGGTGCGCCAGGAGATCCACCGCCTGCGGACTCGCATGGAGGTTGAGCTGGCCAAGGAGACTGAGGGAAGCTACAACATCAAGACCGGCCGGGGGGGGATTGTGGACATCGAGTTCATGGTCCAGTACCTCCAGTTATGCCACGGCGTGAACCTCCCCGAGATACGGAGCACCAACACGCTTCTGGCCCTTAAGGCGATGCGGCATTGTGGCGTGCTTACCGGAGATGACTCCACGGCGCTCCAGGCGGGGTACAAGTTTCTCCGTCGCCTGGAGAACCGGCTCCGCCTCATTCATGACTATTCCATAAACGATCTGGGAGGGCCCCGGGAATATCTGGACAAGCTGGCGCGACGACTGGGCTATGATCCTAAATTGCGGCATCCCGGCGACTTTCTCATGCGGGAGTATGAGGAAATCACCGAAGCGGTACGGCGGATTTATGAGCGGATTATGGGGGGAAGTGAATCTGGCGAGGCGCAGCGCGGCTAGACTTCGGAATGCTCTGATTTTGCGGGGCTCACCCCGGCCATGAGCTCCACGCGGTTTCGGCCGCTTTGCTTCGCCCGGTAGAGGGCCTCGTCGGCCTGCCTGAAGAGCGAATCGATGCTCTCAATGCGTGGTGACGGGTACGTTGCTACACCGAGACTGATGGTTATGACCTGCCCCTGGAGGCTTCCGTCGAAGATGTGTTCCTGGACTTCAAGCCGCAGCCGCTCGGCGATAGGCAGGGCTTCATGGACGGGAGTTTCCGGCAGCAGCAGCACGAACTCTTCCCCTCCGTAGCGGGCCGCAAGGTCGTAGCTTCTGAGCCGCCGCCGGACGATGTCGGCAAGAATCGTTAGGACGCGGTCCCCTTCCTGGTGCCCGTAGGTATCATTGACTTTCTTGAAATAGTCTATGTCGAGGATGATGAGGGAAAGATGCGCCCCTTTGCGTGAAGCCCGCTGGAACTCCTTCTCCACCATCTCCATGAGGTGGCGGCGGTTATGGAGATGGGTGAGGGGGTCGGTGATGGAGAGGGTCCTCAGCATGTCGTTGGAGCGCTTCAGCTCATCCTGGAGCGATTTCACCTTGAGCTGGACACGGACCCTGGCCACCAGTTCGCCCGCATCGAAGGGCTTGGTAAGGTAATCGGAAGCCCCCTGCTCAAGACCCCTGATCTTTGTATCCCTGTCTTCGCGGCCAGTCAGGATGATGACCGGCACGTCCTGAAATTCTTCCCGCGCCCGCATCATGGCAAGAAAACGGAAACCGTCCATCCTCGGCATTTCCAGGTCGCAGAGAACCAGGTCCACCCGGTTGTTGAGAAGGACTTTGAATCCTTCGAGTCCGTCGCAGGCCTCCAGGTAGGAGTCAAATAGGGATGCCTCCTTCAAGATCTGGAGAATCTCCGCTCTCAAGGTTTCGGAATCGTCTATGACCAGGGCTGTCAATGTCATGTCAGTCGAATGATGTTGCGCATAGAGTGTATTTACAATATCGGCTCTTTTGCTCGGCGCTTTAACTCTTTTATGGTGGCTTCGTAATTATCGCTTCCGAAAACGGCGCTTCCGGCAACAAAGACGTCGGCTCCGGCGTGGGCGACCCGGTCGATGTTGTCGATCTTCACACCCCCATCCACTTCCAGTTCGGCATCGCATCCCCGCCGGTCGAGCATGGCCCGCAGGGCATGGATCTTCGGCAGGCAGGCTTCAATGAACGACTGGCCGCCGAATCCGGGGTTGACGGTCATGAGAAGGACGAGATCCAGTTCGTCGAGGACATACTCCAGGGCCGAGAGCGGAGTGGCCGGGTTGAGGGATACCCCCGCCTTTTTCCCCAAGGATTTGATGAGCTGGATGGTGCGGTGCAGATGGACCGACGCTTCGGCGTGGATGACGATTATGTCGGCGCCGGCCTTGGCGAAATCGGGGATGTAGCGGTCGGGGTTTTCAATCATGAGATGGACGTCGAGGGGGAGCGTAGTCACCTTCCGGACTGCATCCACAACCAGCGGCCCGATAGTGATGTTGGGGACAAAGTGTCCATCCATGACGTCAATATGTATATAGTCGGCTCCGGCGGCAGCCACAGCCCTGACCTCGTCGCCAAGCCGGGAAAAATCGGCGGAGAGGATGGACGGGGCAATCTTCTTCATTAAATCCTCCATTACAGGCATTTTCTCAGCCGGGCTGCGAAAAATCCGTCCATGCTGTGACGGTGGGGCCAACTCCGGAAAACTCCACGGCTGGTGAAAAGTCCCGCTGCATCGGGATACAAGGCATTTAAGTCTTCTAACACAAAACCCCCGTTTCTGGAAAGGAAATCATCGATTATGCCCTCGTTTTCGGCCTCCATGGTGGAGCAGGTGGAGTAGAGGATTACCCCGCCGGTCCGAAGTCGCGGGGCAAGGGCGTCGAGAATGTTCCGCTGGGTGGCGGCGAGCCTGGCCACATCCTCCGGAGTCTTCCACCACTTTCCTTCCGGGTTTCGCCGGATGACGCCAAGCCCTGAACAGGGGGCATCGAGCAGTATCCGGTCGAAGACGGATTCGTCGGGAATCACATCGGGTTTGGCGGCATCTGCGGCAATGGTGCGGATGATGCCGATGCCGAGCCGTGTTGCCGCCTCCGCCACCAGGCGGAGCTTCTTCGCCGAGATGTCGCAGGCCAGGACTTCCCCCTGGTTCTCCATGAGCTGGGCCAGGTAGGTGGCTTTGCCTCCGGGGGCGGCGCAGGCGTCGAGAATACTCTCGCCGGGCTTCGGATCGAGAAAAAGCGCCGCCAGTTGCGAAGATTCGTCTTGCACGGCGAATAGTCCCCCGGAAAAGCCGGGAAGAGCGGTGACGGCTGCCTTTGAGATGATGCGCACTCCGTGGGGCGCCCAGGAGGTGGGCTCCGCAGCGATTCCGGCGGCGGCAAACTCCGCCATGAGGGTCTCGCGGGTGGTTTTCAGGGTGTTGACTCTGATGGTCAGGGGGGCCTGCTCCGACATGGAGGCGGCAAGCTCTTCCGCTTCCGGGACGCCGAGCTGCTCGATCCACCGCTCCACGAGCCAGCGGGGATGGGAGTGGCGCGCTGCAATGTACGCGACGGGATCATTCTCCCGGTCGGGCCAGGAAAGAGATTGCCGCTCCCGGTCGGCCCGCCGGAGTATAGCGTTAACGAATCCCGCAGCCCTGGGAGCCGCAGCCTTGGCGAGATTTACCGATTCGTTCACTGCGGCCGAAACGGGGATTCGATCCAGGAAGAAGAGCTGGTAAAGACCGAGGCGGAGAATCACCAGAACGGCCCGTTCGAGCCTGGTGCTCCGGTTGGCGGCAAAGGCATCCACCAGGAAGTCGAGGGTCCCCTGGCGGCGGAGCACCCCGTAGACCAGCTCGGTGAGGAGGCCCCGGTCGGGCCCCGCAAGGGTTCCCCGGGAAAGCTCCCGGTCAAGAATGGGTTCGGCAAAGGCCCGGTCGCGTTCGACCCGCATGAGGATGTCGAGCGCCGTTTGGCGCGGATTGGCTCTGGTCACAAAAATTCCTTTTTACTGCTGCATGGTTGGTAAGTATAGTGGTTCTCGATGTAAAACTCAATAAATCGAACGGTTATTTGACTTGGCCTGGGGATAGGCTACCATCTTAAGGTGATTCAGGGGGCATCCGGGAGCTGATGTGATTGATGATTTTGCCGTTGTCATAGGGGTAGCTGCCCTTGTTGCGCTCTCGCTTCTTTCGGCAGGGCACTCCCTGGTGTTCAAGCGCGATCCCCGTTCCGCCCTGGGGTGGATCGTCATATGCCTCACGATTCCCCTCATGGGCCCCCTCTTCTACTGGAGCATGGGGGTCAACCGGATTTCCCGCCGGGCCCGCACCTGGCTGGAAAGCGGCCGACGCCTGTCGGACCCCGAACTCTTCAATTCCGAAATCGACCAAAGCACCGCCACGGCCCTTCCTCCCGGCGCCGAGTACCTGAGCGAACTCCGGCGGCTGTCCGATCGGGTCGTGAGCATCCCGCTGGTGACGGGAAACCGCATTGTCCCCCTGGAAAACGGCGAAGAGGCCTATCCCGCAATGATCGAGGCCATTGCCGGCGCCCGTCGGTCGGTTCATCTTTCCACCTATATCTTCGATTCCGACGATGCGGGGCGCCGATTCATGGGAGTACTGGCCGATGCCGTGGCGCGGGGAGTTGATGTGCGGGTTATCATCGATGGCCTCGGCGAGAAGTATTCCCTGCCGCGGGCACGGACCCTCATGGAGGGGACGGGGATTCAGGTCGCCCGTTTCCTGCCGTTGAGGCAGGGCGTCTACATGAATCTTCGCAATCACCGGAAGATGCTGATAATCGACGGCGAAAGGGCTTTTGCGGGGGGAATGAACATTGGCGACCGGCATCTCGTGGAGCGGCCGGTTCCGTCGGTGGTGAAAGATCTGCACTTTTCGGTGGAAGGGCCGGTGGTAGGCGAGCTTCAGCAGATTTTCCTCGAGGACTGGTACTTCGTGTCCGGGGAACTCCTTGACAGCAAGCACCACTTTCCCGTGGTCGCTCCTGCGGGACGCGCCATCGTCCGGGCCATTGGCGACGGTCCGGACAAGGAATTCCGCAAACTGTTCCTGATCCTCATGGGGGCTCTCTCCTGCGCAACCCGCAGCGTGCAGATCATGACCCCCTATTTCATCCCCGACCGTGCGCTGGTGGCAGCACTTGTCACTACGGCCCTGCGCGGCGTGGAAGTGACCCTGATTCTCCCCGGCAAGAATAATCTTCCCTTTGTGAACTGGGCTTCCCGTTCCTACCTCTGGGAGCTTCTCCAGCAGGGGATACGGGTTTTTTACCAGCCTCCTCCCTTCGTCCACACCAAGCTCTTCATCGTGGATGGCCTCTGGAGCCTCATCGGTTCCGCCAACCTTGATCCCCGCAGTCTGCGCCTCAACTTCGAGCTGAATCTGGAGGTCTACGACCGGGAATTTTCGGGCACCCTTGCGAAGCATGTGGCAGGGGTGCTGGGCCGGTCCCGTGAAGTAACCCTTGCGGAAATGGATAGCCGGCCCCTGCCGGAAAAGCTGAGGGACGGGGTGGCCAAGCTCTTCTCGCCCTACCTGTAGAGACTCGGCAGTCCCATGAAAAGGCCGCCTGCGCGGGCCGTGATCACTTGCTGTATTTCTCGATGGCAACCAGCGCCCGGTCGAGGGCGTCGCGGCAGTGGGCCTCGATGGTCCAGGCTGCGCCCGGGGCATAGCGGTCCATTAGTGAAAAGAAGAGTTCAAAGTCGATGTCTGCCTCGCCCAGCGGCAGGTGGTCGTCCCGCTTGCCGAAATTGTCGTGGATGTGGGTTTCGGCAATGAACTGCCCCAACTCGGCGAACCACTCCTCCATCCCCACCGTTTTGAACAGGTTCCAGTGCCCCACGTCGAAGCAGTGCCGCAGGCGGGGATGGTTGATTTCTTCAAGGAGCGCCTTCAGCGTCGAAGGCTCCTCCTCGAAGATGTTTTCCACCGCTATGGTGGTGCCGAGCGACTCCGTCCGCTCCAGCACCCGGCGCCAGGCGACGATGCTGTGGGCAAGCCACGTATCCTGATTTTCGCCGTAGCGCCACCGGTCGTATCCGGGATGGAACACGATGACGTCCGGTCGGAGGATCTCCGCTGCATTCAGCACCTGTTCGAAACGATGCATGGTCGCTTCCCGGATGAGTCGCTCCGCCGACCCCGGGTTCAGGTCGATGAACGGTGCATGGAAGGTGCAGCGAAGTTCCGCCTGCCGCAGATGTGCTGCAATTGCGTCGAGTTCTTCGGGGATGAGGGCGTCGAGGGTCTCGCCCGAGAAGAATATCTCCGGGTTGATGCGCCTTGAGGCAATGACCGGCAGGTTGGTCGCCAGCATCGGGTATGGAACGTGGGCATAGACGTGATTACTCATGATCGGGGTGCTCTTTTCGGTGATTTTTGATGATTGTGTCGGTGCTGGAGTTGCATGCTACCAGTTGTTCAAGTTTTGTGATGGCCACTGGTTCGCCCAGGACGATGAGGGTGTCGAGGGCCTCGATTTTAGTGTGGGGATTGGGGTTGAAGACCATCTTTCCCGTGGCCTTCTTGATCCCCACGATGATGACCCCGGTCTCTTTGCGGAAGCCGGCCGTTACCAGATTCTCGCCGATGAAAACCGATTTTCCGGGGACCAGTATCTCTTCCATTTGCAGATCAAGGTGCTCCCGGCCGGTGGCAATCTCGATGAAGTCCACCACGTTGGGGCGCAGTATCGCCTGGGCCATTCTGCTGCCGCCGATGATATAGGGAGAAACTACTTTGTTGGCTCCGGCCCGCTTGAGTTTCAGTTCAGACCCTTCCTCGCCGGAGCGGGCCAGAATGAAAAGCTCGGGATTGAGGCCCCTGGCCGTGAGTGTTATGTAGACATTTTCCATGTCTGAGGTGACCACCGAGATCAATCCCTTCGCCCGCTTGATTCCTGCCCGCAGCAGCGTTTCGTCTTCGGCGGCATCGCCACGGATGTGCAGATACTCTTCCTGGTGCAGCTTCTCGTGCACTTCCGGATGTTTCTCGATCACCAGAAATGGTATCGGCTTGGCCGCGAATTCCCTGCATATGAGGGCGCCGATCCTGCCAAAACCACAGATGATATAGTGGTCCTGCAGGGCTTCAATCTTTCGTTCCACCTTCTTCCTCCCGATGATCCGCTGTATCTGCCCCTCGAACATGATCTGGGCGAGGCTTCCCACGATGTAGCCCAGAACGCTTACCCCGAAAATAATCAGGCATATTGTGAAGATTTTTCCGGCATCACCCAGATCGTGAATCTCTTTGAACCCCACCGTGCCGAGGGTTATGACCGTCATGTAGAGGGCGTCCAGAAACACCCACCCCTCGATGGACATATAGCCGACGGTCCCGATGGAGACAAGGAGCAGCAGAATGGCGACAGAAATTTTCAGGTGACGAACGGGGTCCATGGCCTCTCTTTCTCTCCACAAAATACTATCCGAGCCGTCCTTTTGGCAAGAGCGTAACTGAGCCCCGAACCATAAGTTTCTTTTTTTTAGGACAAGCCAACTCCCGCTTGACAATCTATGTATACTGTATACAATAAGCTAGTCCCTTTGGGTGGAGATATTTAATGAGAAAATCGTTGGAAAAACACCTGACTCTCAGGGAAAAGATACTCGAAACCATTCGCGACGCCATAATGACCGGCGCACTCAAGGCTGGGGAAAAAGTTGCCGAGCCCGACCTGGCGGAGCGTTTCGGTATCAGCCGCACACCGATTCGCGAGGCATTCCGGCAGCTTGAATCGGAAGGATATCTCACCGTCATTCCCCGCAAGGGAGCCGTGGTCACCTCTTTTTCCCCCAGGGATGTGGAAGAGTTCTACGCCATCAAGAGTATCCTGGAAGGGTATGCAGCCCGCCGGGCCTGTGAAAAACTGAGCGACAAGGACATCGAACGCCTTCGCAGCATCAATGACCGGCTCCGTCACCTGGCAGAAATCGGCGATATAAAAAACTTCTTTCGGATTCACAGCGACTTTCACGACATCTTCATCAAGGCAGCCGACAACGAAAAGCTCTACGAACTGGTTTCAAATCTCGTGCGCAGGTTTCAGCGCATGCGCTACGCTTCCCTCAGCTTCCCCGGCAGGATGAAAATATCGGTGCAGGAGCATGACAGAATCATCGATGCATTCCTGAAACGTGACGCCAACAAGGCCGAGACCCTGGTGCGGAAAAACGCCGAGTTCGGCGGCAAGGTTCTCATGCAGGACGGTGAAGGATTGCCCCTCCTTAAACCGGCGGAGCGGGCGGCGGCCCTTCACCTCGACCTCTAAATCTCACCTTCCACTCCCTCCTGGCAGCCTTGACAGGCCTGCATCAATCTGTTACT
The DNA here is from genome assembly GCF_017338855.1 of Geobacter benzoatilyticus. Taxonomy (NCBI): domain Bacteria; kingdom Pseudomonadati; phylum Thermodesulfobacteriota; class Desulfuromonadia; order Geobacterales; family Geobacteraceae; genus Geobacter; species Geobacter benzoatilyticus. Next base: position 1,228,198 of record NZ_CP071382.1, read on the forward strand.
GAAGGTTTCTTGCTCCAAACCGCCTACTTTCCCAGGCAAAGGACACTTTCGTGACGCTTCTGGCAAGCATTCCCAAAGTTGACAGGATTCTCGAACGGGATGGAATCAAGGCCCTCCTGGGCCTTCATCCCCGCCCGATCGTACTCGATGCCATCAGGGCCGTTCTCGACAGCCTGCGAGCCTCTGCCCGTGCCGGTACGCTTCAGGAGGAGCAGCTCCACGAAGGTGCAGTGACTGCCGGAATCGAGCGGGAAGTCGCCCGTGCAACCGCCTGCAGTCTCAGGCGAGTGGTCAACGGCACCGGCGTTGTGATTCACACGAATCTGGGGCGCTCACTGCTGTCGAAACGGGTGAAACCGCTCCTTGACGAGATTGCCTACGGGTATTCAAACCTGGAATTCGACCTGGAGAAGGGTGAACGGGGGAGCCGGTACAGCCATGTGGAGCGGCTTCTCTGTGAGTTGACCGGCGCCGAGGCCGCCCTGGTGGTTAACAACAACGCCGCTGCGGTGCTCCTTGCCCTGTCGGCCATGGCTGCCGGTAAGGAAGTCGTTGTTTCCCGGGGAGAGTTGGTGGAAATCGGCGGTTCCTTCCGCATCCCCGATGTTATGGGCCAGGGTGGCGCCATCCTCCGCGAGGTGGGGACCACCAACCGGACCCACCCCCGCGATTACCGTCAGGCAATTACGCCGGAAACGGCTCTTCTCCTCAAGGTTCATTCCAGCAACTTTGCCGTTGTGGGTTTCACCGCCGAAGTAACCGCCGCCGACCTTGTGGCCATCGGCCGAGAGCATTCCGTTCCGGTCATGGCCGACATCGGCAGCGGCTGCCTCCTTGACCTCTCTCCTTTCGGTATCTGCGGCGAGCCGACGGTTCAGGAATTCATCCGGGCCGGTGTCGATGTCATCACATTCAGCGGCGACAAGCTCCTCGGCGGCCCCCAGGCGGGGATCATAGTCGGCCGCAGGGAATTCATCGCCCCCCTGAAGAAACACCAGCTGCTGCGGGCGTTGCGGATTGACAAGCTGACCCTGGCGGCCCTGGAGGGAACGCTTCGCCTTTACCGGGACGAGCGGCAGGCCCTGGCGGAAATACCGACTCTGCGGATGCTCACCGCGTCGGCCGGCGAGCTGGAGTCCCGTGCTCGAAGCATCGCCCGGCGAATCCGCCGCGCATCTTCCCCGTCTGTCCGGCTCACTCTCGCCGGCGGCATTTCCCAAGTGGGGGGGGGAGCCTACCCTCTTCTTGAACTCCCAACCACCCTCATCGCAGTGGAAATTGATGGGATTACGCCCCAGGATATGGAAGTCCGCCTCCGGGGGGGGGGGGGTCCGGTCGCCGGCCGCATTCACAAGGGGCGTTTCCTCCTTGACGTGCGCACCCTCCAGGATGACGATATCCCGTTCATTGCCGCTGCCCTCCGTAGCCTGACCGACTGAGTTTCCTTGCCGTACCGGGGTGACTTTTGTCTGGCCTTTTGCCTATCCTTTTGTATAATCGGTTAATTCCGGCCGGTTGCCCCGTGGGCGCCGGCTAGTCGCGAGGTTGACACATGGCTGTTTTCGCCCTGATTCCGGCGGCCGGCATGGGCAAGCGGATGGGGGCCTCCATCAACAAACAGTATCTGCTCCTTGACGGGGTGCCGATCCTTGCCCGAACGCTGGAAGTTTTCCAGCGTTCTCCCCTGGTGGGCGGTATCTTCGTGGTGATTCCCCAGGACGAGATTCCCTTCTGCCGCGAGCAGGTGGTGGAGCAGTATGGCCTTTCGAAGGTGCGGAGCATTGTTCCGGGCGGGGCCGAGCGGCAGCAGTCGGTCCTGAACGGCCTGCGGGCCATGGAAGGGGTGGCGGCGGATGATGACGTCGTTCTGATCCACGACGGGGTCCGCCCCTTTGTCTCGGAAGATATCCTGAGCCGGGCAACCGCCGCGGCCCGGGAAAACGACGGAGCGCTGGTGGCGGTTCCGGCCAAGGACACGGTCAAGGTGGTGGAAAACGGCGTGATAACGGCAACTCCCCCCCGGGAGACCCTCTGGCTGGCCCAGACTCCCCAGGCTTTCCGCTACTGCGTAATCCGGGCTGCCCACGAAATTGCCGATGCCGAGCGGTTTCTCGGTACCGATGACTCAATGCTCCTGGAGCGGCTGGGCCGTCCGGTTCGGATTGTAGTGGGGGACTACCGCAACGCCAAGATCACGACGCCGGAGGATATGGTCCTGGCCGAAGCGTTCTTAAAGGAGAAGCAGCAATGAGAATTGGTCACGGTTACGATGTCCATTGCCTCGTGGAGGGAAGGAAGCTGATCCTGGGGGGGGTGGATGTCCCTTATGAAAAGGGGCTCCTGGGGCATTCGGATGCCGACGTGCTTCTGCACGCCATCGCAGATGCCATCCTCGGCGCATTGGCGCTGGGGGACATCGGCAAGCATTTCCCCGATACGGATCCCCAGTACAAGGGGGCCGACAGCCGCAAACTTCTGCGCCACGTGCTCGCCCTGGCCGAGCAGAAGGGGTACCTCCTTGGCAATGTGGATGCCACCATCGTAGCCCAGCGTCCCAAGCTGGCTCCCTTTATTGCTGAAATGCGGGCCAACATTGCCAAGGATCTGGATGCGGAGCCGGACCGCGTGAACGTCAAGGCCACCACAACGGAGCAACTGGGCTTTGCCGGCCGTGGCGAAGGGATTGCCGCCTACGCGGTGGTGCTCATGGAACGCAAATAGTGCCCCCTTGAAATAACGTCCAAAAGGATTACGTTCATGTCTACCGAAACGACTCAAGCTGCAAACTTCCTCCGCACCATCGTTCAGGAGGATCTGAAGAGCGGCAAGCACGAAACCATCGTCACCCGCTTTCCCCCGGAGCCCAACGGCTACCTCCACATCGGGCATGCAAAGTCCATCTGTCTGAACTTCGGGCTGGCCAAAGAGTTTGGCGGCCGTTGCCATCTGCGCTTCGACGACACGAACCCGGTTAAGGAAGACACGGAGTACATCGAGTCGATCAAGGAAAGTGTCCGCTGGCTCGGGTTTTCCTGGGGGTCCCACCTCTACTACGCTTCGGAGTATTTCGAGCAGCTCTACCAGTGGGCCGAGTATCTGATCCAGCAGGGGAAGGCCTACGTGGACGACCTGGCGGCCGACGAGATTCGCGCCTATCGCGGCACCCTGACCGAGCCGGGGAAAGAGAGCCCCTGGCGAAATCGTTCCGTGGAGGAGAATCTGGACCTTTTCCGCCGGATGCGGGCCGGAGAATTTCCCGACGGCGCGAAGGTGCTCCGGGCGAAGATCGACATGGCTTCACCCAACATGAATTTCCGTGATCCGGTCATGTACCGGATTCTCCATGCCACCCACCCCCATGTGGGGGATGCCTGGCGCATCTATCCCATGTATGATTACGCCCATGGCCAGTCGGATGCCATCGAGGGAATCACCCATTCCATCTGCACCCTTGAGTTTGAGGGTCACAGGCCCCTTTACGAGTGGTTCCTGGACAACCTGCCGGTGCCGCACCGGCCAAGGCAGTACGAATTTGCGCGGCTGAACCTCACCTATGCGGTCATGAGCAAGCGCAAGCTCCTGCAACTGGTGAAGGATGGCGATGTCTCCGGATGGGACGACCCGCGCATGCCGACCATAATGGGAATCCGCCGGCGGGGATACACCCCCGAGGCGGTTCGGAGCTTCTGCGAAACCATAGGCGTGGGACGCAGCGACAGCTGGATCGATATGAGCATCCTGGAGGAGAGCGTCCGTCAGGACCTTAACGAGCGGGCTCCCCGGGTTATGGCGGTGCTGAGACCCCTGCGGCTCGTCATCGAGAATTACCCCGATGGGGTGGCCGAGGAGCTTACCATCCCGTACCATCCCCAGAAACCGGAGCTGGGGAGCCGCTCCGTCCCATTCTGCGGTGAGCTTTTCATCGAGCGGGACGACTTTGCGGAAATGCCCCCCAAGGGATTCAAGCGCATGTCTCCCGGCGAGGAGATCCGGCTGCGGGGAGCCTATATCCTGAAGTGCACCGGCGTGGAGAAGGATGCCGACGGCACCGTCACCGCAGTCCGCTGTACCTACGACCCGGAGACCCGCAGCGGCCTCCCCGGCTCCGACCGGAAGGTGAAGGGGGTCATCCACTGGGTGTCGGCCCGCCACGCCGTGACGGCAGAGGTGCGCCTCTACGACCGGCTCTTCACCGACCCGAACCCCTCCGGCGACGACTGGAAGGAACTCCTAAACCCTGCGTCCATGGAGATTCTGGCCGACTGCCGGCTGGAGCCGTCCCTTGCGGCGGCCCGGGCCGAAGACCGGTTCCAGTTCGAGCGCCAGGGGTATTTCTGCGTTGACCTGAAGGACTCAACCGAGGGGGCGCCGGTTTTCAACCGGACGGTGACCCTGCGGGATTCGTGGACCAAGAAATAAATTCAAGAGGTAGTGCATGACATTGCGCGTCTACAATACGCTTTCCGGAACCAAGGAAGAATTCAAACCCCTCGTGCCGGGGAAGGTCTCCATGTATGTCTGCGGGGTAACGGTCTACGACCATTGCCACATCGGCCACGCCCGGGCCAACGTGGTCTTCGACATGATCTACCGCTACCTGCGCCACGCGGGGTATGACGTCACCTACGTCCGCAACTACACCGACGTGGACGACAAGATCATCAACCGGGCCAATCAGGAGGGGGTCCCCTACAACGTCATCTCGGAGCGGTTCATAGCCGAGTTCGATCGGGACATGGCGGCCCTGGGGCTTGACCTCCCCTCCCACCAGCCCAAGGCAACGGAGCACATCGCCGAGATGATCGATGTTATCAGCCGTCTCGTTGATAAAGGTTATGCCTATGCGGCGGACGGCGACGTTTATTTCTGTGTGGAGAAGTTCGATCCCTACCTGAAACTCTCCAAGCGGAACCTGGACGAAATGCAGGCCGGCGCCCGGATCGAGGTGGGGGAGAAGAAGCGCCACCCCATGGATTTCGCCCTTTGGAAGGGGTCGAAGCCGGGGGAGCCCTTCTGGAAATCCCCCTGGGGAGAGGGACGGCCGGGGTGGCACATCGAATGCTCGGCCATGAGCATGAAATACCTGGGGGAAACCTTTGATATCCATGGCGGCGGCAAGGACCTCGTCTTCCCCCACCACGAGAACGAAATTGCCCAGTCCGAGGCGGCCAACGGTAAGCCCTTCGCCAACTACTGGATCCACAACGGCTTCGTGAACATCAACTCCGAGAAGATGAGCAAGTCCCTGGGGAATTTTTTCACCATCAAAGAGGTGCTGGAGAAGTACGATGCCGAGGTGCTCCGCTTCTTCCTCCTCTCGGCCCATTACCGCTCCCCCATCGACTTCTCGGACCAGAACCTGCGGGAGGCCGAAGCTGGTCTTGAGCGGATTTACGCCGCCCTTGCGGGTATCGACGAGGCAGCGGCAAAGGGTGAGGAGAATGCGGAAGGGGAGGCTGACGAGGAACTGGCCGGGAAAACGGCCACCATTGCCGACCGGTTCCGTGAAGCCATGGATGATGACTTCAATACGGCACAGGCCCTGGGATTCGTTTTTGATCTGGTGCGTTCGGCAAACCGGGTGTTGGCGGAAGGCAGAGGTGAAAATCGTGAGCTTCTGATTGATGCCGGCAGCAGGATCAGGGAGGTGGGGGTGGTACTCGGCCTCTTCATGTCCGAGCCCAATGCTTTTGCGGAGCGGCTCAAAAACCGCAAGGCGGCGGAGCTTCCCATTGCCGCCGAGGAGATTGAGCGGCTTATCGCAGAACGGCTTGCAGCCCGCGCGGCCCGTGACTTCCGGCGTGCCGACGAAATCCGCGATAACCTTGCTGCCCAAGGGATTATGCTACTTGATTCCCCCCAGGGCACAACCTGGAAGGTGAAGTAATCCGCGGTTGGCACAGGGTGATTAGCCGCTGTGCCAACCGCGGCACACTTGTTCGGATGTAAAAAAAGGGTCGCATTACGCGACCCTTTTTTTAAGCTGCCCGCTTCTGGGCAGGCTGATCTTTTGCTTCCATGTTAAGAGCCAGGACCGCCATCGCCTCACGCATGATGTCGGAAACGCTCTTGTGGGTAGCATCCATGATCTGCTGGAGCTGGTCACGCTCTTCGTCGCTGATTCTCATGGATATAACATTGTAACGCGGATTCTCTCTCATCTTTCCCATAGCTTTCTATCCTCCGTTTTATGATGTGCTAGGTAACGTTTGATCGTTCTTGCACAACACTATTGCCATATACATGCCAAAGTGAGAGGAAAAATAAAAGAGCTGCAATGCTCCGGAATTATTGCAAATTATAACATTGGTTTATTTTAATCAAATTTTCCGTATACGCTATTGTGCCACGGTTGGCACACTGTCGGTCAAAAGTGCACACTTTGTTTACGCTATGCCATCAGGGTCTTAGCGTGGGTCTCGCTCGCGGAGTCTATACTTGTCGATTAGGCGATAAAAGGTGCGCCGGGGGATATTGGCAAGCTTAGCTGCCCGCGTGACATTACCGTTTGCCTCCTCAAGATATCGCTGGATAAGTTTTTTCTCCAGCTTGACGACGTGCTGTTCGCGCTCGGCCCGAAATGACGTGCGGACGTCGAGGCTCATGGTTGAGTTCTCTTCCAGTTTTTCGGAAAGGGCCAGCGGAAAGTTCTCGACCCGGATTACGCCGTCGTGGGTAAGGACGGCTGCTCGCTCGATGACGTTCTGCATTTCCCTGATATTGCCAGGCCACGGATACGTCGTGAGGGCTTTGACGGCACGTTCCTCAATGCCGACCATCCGCTTGTTCAGCTTGGTGCTCGCTTTGTCCATGAAGTGGTGGACAAGGATGGGGATTGATTCGACACGGCTTCTGAGCGGCGGCATGGTTATGGTGAAAACATTGAGGCGGTAATAGAGGTCCTCCCGGAACCAACCCTCCCGTACCCCCTGCTCCAGGTTTTTGTTGGTGGCGGCAATGAGGCGCACATCAACTTTTTTGGCCGTTGTACCGCCAACGGGCCTCACCTCCCCCATATCGAGAACCCGCAGCAGTTCGGCCTGAAGTTTGGGGGTAATGTCGCCAATTTCGTCCAGAAAGATGGTGCCCCCGTCGGCCGCTTCGAAGAGCCCTTTTTTATCGGTAACAGCACCGGTGAATGAACCTCTCTTGTGCCCGAAGAGTTCGCTTTCCAGGAGCGAATCGGTAATGGTGGTGCAGTTGACGGTTACCAGCGGCTTGTCGTTGCGCTTGCTGTAGCGATGGATCGCCCGGGCCGTGAGTTCTTTGCCCGTTCCCGACTCTCCCCGGATGAGAACCGTGGTGGGGGTGGGGCCAACCTGCTTGATCAGGCCGAGTACTTCCAGGGTCTTGCGGTCGTTGCCGACAATAAATTCGTCGCCATATTCCCGTTCCAGTTCCCGGCGCGCCAATTCATATTTCTGGATGAGCCGTCCCCGGTCCTCCTCCAGCCGCTGGAGGGTGAAGGGGAGGCACATCTCGATTTCCGCGAGTCCCTGGAATACCGCAACTGCATATTCGCGGCAGGAGCGGTAGCCGCAGGCGCGGCAGTTCAGCTCGTCCTTCACAGTGAACTTGTTGGTTGCATTGAGAATTTTTCGAACTTCGTTCGCCTTGGGGGTTTCCAGCTTGGCATACTTGCTGGTGAAGCTTCGCCCGAAGGGGATGCCGGTGAGGGGCGGCGCCGAATCTGAAACGGTCCGGCAGGGAACTTCCTGCTTGTAATGGGAAATCACCCGGTTGCGACGATAAAATTCCGTAAGGGCGTGGTTTCTGCCGGGGCCCCCGATGCAGCCGTCGTAGCAGAACCGCAGGTCGGCAATATGGGGAGAAATGCGCCCGGCGGCAAGATCGTTGATGAATCCCATGACGTTTACTTCGCCGCATGCGGTAAATGCTTCGGTATCCAGGGGGTCGAAGTCGATGCCGAACGCGCGGAAAGTTCCGTCTGCAAGTGGAAAAAGCCTGCCGGCGGAGGGGCGCATGCCGTCAAGCGGTTCGTCTTCCAGGGCAGACAGCGTAATCTGCCGGCTCCGGAATATTCCCGCCAATTCCTTGTAGGTGAGTACGATATCGATGGAACCGCGGGTCTCTTCCATCTGTGTTTCGAATTTTGCGGCGATGCAGGAGCTGATATAGATGACTCGTACATGGTGGCCGAGGGTTCCTTTTAGATAGCGTCCCATTGCCACCATTGGCGAAACCACCGGCACAAGGCTTCCGATAAGCTTCGGGTAATGGCGTTCGATTAGATCGACAATGGCGGGGCAGTGGGAGGTTATGTGGGGCCGGTCTTTTTTTGCAGTTGCCCTGGCATAGTCGTCGGCAACAAGTTCGGCACCGTATGCCCCTTCATGAACCTGGGCGAAGCCGATTTTCTTCAGCCCCGACACCAGCTGGCCGGGGGTGACATTATGGAAGAATGAGGGGAAGGACGAACCAAGGACGGCGACGACTTCTTCTCCGGAGGAAAGGAGCTTCTCGGTAACTCCCACCTTGTCGGTAACCATCTTGGCCTGCTGGGGACAGTTATTGAGGCAGTTCCCGCATCCGATGCAGCGGTCGAAGATGATTTCGGTGTAGCTCTTGTCCACTTTAATCGCTTTGACCGGACAGCTCCGGACGCAGCAATAACACTTTCGGCACTTTTCTTTTACGGTGACGATAGGCTCCATGTTTTCCCCGTTTCAAGCACTCTCGGCCGGATAGACCGGACAGCGCATCTTATAGCAATGCAATCCTCTGTGCAACGTATGGCACTTGGCTGAAAGCGTGTGTCATTTATGGCACAGCATGTAACAAAAAACACCCTAGCGACTAGGAGGGAAAGTCGACTAGGGCATAATGAGGGTCGTTGGACCCTCGCACTTCTATCTATATTTAATATAGCTTCTTACCTGTACATCTGCAAGCGAATAAATTTTATAAGCAACCAATATACAACGATTTTTAAGATTCGCAACAAGTGGCCGGCCAAGCCGCGCCGAATACGAGGCAAGCGTTTGCGGCTCCCTGGGAAACGCTATGCGGACCGGCTTGGAAGATTGCTGAATTTTTCGGGGAGAATCCGTTCGGGAAGATACATCAATCCCAGTTGATCAGTTTTTTGCGTGCTTTTTCGAGATCATCGGCTTCTTCCGGAAAGGTGACCGGCAGTTTGATGGCTTGCCGCAACTGGGCGAGAGCGGCTTCGCGCCGTCCCATGGCATGGTAGACCTTAGCCAGGCTGTACCGATGGGATATGCGGTCTTTTGTCGCAATTGCCCGCAGCAGGAGGCTTTCTGCTTTTTCCAGAGAGGCGGGGGGGAGTCCTCCGTAGACAAATTTGACAAAAGCCCTGGTCCAGGGCTGTAGAGAAGCAACCTTGTAATGCCAGCGGCTGAGCACAAGCAGGGAAATATCATCGTCGGGATCAAGGGAAAGAGCTTTTTCGATGTTTTCCTTAACCTTGCGCGAGAGGCGGATCTGCTCCCTTACGTTGACATCTTCGGCCTGGGCACCCAGGGCAACGGCCAGCCATTTGTATCCTTCGTCATTACGCGGGTCCGCCTTGATGGCCTGCTGCGCCAGTGCTTCCGCACGGCGGAAATGAGCAGATTTGTTACGCGGGTCGTTGCTTGTCCGGCCAAGTTCGTACTGGTCGTACGCCTTGCGCCATAGGGGTATCTCCTGAGTTTTAACGGCTGCAACCAGGTAAGAGGGGGGCTGTATGACTCCCCAAACTGAAGGGGTGCTCAAGGGCATGGACAGGACAGCGGACAAAAGAAGCATGTGATGCGATTTCACTGGTGCTACCCTCCGGTGGATACCATCGCGGGTTCGGGGCGATCGAGCACCACAGCCTTATCCTTGATGCCGTAAACCCGGTCTGCAACTTTGACCAGCGCGGGCTGATGAGATATGGCAAGCATTGTGACTTTACCGCGGAGACTCGCCAGGGTTTCGCAAATTGCTTTTTCGCTCTCGGGATCGAGGGCGCTGGTCGCTTCGTCGAGAATAAGGAGAGCCGGCCGATGGGCAAGCGCGCGGGCAATGGCGATACGCTGGCGCTGGCCGCCCGACAGCTTTGAGCCGCGTTCCCCGACAATAGTCTGCATCCCCTCCGGCATGGCCGAGACAAAATCCCAGGCTCCCGCGGCACGAAGCGCTGCCTCGGCATCGGTTGCGTCGAGCCCGGAATCCCCCAGGGTGATATTGGCCAGAATGGAATCGTGAAGAAGGACCGTGTCCTGGGGAACGTACCCGATTTTGCTGCGCCAGTATTTCACGTCCATGTCACCCATGGGCACGCCGTCCACCAGAACCTCCCCCTGCTGCGGACGCAGAAGTCCGGTCACAAGATCCACCAGGGTGGTTTTGCCGGCTCCCGAAGGCCCGATTACCGCAATGGAGGCTCCGGCAGGGATTTCAAGGGATACCGACTTCAAAATCTGGACTTTGCCATAACTGAAGCTGACCCCGTCGAAACGCAGGTTCTTCTCCAGTTCCACCTTTTTCTGGCCCAGGTTCGGCTCTTTCTGGCGGTTGGCATCGTTGATTTTTTGTTGCAGCGACCAGAATGCACTTTCGCAGGTGGCCAATTCCTGAAGCTTGCGCTGCATCTTTCCGAATTCACCGAGAAGCCGCACCAGCAGAAAAACCAGTACCATGACGGTCGGCAGCTCATAGTTCCAAAGGACCAGCGTTGCATAGAGCCCTGCCACTATCATGAGAATCAGGAACGGTTCCTGGAGGCTTTTCAGTACGGCTTTGCTGTAGACCTGTCTGCGCAGCGCCTTATTGAGCTTTAGTGTGTCCTCCTCGAGCATTTTTTCGGCCAACTGCTCCCGTCCCATAGCTTTCAGCGGTTTTACCGATTGCAGGCAATCCGTTAAGCGGGAAAGCAGGGACTGCATCAAAGAGGTTTCCTGCCTGCCGGCCTTTTTGGCTTTGCGTATGAGGCGATTAAGTAAAACCATCAGCAGGCACCCGGCTGCAAAGGCCACGACACTGGCTTTCCAGGAGATCATCAGGGCGACAACTGCATAAACGAAACACTGTACCATGTAGGTAATGGCCAAAGTCCCGTGTATGTAGGCAGTAGAGGCCCGAATGACTTCGCTGGCCGCTGAATTAGCCAGGCTGCCCATGGGATGGCTAAGATAATACTCCCAGCGGGTTCCAAGAAGGGCGCGCAGCAATGTAAGGCGCAAGTCCGTCGCCACCAGGGCAACGGTGTAGCCGACTTTGCGGTCGGCCAGCAGCACTAGGGCACTTTTCAGAAGAACGCCCGCAACCACGACCATCAACAATGAGGGGACTGTCGGCGCAATACCCATGGCATGCAGTGCGGAGGTGACGGATTTACCGATCCCGGAAGTCTTGGTGCCGCCAACGGCAATGTTAAGCATCGGCAGAAGGGCGGTCAGGCTGATTCCCTCCATTACGCCGGCGAGAAGCTGGGCCAGGAGCATGGTGAGGGTATGCCGGGGGTAAGCCCGGAAAAAGTGAAGCATAAGTCGCATTTATTCGTCCTTGAGCAGCATCGGGAAGAGTACTATAATATAGACCGTTTTTTATAACATGATACACGGCTCAATGGAAGCGGACACGGTCTCCAGGGCAAAAAACCGGTTGAAAAAGCACCGACATATAAACTATTCTGACCACTGAGATTTCTTTATGACCATATCTACATCTTCGCCAGGCAATCCGCATTTCCGCGTCTTTTTTGGCGGGCCAGACTGTTGCCCCCGGGCCTTGCGCGATCTGCTCCATTCCCATGTCTCCGCCGTGCCGTCCGGCGGCGAGATTTTTTGGGCAACCTATTATTTCCGCGATGAAGCGCTGGCCGATGCGCTTGTTCAGGCCAAGAAACGGGGGGTCGCGGTCAGGCTGACCCTGGAAGCGAATCCGCGCAGTGACCATGTCAATCTCCCCGTACTGGAAATGCTGCAACGTCCCGGCAATCTTGCCGGCGATTGCCGGCCGCTCAGGCATTCCTGTCCTGACAACCTTCGGTGGAAAAAACCCCGACTGCACATAAAGCTCTATTACTTCAGCCATCCTGAACCCCACGTTCTTGCCGGCACGTTCAATCCTTCCGGCAATCAGCCCGAAGATCCGCACATCGTTGAAGAAATCGGCGACCAGGACCGAGGGCACAATCACCTGGTGGAAATTACCGACAGCCGCCTAGTCACCCCCCTGCGCGATCATCTACGCCTCTTGCATAACAGCCCGCACGGCCCCTGGGAACGCCTTCTGCCGCGCAACAACAGGGCGCTGACGGCGGGAGATACGAGCATCTACCTTTTCCCCCGGCTCCATCGCGACGTCCTCCGCCGAAAGCTCCTTGCGCTGCCGGGGGGGACGATTCTGCGCATGGCGATTTCCCATCTGAACGATGCCGAGATGGGGAAAACCCTGCTCACCCTCAAAAAGCGCGGCATTCAAATCGAGATCCTCGCCCATGATACGGAGCGGCGGGTTCCCCGGTGGGTCGAGAATCTGCTGGATGAACACCTGGTCTTTCGCCGCTACCGGCACCCGCAAGGATTTCCCATGCATAACAAGTTCATTCTGATAGATACCCATCGTAGCCGGGAAGTCATCTTCGGCAGCATGAATTTTTCGAAAAGCTCGCTCCATGCAAATCACGAACTTTTAGTGGTTTCATCCAGTTCTTTTCTCTATGATGCTTTCGAGATCCGGTGGAAGCAGATGCTTGACGAAACAGAGGCGATGTTTTCATGACAATCCATGACAAAACCAGCAACAATGCCGCTGAAATTCCCTGCGATAATAAACGGTTCAACATAGTGATGGTTGACTCCCACGGTTCTGTCGAGCGCGGCGGAGCCGTGCAGTGCGCCTCCCTTGCGCGAGCCCTCGCCCGGCGCGGGCATCGCGTCACCTGTATATTTGACGGCGAACCGGATCAGCCGATGGAGGGGGTCTGGTTCCAGAGCCTGCAAAACGCCGGGGTCCGGATTCGGCGCCTTGGACTGCAAAGCCTTGCCGGGATGATGCAACTTCGGCGGCTAATGGCTGAAGAGCATCCCGATGTTCTCCATACGCACAAAAACCGGGCCTTGTTTTGCGCCTACTTCGCTACCTTGGGGATGCGCCGCCCTGTCTGGGCGGCAAATCGGGGTACCGTCTACCCGTTGTCGCAAAGCCGTCTGGCTTATTTTATCCACCGCCGCCATGTTGCCCGTATATTCGCCGTAGCGGATGCCGTCCGGGATGCTCTGGTGGCCGATGGCATTGCCGGGGAAAAAGTTGAAGTAGTGTACGGAAGTTTCGACCCTGACCGTTTTCGTCCGGAAGTTTCCGGTGCCGGTATGCGCCGTGCCTGGCAACTGCCCGAGGGGGTCCCGGTTGTCGGCTTGATCGGCTCCCTGAATACTCCCAAGAAGGGGCAGCCGGTGCTGTTGGAGGCAGCGGCCCTTCTCAAGGACCGATACCCCGAATTGCGTTTTGTGCTGGTGGGCGAGGGGGATTCCGGTGCGCTGCAAACCATGGCAACCTCACTGGGGGTGTCCGACCGGGTGGTTTTTGCTGGCTTTACGGAAGATGTTCCCGCGGCGCTGGCTGCAATAGATATTGTCGTCTGCGCATCACTGCGCGGCGAGGGGTTGACCGGAGCGTTGCGCGAGGCGCTCGCCATGGCTCGTCCGGTAATTTCGAGTGATGTGGCAGGCAATCGGGAACTGGTCATCGATAACAGCACTGGTCTGCTCGTTCCGCCCGGAGACCCTCCGGCCCTGGCCGACGCAATAAGCAGGATGCTCCGGGACGCTGAACTGGCGCAGGGCTGCGCCGCAAGGGGCCGTGAACTCGTGCTTGAGCTATGTACGGAAGAGAAGCGGGCAGCCCGTGCTGAAGGAATATACCGCGAACTTCTTTTGAGTTAGTCTTTGGTGCGTTTTCTCATGACGAAACAATAGCCGGATTTATATTTGGCGCCTGTCCTGTTGAATAAATTAAGGAGCTCATTTCCAACGAAAAGGATATACCTCAATGCCCATTAGATACTTTCTCTCCCAAGACTGCAAAAGCGGGGTTGAGCGGTTCATTCGCCGCCGGCTGCAAGGTATGCGTCCGGTGCCCGGCTTTCCGAAAAACATTCAGATCCAGACCCAGTCCGGATGCAATGCCCATTGCCGGTTTTGTCCCAATGAGAGCACCAGCGGCAAGCTCTCCATGGGGCGGATGGATGAAGATATGTTCTTCCGCATCATCGATGAAGCCGTAAAGTATCCCGTAAAACGCATCAGCCCCTATCTGATGAACGAACCGCTGGCTGATCCGCGGCTTCCCGACCTGATCCGCTACATAACCGACCGCAAGCAGGCGATGACCCGGACCAAGATCAATACCAACGCTTCGTACCTGAACGAAGAGATGGGGGAGCGCCTGATCGAGAGTGGTCTGGACCGCCTTCATGTCAGCTTCCACGGCATACGCAGGGAAACCTACGAATCCAGCATGGGCAATCTGAGCTGGGAAGAGAACCTCGCCAATGTCAATCGCTTCATCGAGCTGAAAGCCCGGCGCAAGGCAAAAACCCCCAAACTCAAGATCACGATGGTCCATACCAAGGCCATCGACCGTGAACTGGACGAGATTCGCGAATACTGGAACTCCCGGGGCATAACGGTCAATATTCATGCCTTCGAAAACCGCTCGCACAATGCCGTTGAAGAGCGTGGCCTCAATGCATTGCCGATGCGGGCATTATCCGACGACTGCGACCGGCTCATGCAGCAGGCATATATCCTGTGGAACGGCGATTGCGTCCTGTGCTGCGTGGACTGGGAGCGCACAACGGTTCTGGGGAATGTGGCCGCGGAGGGTTTGTACAGCGTGTGGCATAACGAAAAGTATCTCCGGTTTCGCCGGAATTATCTGGCGGGAAATGTCAAGGGAACCCTGTGCGCCAGCTGCATGGTCCAGGATGAAGTGGATTTTTCGTACAAGCCGAAACGTTCGCTGCTGCAACGTCTTAAGGGGTAGCCGTCTTTGAGTGAACAGAACAAAATACAAATGCCTAAATCTATAGGCAATCTGAGCTAAAATTTGAATATTTTTTGCAGTATTGCCCGGTTAGATTGTTGCTGGGTAGATTCTATTCGTAAGTGCACCACATGAGCTAAGCGAAGGACATGGCAGGCAAATCTGGTAGTGTGTGAAGCGCGACCAACACATACCCCAGGAGGAGCCCACCATGTCCTACACGCATCTTACCGCAAGAGACCGATATGTCATCAGTCATTTGCACGGCCAGATGAGCTACCGTGAGATCGCCCGCCGCCTTGGGCGACATCACACCACGATCAGTCGTGAGATCAAGCGCAACAAGCCGCCCCACTCCACGTACTGGTACTACTTCATCGAACGTGACGTGGAACTCAAGCGGCACACAGCACGCTGCTTCCGGCGGCAGAGCCATCTGCCTCTTGTCGAGTATGTCGGGGACAAGATCAAGCTTGAGTGGCCGCCGGAGGCGATATCTGCGAGACTGAAGCTTGATTACCCGCATGACGAGCTGATGCGAGTCAGTCACGAGACGGTTTACCGCTGGATCTATCTTGATGCCATGGGAGGCGGCAACCTTCACCAACACTTGCGCCGGCGGCACAGAAAACGGCGCCGGCAAACGCGCTATGGTTCGGGAAGACGCTTCATGCCTGGGCGCGTGCCGATTTCACAACGTCCGTCAATCGTCGCAGCTCGTGAGCGTTTCGGCGACTGGGAAGGAGACACGCTCGAAGGCAAGAAAGGCTGCGGACACCTCGCGACGCATGTCGAGCGCAAAAGCAGGTTCCTTATGGCCGCAAAGCTTGCCGACAAGAGGGCAGCAACTATGACGCAGGCCTCAGCAACTTCATTTTGGCGACTGCCGAAGGTTCTCAGGCAAACGCTGACCGTCGATAACGGAAAAGAGTTTTCTCAATTCAAAGAACTGGAAGCAAGGACTGGCCTGACGGTTTATTTCGCCGATCCGTATGCGGCGTGGCAACGGGGAACGAACGAAAATACGAACGGAATCCTGCGCCACTATTACCCAAAAGGCTTCGACTTCACCACAATCACCCACGAAGAGCTGGAACTCGTGGTAAAGAAAATAAATAATCGACCACGAAAGTGTCTAGACTACCGGACACCTGCGGAAGTCATGCGGCAAGCTTTACGTGGTGCACTTGCAATTTGAATCTGCCCTGTCTGTCATGAGACGCGCTATAGCACATTTAAATTTTAGATAACAGAACTAACTGCACAAGACATTAGAAGTGCAGTAGTGGGGAAATGATGAATAGATTGTTGTGTTATGCTCATTATGATGAGTTAGGTAATGTCAAGCCCTTTGTGAAGTATGCTTTAAAACAGTATTCTTGTATTTGCAATACATTGATATTCGTTAGTAATTCGCCATTAGCGGAAGAAGATATGCAACAACTTCAGTTACTGTGTGATCATGTAATTATAAATGCTAACTCTGGTTATGATTTTTGTATGTGGAAATCTGCTTTAAAAGGAATTGATTATACTTTGTATGATGAAATAGTTTTAGCTAATTCGAGTGTGTACGGTCCAATTGCGACGTTAGAACCTATTTTTGACCATATGAATAACGAATTGTGTGATTTCTGGGGCATTACGGAAAATTTTAATATAGAGCCGCACATTCAAAGCTATTTTTTGGTTTTTAAAAAAAGAGTTATTTTGTCAAATGCTTTTGATGAATTCTGGAATAGTGTTTTGCCGTATAGTAATAAGCGTATGGTGATAATGAGTTATGAGGTTGGTTTATCTCAATGGCTGATAGGGTCTGGGTTTGAAATGGGGGTTTATTGTGGTTTTGATAGACTAAAATATTTCTTAAATCAGAATAAAATTAAAATGAAAGTGAAAAGTAACCCATCGGTAAGATTTGCAGTTGAATTGCTAAAAATTGGTAGTCCGTTTTTGAAAAGAGAGCCGATCAAGAAAAAGTCGATTGATATGAAAAGTATTGTCCATATATTACGTGAGAATTCGTATCCAGTAGAATTCATAGATGAATACGATTGGAAAGACGAAAACCGATGTCCAGTTTGTGGTTCTACAGGCAAGTTGTATTACAAAAAAACAAAAGATAGACTAAATCTGTACAATGTAGGGAGATATAATTATTATAGTTGCAGCAATGCTAAATGCCGTGTTTTATGGTTACATCCGCCTTTGTCTTTTGAACAAATAAAATCTACTTACAAAAACTACTATACTCATGAATGTAGCAGTTCTGAATATTTAGTTGCAAATAATACCATATTCAATTGCTTGACAAAATATGTGAATTTCATAAATAAAACATTGCAACTGCACAAAAAGAGAAAATCTTTTTATTTGCATGGGCTAGATAAAATACGGCCCGGTAAATTGCTTGAAATAGGATGTGGCAGTGGAGACCGTTTAGTTAGTTTGAAAGAAATTGGATGGGAAGTAGCGGGACAGGAGGTTGATCCTAAGCTTTTTGCACCATTGCGGCAAAAAGGTATCAATGTCATTGAAGGGGATATAATATCGAGTGATCTTGAGGATAACCAGTTTGACGCTATCTTATTATCACATGTTATTGAGCATGTGAGCAATATCAAAGAGTTGCTAGTTGAGTGTCGCAGGTTGTTAAAGCCGGGGGGAGGGCTTTATGTGTCTACTCCTAACGCTAGATCGCTAACACATTTGATATTCGGGAAAAATTGGCGTGGTTTGGAAGCACCAAGGCACTTTGTTGTGTTTACCCCTACTGCATTAAAATTAATATTGACCGCATCAGGGTTTAACGTGATACAAAATAAAACAGTTGCACTTAACACAGAAATATTTGTGATGCATAGTCTTGATATTTTAGTAGACAAGTGGACTGATACTAGAAGTGCTCATCGTTTAGGTAGAGAACTGCTTCCTGTAACCAGTCAAATGGTGGGATACATTATTAATATGTTGACTGGAAAAGGTGGTGATGAATGTTTTGCAATTGCCACTAAACGGACCGATTAACAGTCCGCTAAATACAAGTCGATGAAATGCCTTGTGATTTGTTGTTTTGTATAGAGTGCCTTTCCTTGATTATAAGTTGTGTTTAGAAAACCGCTGAAGAATCATTGCTAGTGTCGTGTGCGGTTAGTTCTGTCATTTAACGCATGAGTGTGCTATAGTGCCCCACATGGCACGCACACACGAACTATATGACTTGAAAGTAGAAGATCGTAAGGCTCTGGAGTCACTACTACGATCTCCCAAAGCCGCCCAAAGCCTTGTCTCTCGGGCGAAAGTAATTCTGTTTACTGCTGATGGCAAAACCTCTGAAGAGGTTGCTGTCGCCCTTGGCACAACCACTCGTGCAGTGTATAGGTGGCGCAAACGTTTCAAGGATCATGGCCTTGAAGGTCTTCAGGATCGACCACGTAGCGGACAACCGAAAAAGCTCTCCGAAAAGGTAGTCAAGGAAGTATTGCGGCTGTCTGTTGAATGCATCCCCAGAGAGGCGACCCATTGGAGCGTACGCCTGATGGCCAAAGCTGCCGGCATTACCACCTGGCAGGTTCGGCAGATCTGGGATGCCGCGGACTTGAAGCCCCATCGCCTCAAGACCTTCAAGATCAGCAATGATCCGCAGTTTGCCGACAAAGTCGTCGATGTCGTCGGCTTGTACATGAACCCTCCCGACAATGCCGTTGTCTTGTCGGTGGATGAGAAAACCCAGATTCAGGCACTGGATCGCACTCAGCCGATGCTGCCATTGAAGCCTGGCCAGATCGAACGTCGTACCCATGATTACAAACGCCACGGCACTACCAGCCTGTAGGTAGTGTAAAGAATTTTTCGCTTTTTTCTTTTTGGCAGTGCCTTCAAAAAGTTAGACAGCCTCAGCCCCTTCGAGTTGCTGGTTCAGTTCCTGTTCTCTGAGAAGATCGATATTGAGGTAGCGTTTCGTTCCCCACTGGGTTCCAGCAATGTGACGCAGTCTAGCGGCGCAGAGCATCAATGCCGAGTGCCCGTCGGGGAAAGCGCCAACAACTTTCGTCCGCCGTCGGATCTCTTTCATGATCCGTTCAAGGGCGTTATTGGTCCGGATGCGGATGCGATGCTCGCGGGGAAAGTCATAGTAAGACAAGGTTTCGGCAATCGATTCCTGAACCTTCTTGGCCGCTTCCTTGAGCTTCATCGCCTCCAGCTTGGCAAAGACAGCCTCGGCCTTTTCCAGGGCCGCCTTCTTGTCTTCCGACGCATGGATCGCCTTGAGCATGGCCGCTACTTCCGCCATCCGCTTTGCCGGCACCACGCTGAAGACATTGCGGTAGAAATGAACCGTGCAGCGCTGCCATTTGGTTTGCGGGTAGAACTCAGCCAGGGATTCCACAAGCCCCATGCAAGCGTCGGTGATGAACAGCCGCACGCCAGTGAGACCCCGCTCTTTGAGGTGGCGCAGGAAGCTCGACCAGCCGGCCTTGTCTTCCTTGGCCCCTTCGCAGACACCGAGGATTTTGCGATATCCTTGGTCATTGACGCCGATGGCTACTAGTACCGAGACATTGGTCACTTCGCCGCCCCAGGAGCGCTTAAGCACGATGCCGTCCAGATAGACGTAGGGGAACTCCCCTTTGATGGGACGGTTTCGCCACTCCTCGATCTTGGCGTAGACCTTCTTGTTAAGGTTGCTGATAGTGCCGGGACTGACCTTGGTTCCCCACAGGGTTTCGGTAATGTCTTCGATTCGTCTTACTGAAACACCGGCCAGGTACATCTCGATCAACGCTTCTTCCACCGAGGTTTCACGCCGACGGTAGCGCTCGATGATGGCCGTCTCAAAGGTCTGGCGCCGGAGCTTCGGCATGTTTAACGTCACTTCTCCGGCCTTAGTCTGGAGCTTACGCTGGTAATAGCCGGCTCGGGTATCGGCTCTGGCCTCATGACGCTGATACTTCTCGGCGTTACACAAACGGTCTGCCTCGGCATCGAGCATTCGGTTCAGGGTCTCTTCTACGGTACTGCGGACCATTTCTCCAAGGTGGTCGCGGACGGCAGTTTCATTCAGTTGGATGATTTGGGCCTTTGGGGTACAATGTTCTTCCACGGCAGCGTGCTCCTTTCGGGTCGAATTTTCGTTTGGCGACGCAATTCTAACCGATTCGAGGCACTGCCGTGCTTCATTTTAAAAAAGCGAAAAATATTTTACGTTATCAGCCTGTATGCTGCATTTGACGTTCTGACAGGTAAGGTGATCGGCCGAGTCACCAAGAGGCACCGAGCCAAAGAGTTTCTCGATTTTTTACGCCAGATTGACCGCTCAACACCCAAAGAACTGGACCTCCACGTTATTCTTGATAACAGCAGTACTCACAAGACAGCGGAGGTCAACAAGTGGCTTGCCGAGCATCCTCGGTTCATATTGCACTTCACCCCCACCAGCGCTTCATGGCTCAATGCCGTGGAAGGCTGGTTTGCCCAATTGGAACGGCGGGCGATTTATCGGGGCGTTTTTACCAGTGTTAAAGAGCTTCGCGACGAAATTCAGCGGTTCATCAGGGTGCATAACGCACATAGCGCCAAACCGTTCAAATGGACCAAAAGTGCCAATTCCATCATTGAGGCAGTCAACAGAGCAAAGCAATTATTAACTGATGCGACTAACCAAACGGGACACTAGCTTCGTTCCGACAACTTCAATTGAAAATTCCCGCTCAATTTGCGCACGCCCCATGTCTCCGATGTGTTTTGCAAGTTTTGGTGATTCGATTAGCAACTTAAGCTTGTCATAGAATTGTTCGTTGTTATCCGCAAGCAGACCGGTTTCCCTGTCTTCTATCACATAATTATTGTACCCCCAGTTGGTTGCTACAACAGGAACGCCGGCAGCCATATACTGGAGGGCTTTGTAGCTACACTTTCCTTCCGTATAGCGATTTTTGGGCAGGGGCATGACACCAATATCAAAATCGGCAATTTCCGTAGCTTGGCCCTCCAGGCTCCAAGGGATATTGGTAACCTTTACGCCGTCCAGTTGCAGATTACAATTCGAAACGACTCTCAATTCCAACGGATATTCTTTTGCAAGCCTTCTAAGTGGCTCTCCTATCGCCGATAGATGGTGCAAGTTGTGGCCATATCCGACCCACCCGATAACATGGGGTTTTGTATCGATATTCCATTTTTTTGCTGGAACTCCGGTAATTTCAACAGCCGAAGGAAGTATTGTCACCTGCTTGGTATAACGGAGCGCTTCATCGGCCAGGAAGGGGTTGCCGGCAATCACCAAGTCGGCGCATGCGACAGTTCGAGCGAATCTGGAACGCCGAACCTTGCAGGAAGGATCACCGGCCCGGTCATTCCGAATAAAGATAGCGTCATCAAAGTCGAAAATAAGACGTTTTGCTAATTTTCTCAGCAGTAAGAGATCAATGAGAGGAAGTAGTTTCTTCTGAAGAATTACAACATCGTAAGATGGCAGGCGGGTCAGCAGGCCAGTCTTAGCGCTGAATGTGGTGGGCCAGGGTAAGGCTTCGGCATCGATTCCGTTTGTCAATAATTCTGGAAGCAGGTTTAGAACGCGAATTCTACTTGAACCGAGCTGTTGCTTTTTGAAGACAAAAAGTACTTTTAGCATTAATTGTTCTCGAAGTTACAACTGGCTTACTGATCGTGGAATGCTTTGCATCCCAGATTGGGTGCTGATCTAGGCGGGAGCATGCTGCAAACTGACTTTTGCGGCCAAATCTTTGAACATATACACAATCCGCTTAACCTGCTCCTCCGTATGGGCCGCGCTGACGCTGCAGCGCAGCAGGCTTTTCCCCTCGGGGGCTGCCGGCGGCAATACCAGATTGACATATATTCCGTTATCCAGGAGCTCTTTCCAGCAGGCGAGGGTTTCTTCCTTCGACCCCATGTAGACGGCAACTACCGGTGTCGGCTCGGGGCCGAGGCGGTAGCCCAGCTCTGAAAGCCCCTCGTAGAGCTTCCGGGCGTTTGCCCAGAGCCGCTCGCGCAGATCCGCTCCGGCGGCAAGAGCCTGAAGCGCCTGGCGCACCGATGCAATGGTGGCAGGAGACGGAGATGCGGTAAAGAGGTAGGAGCGGCTCGCATAGCGTACCAGGTCGAGCTCGGGATGGTTGCTCACGCAGAATCCGCCGATCGCCCCGAGGCTTTTGCTGAAGGTGCCGACGATGAAATCGACGTCACCCATACAGCCGTCCTCTTCCACAAGGCCCCTGCCCTTTTTGCCGAGAACCCCCAGCGAATGGGCCTCGTCGACCATGAGCCAGAAGCCGTATTGCTTCTTCAGGGAGACGATTTCGGCCAGAGGCGCCCGGTCGCCAAGCATGCTGTAGATCCCCTCGACGATAACAAGGGCATTCTTTGCCCGATCGCCCAGGCGGCGCAGGCGCTTTTCGAGATCTGCGGCATCGTTGTGACGGAAGCGGAGGATGTCGGCTCCCCCCATCCGGCAGCCGTCGTAGATGCTGGCATGGGAGTCGCCGTCGATGATGACGGTATCCCCGGGGCCGGTGAGGGTGGATATTACCCCGAGATTGGCCACGAATCCCGTGGAGAAGACGATGGCTTTGGCGCAGCCGAAGAACTCGGCCAGCTCCCTTTCCAGGGCGCGATGCCCGGAGAATGTGCCGTTGGCCATGCGCGAGCCGGTGGTGCCGGTTCCTTCGGAGCGGGTAGCCTGACAGGCGGCTTCAATGCACTGGGGATCGAAGGTCAGCCCAAGATAGTTGTTGGTACCGGCCAGAAGCACTCTGCGGCCGGCTATGCGGGCCTCGGTCGGCGAGAGGATCTCCTCAATTTCCACGTTGAATGGATCAATTCCCATCTCATTCAGCGTTTTGCGCGCTTGGGCAATTAATGCGAGTTTGTTGAAGAGTCCCATGTCTCAGGCCTCGAGCTCTTGTTGAATCCGCAACACGAAATCCCTGACCGTCCGGATTCCGGAGAGGTCATTCAAGGGGAAGGAAATATCGTAGGCGTCCTCCACTTCCTGAACAAGTTCCATCACCAGAAGGGAGTCGAGACCAAGATCGTTGACAAGCTCCGTCTCCTCCCCAATGTTCTCCGGAACCTTGTCAAACTGCTGGAGGAGCGCCTTGACCTCTTCGAATATTTCCGCATAGTCTTTTTTGGGCATAGCCTCGGTCCTCTAAGTTAATTTGATTAGCCCATCATCCGAGCGTGCGGAGCAACCCTTCGCGCAGCCCGACTTCCGGAGCCCATCGGGTGATGCAACTGAAATCCGCATTATCGCAGACCCAGTCGTCATGGCACAATTCTCTGACCTTGCCCGGCGTCAGCATCGGCAGATATCCGGCAAGCCGGGAGATGGCGGAGTTGACATGGGCCGCGGCGTCCAGGGCTATCCGCGGAACATCGATGCGTCTGACGGGACGCCGGTAAAGCTCAGAGGCTATTTCCCGGATTTCTTCCCAGCAGTACCCCCCTGCCTTGCCGTCGTGCAGTTCGAAGCAGCCGTCGCTGCCGGCACCGCTCATCAGCCAGCTCAGGACTGCCTCCGTAAGGTCGTCGATGAAAATCAGCGAAAAGCGCCCAGTTCCTCCTCCGGGGACAAAGACCATTCCCCGCCGGATCCATTGCAGCAGGGGTAGCATTTCGCGGTCTCCGGGGCCATACACTGCCGGCGGCCGGATAATCGTCCAGTCGAGCCTGTTGGCCGCACCGCGCAGAACCTCTTCCCCCTGCCGCTTGCTTGCGGCATAGCAGGAGAGTTCCGGTGATCTGGCAGCCAGAGAGGAGATCAGAAGAAAGCGCGGAGAGTCCGCTGAACTCCGCGCCATTTGTGCAATCTTTTCCACTCCGGAAACGTTGGCCGGCATAAAGTCGGATGCCGATGCGCCGCGCACGGATCCGGCGCAATGAATCACAGCCGAGGCTCCGTCGAGAAGTTTCCCCAGACTGTCTTCAC
The DNA here is from genome assembly GCF_017338855.1 of Geobacter benzoatilyticus. Classification (NCBI taxonomy): domain Bacteria; kingdom Pseudomonadati; phylum Thermodesulfobacteriota; class Desulfuromonadia; order Geobacterales; family Geobacteraceae; genus Geobacter; species Geobacter benzoatilyticus. The sequence goes on from NZ_CP071382.1 coordinate 1,252,151, forward strand.
TGTTCAACTCGCCATGAATCCATGTCAGTCCCGGCGCGGTGAAGCACGACGAGATAGAAGCCGGGCGTACCAGCGCCCTGACACAAACATTTTCCTGCAGGAAGCGATAAATGAGAGATTTGCCGATGAAGCCGGTCCCGCCGGTAATGGCGACGGTTGTGACGTGGGCGGACGGGGCATCATTGTGCGACTCCCGTACGGGGTCAGTCATGCTGCTAGCTCCCGGTCTGGCCGACATACTGCAGGGGGGCTGGGAACAGATCCTGGTTGCGGTGGAGAAAATCGGCCCGTGCCATGGTTCTTGATATCTTGCCGGATGATGTTTGCGGCAGGGTGTGCGGGGGGGACGAGCTCAACCATGCAATCGATGCCGAACTCTTCCCTGACGCGGCCGCGAAGGGCCTCTACAAGGCGGTCGCGCTCCATTTCGTCGAATTGACGGAATTGACGGCACTGCACCACCAGAACCACGGCCTCGTCTTCTCCAACCCCGCCGGTGGAAAATGCGGCAGCGTCCCGCGAACGGATTTCCGGCATCTGCTCAGCGATAAATTCAATATCCTGCGGCCATATGTTCCTGCCGTTGATGATAATCATGTCTTTCTTGCGGCCGGTGATAATTACCTGTCCGTCGGCCAGGTAGGCGAGGTCGCCGGTATTGAGCCAACCATCGGAAGACAGGACTTCCCTTGTGGATTCATGATCGCCGAGATATCCGCTCATGACGCTGGGGCCGCGCACATGTAGCACTCCGCAGCGCCGCTCGGGCAGCACCCTTCCCTGTTCGTCGCGGATCTCGATCTCGTGTCCGGGAAGGGGTGCGCCGCAGAATACTAGTTCTTTGGTTTCTCTGCTGCATCTGCTTTCCTCAACGGGCACGGCCGTTCCGTTTTCCGCGAGGGTCTCGGCGCTGATCCGGTCGATAACCAGACCTTTGCCAAGGGGGGCAAAGCTTACGGCGAGGGAACATTCCGCCATGCCGTAGGAGGCCACGAAGGCCCGGGAATGGAAGCCGGCCGGTTCCAGCAGCCGGGCGAAACGATCCAGGATATCCGCCCTGATCGGCTCGGCACCTGTTCCGGCGATGCGCCATGAGCTCAGATCGTATCGCTCGATTTCATTCGGGCGAATGCGCCGCGCGCACAGGGCGTATCCGAAGGTGGGGCTGTAGGAGATTGTGGCGCGGTTTCTGGAAATCAATGCCGGCCAGAGGCGCGGACGCATGGCGAAATCCCGCGTGCTCAGGTAATCAATGGAAAGCTGCGAAGCCATCGGCGCCAGCAGAAAGCCCACAAGCCCCATATCGTGGTAGAAGGGGAGCCATGAGGTGCACCGGTCTCCGGGGCGGACACCGAGCCCGTTGCGGATGATCCCTTCCAGGTTGGCCATGACTGACTTCTGCGTGATTACAACTCCGCGGGGGAAACGGGTGCTGCCCGAAGTATATTGCAGGTAGGCGACTTCATCGGGACGAGGATGCTGCAGCGGCAAATCCGCTTCGGGAAGGGCGTCGAAGAAGGCTGGTTCACCGACATGATCCAGGTTCAGACCGTCAACGGCATCAACCAGAAAGGGGTAGAAGGAACTGGAGCTCATGGCGGCCTTAGCTCCGCAGGAGACCAGGAGTTTGCGTAAATTTTCAATAACGGCCTGGCGTCCGCCCAGATGTACTGCTGCAGGCAGAGGGACGGGAACCAGCCCGGCATACTGGCAGGCAAAGAAAAACCGCACAAAATCAGCATCGGTATCGGCGACCAGGGCCATCCGCTCGCCCCGCTTGAGGCCGAGCCCCAGGAGCTTGCTCGCCAGCGACCGGGCACCTTGTCGCAACTGCGTATAGGAGACAGAGGCTTCGAGCGCCCCTTTCCCGGAATAGAAATTGATTCCCGTAGTGCCTTCCGCTGCATAATCAAGGGCTTCGGCCAGACTCTGGAAATCGCCTTGACGCAAGGCGATGGAGTTTTCGGTCGGCGTCATTTTAAGTTCATTCATAGATCGGATATTCCAGGGGACGGGGAAGTCCGTTCCCAACATGAGAGTAGGTGCTGCAAGAGTTCCTGCCTGGTCCCATCGTCAAGTTCATTGCTCCGGCTAAGGTCCGGCGGTCCGTGCCAGGTCGGGTCCCGGAATACCGTTCCGGCAAATCGGCGCTCCTGGGCGTAGCGTGGAATAACGTGAAAATGGACGTCGGGATCAACCATCATCAGCATGAGGTAGTTGATTTTGTCGAAAGCGAAGATTCTTCGAAGCGATCGCTCTATGCGTCCGGTTACATCACGGAGGTCGGAAAAAGCTTGCTCGCTCAGGGCGGAAAACTCCTGAACCGGCTCTTTGCAGATCAGTACCAACGATCCCAACGTCACCTGGGCGGGGCGGAGCAGAACGGCCCAGCGGGGACCGTCTTCGATGAGCGTGCCGGGATAGCCGAATTTATCAAGGGTCGTATTGGTCATGAAGCCATCCTTGAACCACTCTGTCTGGCCTTTGCCTTGTTTCCGCGGGGGTTCCCGGCGACGAGGCAAATCTGTTACATTATTGCACAAGTTCAATTTAATAAAAAGGCTTTTTCAACACGCTTTCCCGGCGTCCTGAAAGGATTTTCTCCGTAAGAGCCCAGTCTTCGACCTTGTCCACATCCACTGCCGCTTCCGCGTCGGGCATCCAGACCACCCCGGCGCGGGCATCCATCAGCGACGACATGCGGGACAATCCCTCCTCAAGGGTCAGGCGGCCCAGAAGATAGCGCAGAACAGCCATGAATCCGAGGGATTTTACGATTTTAAGAGGATGCTTGCGCTGCTCTTCGACCCGCCGCCAGAAGGTTACCGCATTGCCGCCCCGGGGAGTTAGAAACACAAAGAGATTGCATCCGCAATATCCGCCGTCGCGCAGGCGGGTTATGGTCCGGCGGCTCTCGGGAAAGGCCGCCGCCACCATTTCGGAGCGAGCAAGGCCGGCAACGACGTCGCATTCCGATTTGACGGCCTGGGTGCAGAAATGATCTACCATCTGCGGAGTGAGGAGCGCGTGGTCCGCGGTGGTCACCAGCACCGGCCGGTCGGGCGGCAGCTCGTCCAGGGCCGCTTGGGCGCTACGGCTTGGCGAGGTTTTGTTCTCGACCCAGCGAATCTTTCCGGAAGAGATCAGGGAATCCAGCTCGGGGGATCTGCCCAGGAGACGGTCCGAGGAGCCGCACACAAGGCATGAATCGATGACGGCCGCACCTTCGAGGGCATCGAGTACGCGCAGGATCATGGGCCGCCCGGCAACGGGAACCAGTGCCTTGCAACTGACGCCGGCCGCCTTGACGAGGGGGTCTTCGGCGCCGCGGTCGCCGGCGAGAATAACGGCGGCAAACTTTACTGGAATAGGGTTCATGTTAGCGGATATCTCACTCAAGGGAGGTCCTTCCGGTAGATGCGGTAGCGTTTGTAGGATTCACCGCCGATTGATTCTATGATCCTGCGCATCCCTACGTTGTTTTCCAGTATCCAGGACATCTCGACCTCTTCCATGCCGCGGCTGCGCGCCGAATCCTGCAGCGAGGTTATCATCAGCAGCGCCAGTATCGCACCGAGACGGCTCTTCTGATAGCGTTGCCGAACTCCCATGAGCGGCACCCGGCCGGTTTTAACACCGCTGACCTTGAGCCGCCAGAGCAATTTGAGCCACCCCAGGGGGAACAGCCTGCCGTCCAGATCCCTGATGGCCTCGTTGAGATTGGGGAAAACTACCATCATTGCCGCCGGTTCGCCATCAACTTCTGCTATGCGGACGAAGTCGGTCGGCACGAGGAGTTTGAGGCTCTTCCCCAAATCGTCGAACTCCTCCGTGGTGAACGGCAGGAAGCCCCAGTTGTTTGCCCAGGCATCTTCGAAGATGTCCTTGATAATCGCCAGGTCTTCCGTGAATTCCCGGCGGCGCATCGGCCGCAGGCGCACCTGTCCGGCAATGCGTGAGCTCAGTGCCTCAAGATGGCGGGGCGCGGCAAAGTCCGACCCGATGCGATAGGCCAGGAGATCCTGCTCAGCGGTAAACCCCTGTTCTTCGATACGCCGGGAATAGTACGGCAGGGCATGCCCCATCATGATTACGGGGGGAGTGTCGAAGCCCTCGACGAGCAAGCCGCATTCCTGGTTGATCGAAAGGTTGAAGGGCCCCCGGATGCGTTTCATGCCCCGCTCGCGCAGCCAGGCTTGAGCTGTATCTAAAAGGGCTTGAAAGACCTCCGGATCATCCTGCGCCTCCAGCATGCCGAAAAAACCGGTATGGTCGTCATAGCGCTGCAGATGGAGCTGGTCCACCTGGGCGCTGATGCGTCCGACGGTTTTGCTTCCGCGCCGGGCGATCCACGCCTGGAATGTCGCGTGTCTGAAATAGGGGTTGTTCTTTGAGAGATGCTCCCTGCGTTCGAGGAGCAGGGGTGGAATCCAGGCCGGGTCGTGGGTATACAGCGATTCGGGAAGATGCAGAAATTCGCGGTGTGCGGCCCTGTCGCATACCGGCAGGATTTCCAGCGGGGCAGCCGAGGAAGAGTCCTTCTCAGCCATTGCCGATTCATTGGGCCGGGTGGTCATGGGTATCCGGGAGTACTTTCCTTGGAAGTCTGTGGGAGCAGCTCCGGGCATGGCCCGGAACTGCTTTCTGGATTTTGCTGAACCGCGACAACGCTTTTATACTGCTCCGCGCATGTCGCCGGCCTGTCTTTCCGCAATTCCGCGCACCACTTTTTCGGCATGTTTCAGGTCTGCGGGGCAGTCGACCTCGCCCCAGACCAGTCCTTCTATGCAGCAGGTCCAGACGGGCGACTTCTGTGCCAGTTCGTCGATAACGGACAGATACCAGCGCTTGAGGGAGGTGGGATTGCGCATGACATCTTCCACGGTTTGCCGGAACAGCTCCGGCCCCTCTCCCCGGAACAGCAGCATGCCGATGGACTCGGCGTGAACCTGGTCGAGGGGTAGGTCCTTGCCGATGCGTACCAGGCGCTCGCCATCGAGAATCACTTTCATGTCATCGCCGTCATAGCTGTTTTTGCGATCGATGGTTACAGTTACCGGCCGCGGCTCGGAGGCGAGGAGGTTCTCCAGGACGGGGGCCTGGAAGAGGGTGTCGCCGTTCAGGATGATGAAATCCTCCGTCATCTCGGATCGGGCGATCCAGCATGTGCCCAGGTTGTCGGCCACGGAGTAGAAGGGGTTGAAAATGGTGCGTACGCCACCTTGTCCGTACCGGTCATAGAGCAGTTGCTCGACCTTGTCGGCCCCGTACCCGACCACGACGCAGATGTCTTCGACGCCGCACTTGATCAGTTCGTCGATCTGCCATTCAACCATTGCCTGACCATTGATGGGAACGGTACACTTGGGCCGTTCAGCGGTATAGGGAAGCAGTCTCTTCCCCTGTCCTGCGCTGAGAATAATGGCTTTCATGCTGATTCGATCTCCTCTCCGTCTTTCGATAACCGGCAGTCTCTTGTCGGATGCAGCTTTAGTATGTTACGATTAGCTGTAGTAATTTATAGAAAATGCCTATAAGGGTCAAGGGAATTCCTGATGCCGGAACTATCCTTTATCTCGTGCAAAATCATTTGAAATTTTTGGAGCCGTTTTTGATTCTGGAGCGCTATATAGTACGGGAAATTATGGCCCCCCTGGTGGCGGTCTGCGCGGTTTTGATCATGATTTTCGCCGGCTACAGCGCAATCCAGTTTCTTAACGATGCGGTCAACGGCCTGCTTTCCGGCGAAACGGTTGTCGCCCTGGTTGGGCTCAAGGTGCTCATCGCCTTTGAAGTCCTTCTTCCGGTCACTCTTTATCTGGCTGTTGTCCTTGCCTTGAGCCGCCTGCATGCCGACAGCGAGATTACGGCCATGGAGGCTGGCGGTGTGGGCCCGGGGCGAATCATAGTCTCGGTTTTTTCCCTTGCCCTTGTCCTCGGCCTCGTGGTTACCGTCCTTTCACTCTTCGTTCGTCCTTGGGCTTATGAGCAAATCTATGCCCTGGAAGCCAAGGGGAAGGATGAATTCGACATCGCCAAGGTTGAGGCCGGCCGGTTCTACGAGTTGGGCGAAAAAGTGGTCTTTTTTGCCGAAAAGCTTGACCCGGCTGGGAACCAGGCCGGAAATGTCTGGATATGGGAGTTGGGATCGGGCATGCAGAAAGTGACAACGGCCCGCAGCGCCCACCAGATAAATGGTCCGGGAGAGGGACAAAAGGCCCTGGTTTTTCGGGATGGCTACCACTATGTGCTGAACCGGAAGAAGGGAACCGATCGAATTATCCACTTCAGTGAAAACGTATTCCAGCTCGATACCGACCGGACCCCTCCCGCCAAATATCGACGCAAGGCCGCATCGACTCTGCATCTGGCCCGCTCGCCGGAGCCGGAGGATATTGCGGAGTTCCAATGGCGGCTTTCCACGGGCATTTCCACCGTCCTGATGTCACTGCTGGCGATTCCCCTGAGCCGTGTTGCCCCGCGGCGCGGCAAATACGGCAAAGTGACCATTGCCATCGTCCTCTTCTTCGCTTTTTACAACCTTAACCTGATAGCCAAGACCTGGGTCGAAAAACAGGTGGTTGGCGCCGTGCCCGGCATCTGGTGGGTAACTGCCCTGCTCGGTACCCTGGTGCTGGTACTGCTTCCGGAACGCAATACCTTTCGCCGCCTCTCGGGGCGCCGCCCCCGTGTCAGTGGAGAGTTGTTGCCGTGAAGATTCTCGACCGTTATCTGGCGGCCAGTTTTTTGCGCACATGGTTCAGTGTCAATCTTGTCCTGGCCGGGCTGCTCAGCTTTCTTGAGCTGGCCAGCCAGCTGGACGACGTCGGCAAGGGGAACTACAGTTCGAGCGACGCCCTGCTGTATGTTGCCCTGACCCTGCCGGGACGCATGATCGAGCTGGCTCCGCCGAGCGCTCTGCTCGGAAGCATCATCACCCTTGGGTTGCTGTCCAAGAACCTCGAACTGCTTGCCATGCGGGCAAGCGGTATCTCCATCCAGCGTGTCGGGTGGGCTTTTGCGAAACCCGCTCTCCTTACCCTTCTCGCCCTTCTGCTTGGCGCCCAGTTCATCATTCCGTCCCTTGAGCAGACGGCGTGGACCCGGCGTGAAACCGCGCTTTCAGAGTCGGGAACAATTCTGCCGAGAGGGGATTTCTGGACCAGAAGCGGAAGGCGCTTTATAAACCTGCATACCGGCAGGGAGAGCGGAATTCAGGCGGCCGACATCTACGAGTTTGACGAGGGGAGGAGGCTGGAGGGCTATATCCATGCCCGGGAGACAAAGATCGGCCCCGAGGGGGGATGGGCATTGCACGGAGTGTGGCAGAAGGTCATTACGGACCAGGGAGGGGCGGTGCGTGAGATCCCCCATCTTGTCCTCCCCGGCCTGCTCACCAGCAAACAGGCTGCTGAACTCGCGCTGCCGCCGCAGACCCTCTCTTTGACGGAACTCGCCAGTGTCATCGGCAATCAGCAGGAACGGGGAGAAAACCCGGGGCGCTACCGGCTGGCGCTCTGGCAGAAGCTGAGCCTTCCGGTGATGACCGGGGCGATGATAATGATATCGCTTCCCTTTGTGTGCCGCTCGACCCGCAGTTCCGGTCTCGGCTGGCTCATCATGGTCGGTGCGATTACCGGCGTGGCGTTCTTCTTCCTCAACCAGATTCTCGGCTACACCGGCCTGATCCTCCAGATTTCGCCCGCCTGGACAACTCTCATTCCTGCTCTGGCTGTCCTGGCAGGCGGGGTTTTCCTGACGCGAAGAATCTCCTGAAACGGGAGCCGGCTTGCGGTGGATTCGTCAGGGGGTGCAGGCAGGCAGGCGGATTTCCTTCTCCGGACCTGCTATGAATCTGTGCTGGGCGGGAGAGTAGGCGCGAATGACGAGCCGCAGCAGCCAACCGTCTGCTGTGCGTTGAAAACGGCAAATGTGATAACGGGCCGTACGCTGGGGGATGGGGCTGGAATTGGACGCCGATGGAACCCCGAGAACGGGGATACGATGCGTCCCGGCAACGAGTTCATCCTCCATTGATACGTGAGCGTGGCCGTGAAGAATCAGTTCCGCCCCCTGGCGGGCAACAACCTCGCCGAAAAGGGGGGCGTCGGTCAAGCGCTTGCGCCAGGAGATGCTGCCGGGAATTGGCGGATGGTGAATCAGGACAATTCGCAGCAGGCCGAGCCGTCCGGTCTGCTCCAGCACTTCTTCGAAGCGCGCCAGCTGCTGGCGGCCAAGACTTCCCACGGCGACAAACGGCATGCTGGGGCGGGCGGATGAAAGGCCGATCAATGCCGCCGGGCCTCGCACCCTCAAGCTCGGATAGACACCGGCGGCAGCGCCGTCATCGTCCCCAGCCAGATAGGGCGCCCACTGGCTGAATGTCTCCTGCCACGACGTGGCGACGTAGGTGTCGTGATTGCCGGGGACGACCGTAACCCCTTCCGGCGTGCCAAGGCGCTGGAGCCAGAGGGCCGCCTGACGGAACTCGTCCGGTAGCCCCAGGTTGGTCAGGTCTCCGGTTACGGCCACATGGTCCGGCGCCGCTTCGGCCAGGTCCAGCAGCAGCGCGTCGAGAACACGCGGCGAGTGTATGTGGCGGCGGCGACGTTGCCAGGAGAGATAGCCGAGCAGGCGTTTGTTGAGCAGAGAGGTGAGACTGACCCCTGTCAGTGAAGAGAGATGCAGGTCCGATATATGGGCAAGAACAAACGTTTCTTTCCCGTTGTTCCCGGAAGGATTCGGCTTTACAGATATCATCCGGATATAATAGGATACTATTTCGCTTTTTTCCATCAGCTTTGATTATTGCCGTACATTCCAATATTTCCCCGAGAGCATATAACATGACCGTACATGCGTTAATCCTTGCGGAGGCTCCCATCAGATTGTGGGGCCTTTCCAGCCGCCAGCGTCTCGAGCGTATCCTGAAAAAAATAAATATCACCAGTGTGATCGATGACCCTGAATCCGTCTCCAGAGAAGATTCGATTCTGCTCCTGCGAGGTGATTACCTCTATGATGAGCGTCTCATCAGGAACCTGGTCCAGAAATCCGGAACCGTTCTACAGACCGCCGCAGAAGCGGGGAGCAGGCCCGTTGCCGCCCACGTCGCGGCGACCGATGCGCTCCTTGTTCGCGATGTGCTGGACGGAAAGTCCGGCAGCGCGTTCCCTCCGTCACTTTCGTTCGAGACACCCCAGACCCTTGCGCCGACATACATGAAGCAGTTGCGCAAGATCGACCCCCCCTATCTCCTCCCCATTGTCGAGGAGAACCGGGAAAAGCTGGAACGACGCCTGTTCTCCGGGTCGTACAAGGGGGTTACCGATCTGGTCACCAAATGGCTCTGGCCCAGGCCGGCGCAGGTGGTGACCCGCTTCTGCGCCAACCGGGGCATTACCCCCAACATGGTAACCTCCGTAAGCCTGGTACTGGTAATAATCGCCGGTTTCCTCTTTTACCATGGCCACTTCGCTCTCGGTCTTGCTGCCGCCTGGGGAATGACATTCCTCGATACCGTCGACGGCAAGCTTGCGCGGGTCACCGTCAATTCCAGCTATTTCGGGCACATTTTCGACCATGCTATCGATCTGATCTCGCCCCCTTTCTGGTACCTTGTCTGGGGGTTCGGGCTGGCGAGCTGGAATCCGGGAATGTCTCTTTCGATGGTGGACGCATTCTGGCTGATCTTCATCGGGTACATTGCCGGCCGCATGGTTGAAGGGATTTTCAAAAAATGCCTGGAGCCTTCGGGGATTTTCTGCTGGCGGCCCATTGATTCTTATTTCCGCCTGATAACGGGGCGGCGCAATCCCAACCTGATCCTGCTAACCCTGGGACTCATTGCCGGACGGCCGGACCTGGGGCTGGTGGCGGTTGCCCTGTGGACGGTCATTTCCAGCATTTTCCTGGTGGTGCGGCTGGCAACCGGTTTTGCCCTCCGGATCGTCAAGGGCCCTCTGCAATCCTGGTTTCTTGACATCGATCCCGACGAGAAAAACCCCACCCTTGCCCAGCGATGTTTCTCGAACAACCGCGTGTGAGAGGGGGAATCCCCTCGCCGCCGGATCTCCATGACCTTGCCCGGTGCCGTGCCGTGACCATCGGCATGGTCACGAACCCCCGGAGCGGAGGCAATAAGAAGGGCCTCGGCAAAATCCGGGAATTTCTGGCCCGGAATCCCGGGATCCACCATGGGGAGGCCGTCACTCCTTCGGAAGTGCAGGGGGTTCTTGCCGATTTTGCTTCGAAAGGTGTGAACCTGCTGGTGGTCAATGGGGGAGATGGGACAGTCCAGTCGGTCCTGACCGCCCTTTACGTGCGCTCGCTTTTTTCTGTCCCCCCTCTCCTCGCCCTGCTGCAGGCCGGGACCACCAGCATGCTCTCCCGTGATGTGGGGGTCCGCGGCACTCCTTTGGCCGCTCTGGCGAAGATTCTTGACTGGAGTACCGGTGCCGGAGCGGGCAATCAATCCGTCTTCGAGCGCCCCGTACTGAAAATCAGCCAGGCAGACGATTCGGAGCCGATCTGCGGCATGTTCTTCGGCGCGGGAGCCATCCCGCAGGGGATCGACCTCTGCCATACCAGCATGAACCCCAACGGCGTTCGCGGAGAACTGCTGCCGGGACTTATAATTGCCCGGTTCCTGCTGGCGGTCCTAACCGGCAAAGGGACCTTCGTCCCTTCGACCGATATGGAGATCCGTTTCGACGCAGCTCCTCCCCTGGAAAACTCATACCTTTTCGCCATGATCAGCACCCTGGAGCGCCTCTTCCTCGGCCTGCATCCCTTCTGGGGAACCGAGGCCGCGCCGCTCCGGTTTACCGCGCTGAAAGCGAATCCCCCCTATTTGCTCCGCAATCTGCCGTACTTGCTGCGAGGCCGGCGCACCACAACGGCCTCGCCGGAAAACGGCTTTTTCAGCCACAATGTCTGGGAAATCACCCTGGATTTTAAGGGTAAATTCACTCTCGACGGAGAAATCTTCGAGGCAAAAGGTCCATTAATCATTGAGCCGGCAGGCCCTGCCCGGTTTCTGAAAATCTGAGCCGGCGAGGCAAAGATCCCCCATGAAGAGCGACGAAAGCATAAAGAGAATCATACAGAAGTGGAACACGCGCGCCCTGCCGCCGGAGATCATTGCGTTGTCCGATGCCGCCAGGCAACGTCATGACGGGGTTGCCGCCGTGCTTTTCTATGGCTCCTGGCTGCGCAGCGGCCGCGTGGATGAAGGGATTGCCGATCTTTACCTGCTTGTCGATGATTATAAGGTGGCGTTTAATTCGCGATTGCAGGCATTGCTGAATCGCCTGCTGCCGCCGAACGTCTTTTACCTGGAACTCCCTTATGAGGGGAGAACCCTGCGGGCCAAGTACGCCGTTCTGACCCTCGATGATTTTGCCAAAGGGACCGGCACGTGGTTTCATTCCTACATCTGGGGGCGTTTCGCCCAACCTTCCGGCCTGGTTTACGCCCGCGACGCGGAATCTTCCGCGCAGGTTCAGGATTCCTTGACCCGTGCTCTTTATACCTTCGTGGGGCGCGCCCTGCCCCAGGTTCCGGAAATCTTCACGCCACGTGAACTTTGGTGTGTCGGGCTGGGACTGAGCTATCGCTGCGAGCTACGGTCGGAAAAACCGGGCACTGCAGTTCGTCTCTATGACGCCGCTCCGGACTATTATGAGGCAGTTACCACTGAAGCCCTGAAAGCCCAAGGGCTTGCCGTCGAGCCAGTTGCCGGCCGGGCCCCCGGCAGTTATCGCACCCTGATTCCCCGGAGGGAAAAACATCTCAACACTCTTGGCTGGCACCTGCGCAAGGTGCAGGGCAAGGTGCTCTCCGCCCTGAGACTCCTCAAGGCTCTCCTTACCTTTGACAATGGTCTGGATTACATCCTCTGGAAAATCGAGCGGCATTCCGGGGCCCGCATTGAACCCGGCCCTTCCTTGCGCCGCTTCCCCGCATTGGCGGTATGCGTCACTTTCTGGAGACTGTTCAGGAAAGGAGGGTTCCGTTAAGCCTGCTTCGCAGCGCAGCGGGAAATTATATTCCCCGGTGTCAAAAGGAATGTTGTTGACATCTCCCGTGCGGGTGTGTTACAAGAATCTTCGCTTTTCGCTTCAAGATGTTTTTGGGACCTGAATTCAGTCACTTACTAAAGAGTGCTGAAAACTTGGACCAAGCAGAAAGCGCCGCAAGGCTAACAACTTGCGGTAAACCTCCGATCCCCGTTAGCTCAGTCGGTAGAGCAGGTGGCTGTTAACCACCTTGTCCGTGGTTCGAGTCCGCGACGGGGAGCCATACAAGGACAAAGCTGGGCACTCAAGGAAGTTGCCTTGACTTTGTTGACATACGAAGCGCGCCTGCCAGGGAACAATAGCTCCCAGGCAGGCGCGCTTTTCGTTTGCCCCCCTGATTTAGTCCTCCAGAAGCTTCAGGAGAGATTGTCCGGATCACCGCTCACATGGGGGAATCCCTCATGACGAACCTCATGATCAAGCTTCAGAATCTTGCCGCAAACGGCGCACAGATATTTCTCTTCCTTGGTTGTATAACTGCTTTGCTGACATTCCTCGCACCATACCCTGATGTCGCACGACTGTTCCTGAGCGCTCATGATATCTCCTTTCCTCGTCATAAGTGAGTGCCGACAGATCGCCATCCAGCGCATAGCATCAAAATGAGACGGTTTTTCGGGAAGTATAACTTAAGAACCGGATAGTACAACTATCCCTGATAACGCACGTGAATGAATCTGGGAATAGCTGTTGTGAGGTCAAAGAGTCGTCATGGCAAGAGGCCGGGCTTGTGATAACCTTTACCGGGCGTGGGAGTGAATGAAGGTTGCCACGAAAATCGGATTCACCCTGAAGGAGCGCTAGAGAAGGGCCCTGGCGGAGAGGGGCTTCTGGCCGGCGTTTCATAATCATGAAAATGAACAGCTCTCAAAATCAGAACAGATCCCAGCATGCAAGCCTCGTTATGGCCGCTTTGGGGATCGTCTACGGCGACATCGGCACGAGCCCGTTGTATGCCCTGCGGGAGTGTTTTCACGGAACGTACCCCCACCCGGCAACACCGGACAATGTCCTCGGTGCCCTGTCGCTCATTACCTGGTCCCTCATTGTCGTAGTTTCAATCAAGTATCTCGTTTTCGTTTTGAGGGCGGACAACCGTGGAGAAGGGGGGATTCTGGCCCTGATGGCGCTGCTCACTCCCTGGCGTCAGAATCGCAGGTTCTCGCAACGGCTAATCCTGGTGATCGGGCTCTTCGGAGCAGCCCTTCTTTATGGGGATGGCGCCATTACGCCGGCTATTTCGGTGTTGAGCGCCGTCGAGGGGCTCAAGGTCGCAACACCGGTTTTGCAACCCTATATCGTTCCGACAACCGTGACGATCCTGACACTTCTCTTCCTTCTCCAGCGCAGAGGTACCGCCCGAGTGGGGGCGCTCTTCGGCCCAGTTATGGTGGTCTGGTTCGCGGTACTCGCTCTTCTCGGAGTACGGGGGATTTCCCTGGCGCCCGAAGTGCTCGACTCTATCAATCCGCTCCATGGTTTCCGATTCATCATGCGGGAAGGGTGGGACGGGGTCTACGTTCTTGGTGCCGTCTTCCTGGTAGTGACCGGCGGCGAAGCTCTCTACGCCGATATGGGGCACCTGGGCCGCAGCCCCATTCGTCTTGCCTGGTTCTGTGGGGTGCTTCCTGCGCTGCTCCTCAATTACTTCGGGCAGGGGGCGCTCTTGCTCAAGAATCCTGCCGAAGCAACCGAGCCATTTTATCATCTCGCCCCTCCGTGGGCCCTTTACCCGCTGGTGTGTCTTGCGACCTTAGCCACCATCATCGCCTCCCAGGCGGTCATCTCCGGGGTCTTTTCCCTGACGAATCAGGCCATACAGCTAGATGTGTCGCCCAGAATGAGGGTGATACAGACATCGTCCGAGGAGATTGGGCAGATCTATATCCCGGCGGCAAACTTTGGTCTCATGACCATTACGATTCTCCTGGTATTGGGGTTCCAGAGTTCCAGCAGCCTCGCCGCCGCCTACGGAGTAGCGGTGTCGACGACCATGGTGATTACCACGGTCCTCGTCTGCTATGTCATGAGGAGGCTGTGGCGGTGGTCTGTCGTCGCCGCCGGGGGGCTCACCATTGCCTTTCTGGTGGTTGACCTGTCGTTCTTCGGGGCCAACATCCTCAAGTTGCTGAATGGCGGCTGGTTTCCTCTCCTTGCCGGCATTACGGTCTTTGTGCTCATGACGACCTGGCGGCGCGGACGGGAACTCCTCGCAACCCAACTCCTTGACAGTGTTACAAGTATTTCCAAGTTCCTGGAACGGACTATCGCAGATCCCCCCAACCGGGTGCCGGGAACGGCGGTGTTCATGGCGAAACAGAGTGACAGCACGCTTCCCATACTTCTTCACCACCTGGAGCACAACAAGGTGTTTCATGAGCAGGTCATCATCCTCAAAGTGGAAACCGAGGACATTCCACGGGTGCCGGCCGCGGAGCGGATTGTCCTCACTGACCTTGGCCAGGGATTTCACCAGCTCATAGCCCGCTATGGATTCATGCAGAGCCCCAATGTCCCGGTAATTCTAAGGGAATGTGAGCCGCTCGGCCTCGTGGTCGATCCGAACGACGTCACCTATTACCTGGGCCGGGAAACCCCCATCCCCACGCCGCGCATATCCGGCATGCCCCTGTGGCGCGAGAGACTCTTTAGCTTCATGTTTCGTAACTCACTCCAGGCAACCGCGTTTTTTAACATCCCCCCCAATCGTGTTGTGGAGATTGGCATCCAGGTAGAGATCTGACAGGGGACCTTGAATTGTTCATGACGAACCAGGGGAGGGCGTATTCCCGGACAACAGGGGGTCGCTTCAACCGCAGTCCAAGGCGTACATTGCCCCCATTGCCGATTTGTGCTATCTTTCCACTGATTTCATCACATTGCCAAGGAGCCACCCATGGAACTCTCCCTTGACGAGCAGAGACTGATTGCTGAATTCCGGCGCCTGAACCAGGAGGGGCGGCAAGAGCTCCTCGATTTTGCATCCCTGCTGCAGAAGGGGAAAGGCAAGGAGGCGTCCGGTGATGATTCCTCCCCTCGAAACAGTTGTACCCTCGACCGGAAAGCAGATCGCCCGGAAACGGCTAAAGAGCCGATTTTTACCGAGTAATCACCCCATGATGCGTTTTGCCCGCTCCCTTGTCTTAAGCCTTAGCTGTATTCTCGTCCTTGCCCTCGCTGCGGTTGCCGTCAGCGCTGCGACAAATCCGCTTCCACTGCCGGCGAAGCCTCCTCTCGGCGAGCGGTGGTTCGGCATTTTCCTGGGGAGCGAACGCACCGGCTTCGCCCACCAGAGTATCGTCCAGAAGGATGGAGGGTTCGATATATCAGTGGAGGGGAGCGTGAAGATGGTCGTCATGGGATTTTCCCGCGAGGCATCTTCGCGCGAACGGTATTTCGTGGGGCCTGACCTTTCCCTGAGGTCGTTCGAGGTGGAGCAGGTTCTCGACGGCACCCCCATGAGGCTAGCCGGGGAGGCAACTCCCAAGGGGATCAAGGTTGTTGTGGAGTCGGGAGGGTCGAAAAAAGAGAAGTTTCTTGCGGCCAAGGGGCCGGTTTATCCGCCTGCGGCCATGAATATCCTCCCTCTTCTGAAAAAAACCGCAGCGGGCAAGCGCCTGCGGGTTCAGATGCTCGATGTCGAGGCGGCAAAGCTGAAAGCGGTGACCGTTACGGTACTGGGATATGAGACCTTGCCGGATGGAACCCGGGCGCTTCACCTCCGCAACGACCTCTTCCCCCTGGTGGACAACGACATCTGGGTGGATGCGGCAGGGAACACGGTCCGTGAATCGGTGCGGGACGGCCTTGTCGAGACCGTTGCCGAGGATGGGGAGAGCGTCCGGCGGTTTATTGCGGATGCGGCCCTCTCCCGTCGGGATCTTGTCTTTGACTTCAGCCTGGTGAGGGTCGAGCCACCCATCGCCAAACCTGCCCTCCTCACCCGGCTCGTTATGGAACTGGACGGCATTCCCCCGGCCATGCCCCTAATTCAGGGGGGGGGGCAGAGTGCCCGCAGAACTGCCGGGACAACGGTGGTATTCACCATTGAACCCCTGAAGGCTGAGATGGCATCCGATACCGAAGCGGTTCTCCGCAGCTTCACCGAAGAATCTGACCGGCTCCCGGCGAAGCACCCCGACATCATTGCCCGGTCCCGGGAAGCGGTGGGGGAAGAGACCGATCCCCGCAAGCGGGTGGAGAAGCTGGTGCAGTGGGTGGCGGCTGCCGTGGAGGATACGGTTACCGATGCTCCCTCGCCCCTCGATACCCTTGCCTTGCGGAAGGGAAATTGCCAGTCCCACGCCCGCCTCTATGCATCACTCGCACGGGCTGCGGGGATTCCCACCCGCTTCGTCTCGGGGCTCGTGTATCTGGAGGGGAAGGGATTTCTCTATCACAGTTGGGCCGAAAGCTTTGTGAACGGGAAATGGCTCCAGGTGGACCCCACCTTCGGCCAGGTGCCCGTTGATGCCACCCATGTGAAGCTTGTGGAGGGTGAGGGCCCCGACGACCTGGCGGCCATCGCCGGGGTGGTGGGAAAGATCAAAGCGCGGGTGTTGGAAGCAAAGTAACGTCTTAGGATAATTCCCGGAAATCCGCCTCATACCGCTTGATTATGGCGGCAATCTCCCGCTTCACCGCCGCCTTCACCGGCCCCACGGCCACAAGATTGAGCCGCGCTGGTGAAAACAGCTCCCGCGCCGTTGCCATGACCGCTGCGGCATCAACGGCGCCGGCCTCGGCCTGGTCCTCTTCGATGCTTCGCATCATTTCCATCAGCTCGCCCCACCCGTAGCGCACCTGCATATCGAAAGTGGAGTCCCTGCTGTAATCCAGATCAAAGAAATACCCCTGCCGCACGCGTCCCAGTTCGTTTTCACCTACGGGTTCCGTTGCCAGCCGCAGCGTCTCGCGCAAAACCTCCGCAACCGCCACGGAGAGGTTCTCCGGGGCGGTGGCGAGCTCAATGGCGAAACAGCCGGTGTCGTCGTATGCCGCCAGTTGTGCATCCACCGAGTAGACGATGCCGAGGCGCTCCCGCAGACTCAGGTGCAGCCGGGAGCATCCGCCGCCGGTGAGAATGCGCCGCATGAGCCGTGCCGCCGCCAGCCGCCCGTCCTGCCGGGGGAAGCTCCGGAAGGCGATCTGTAGATTAACCTGGCTGTCGGAGTCTTTCACAAAAATGGCGCCGGGAGCTTCCTGGTTCTCGCAAACCGGTTCCTGACAGGGTGGGGAGGAGCCGCTCCAGCCTGCAAACGCGTGACTCACCGCCGTGAAAACCTCATCCGGGGAAATCTGCCCGGCCGCCACCACGACGGCGTTTTCAGGCACGTAGTGCCGGGCCATGTGATCCCGCAGATCTTCTTCGGTGAGGCCAGCGATGGTATCGAGATAGCCGATGGTCGGCATGCCGATTCCGTGGCCGGGCCACAGGAGGCGGCTCGCCAGGTTGTCGGGGTTGACCTCCTCGCCCTGCTCGTTGATGTCCTCCAGGGCCTCTTCGGTGATGATCTTTTTCTCGATCTCGATTCCCGAAAGGGCCGGGGAGAGGAGCATGACCGAAAGCAGCCGCAGCCCCTCGGCCACGTGACTGGGGTGCACCCTGGTGTAGTAGCAGGTGGTTTCGGCGTCGGTGGCGGCATTGATGCAGCCGCCGATGGCCTCGAAGTCGGCTTCCAGCTCAAGGCTCGATGGGTGCTCGGCGTTGCCGCGGAAGATCATGTGTTCGAGGAAGTGGGCGAGCCCGGCCTTGTCGCGGCTGTCGTGGCGTCCCCCCACCTTGAGATAGACGGCGATCTCCGCCGAATTGAGGTGGGGCATTTCCACCGCCACGACGCGGAGGCCGTTGGGAAGTGTTGTCAGATGTGGGGTGATGGTGGTCATTGGGCGTCCGCGCTGATTGTTCGGATGGCGTCGAAGACGGTGGCGTCGTATTTGTCCTGGGAGATGGCCTGGGCCACGGGGGGGATTTTCAGGAGCGACTTCACGAGGCCGAACCGCATATCACGGGGGAGAATGTCGATATAGCGGACAAGGTTCTCTTCCTGCTCCGGCCCGAGTTGCGGGTCGGCGGTCAGGGTGGCCACGACATCCCCCATGGTGGCTGCCTGCAGATCGTCCCGCTGGGCTTCCAGGCGTTTCCGCACGGTGTCCCAGTCGTTCAGGAGCTCAATGGCGGTGACGGGGCGGCGAACATTCTCGGCGCACCAGCGCAAAAAGGCGATGGCCGCCTCCTTGCCGACGATGCCGGCGTAGATCTCCATTTCCAGATCCTTCGGGAACCGGCAGTTCTTGCGGAGGATGCTCACCATCTCCCACCCCCTCTCGGTGGGTTCGGCGTCCATTTCCATGGGGTTCCCCTGGCTGGAAAGGAACATGGAGTTGGCGGCAAGGAACTGGCGCACGCCGGTGTCCAGTCCCCGGGATGCGGCATAGCCGGCCCAGCAATGGTAGTCGGTTTCCACGTAGAGCATCACCATCCGGTCGATGAGGGCCCGGTCAAGGGTCGCCACCTGATAGGTGCCGTCGGGGGGGTTGATGGTCACCACCACCTTGTGCCTGGTGTGAAGGGTGTGGGTGTGGAGCGCCCGGCGCATCCCCTCGGACGGCGGTTCCACAAACTGAAAAATGGCCTGGAGGGTATCCTCCTGCTGGGCGCGGTTCAGTTCGTCGCAGTGGATGACGGTTTCCGGATCGTCGTCGGCAGGCCACCAGCAGGGGCGCGACCAGTTCATTACCTCCCCCTCCCGGTAGGGGATGCCGACCAGGTCTCCCACTTCCATCTGGCCGAGGCGAAGGGGCATATAGCGGCGGTCCAGCTCCCGGCAGAGCTGGATGATGCCGGCGGTTTTTCCGACTCCCCGGTGACCCACCACGCAAGGGGTGAGGTCGGTTTTTGTCAGGATTTCCCGAAGGACGGTCTTCATCTGTTCAACATTCATGGCGTAGGCTATACCTCTTGTAATGCTCGAAATGCCGAGCTTCTCCGCTGCACCCCGGAAGCATAGCATTGTTACTGCCGCCAGGTCCATACCGACGTGGGGGAATCCGGTGGGAACGTCCTTGACACCATGGTGCCGAAGTGCTATAAACGCCCTCCCTTTCGGGGGAAACAATGCGAGGTGCAAGAATGATTGTCAGGAAGCGTTCAGCAGGAGATATTATCGAGGCAAAATGCACCCGGTGCCGGGCGGTGCTGAATCACACCATCGTGGCTATGGTGGGAGATATGATTGTCCGGGTCCAGTGCAACACCTGCGGCGGCCAGCACAATTATCATCCCCCCAAGGAAGAGAAAAAACCGGCGGAACGGTCTGCCGCCCAGCGGTCCGCTTCCCCCCGCACGTCTGCAACGGGGCGTCCCCGCAGGGAGCCGATCCCCCAGGGGCCATCGGAATGGGAACAGACCATGGCAGGGGTCGATCCGGAAACCGCCACCCCCTATGCCATGGACCGGCCGTTCCGCAACGGCGAGCTTGTCTCCCATCCCGTGTTCGGTGTCGGCATCGTATTGACCGTCATAAAGCCGAATAAAGTGGAAATCCTCTTCAAGGACGGCGCAAAGTTATTGCGTTGCGCCCTGTAATCCCCCTCTCCCCCTTCCAATCTTTCCCCCGTTAGTGATATGCTCACTTCATTTCCTCAAGAGGTGAGCCCAATGGATACCCGTAATCGAACCACCCCCTTCACGGGGCTTGTGGTCAACATAGAGCAGATGGAAGTGCGTATCGGCGACAAGGGGTGGCACACGTTCCAGGTGGTGCGCCATCCGGGAGGGGTCGGTGTTCTGCCGCTCCACGACGACGGCACGGTGACCCTTATCCGGCAGCTGCGCCCCGCGGTGGATGAAGCGTTGCTGGAGATACCGGCGGGACGCCTCGATCCCGGGGAGGAGCCTTCGGCGTGCGGCCTCCGGGAGTTGGCCGAGGAAACGGGGCTCTCTGCGTCCCGGCTCGACTCCCTCGACGTTATCCTCACCTCGCCGGGTGTCTTCGACGAGGCAATCCATCTCTACCTGGCCACCGGTCTTTTCCAGGGGGATGCCGAGCCGGAGGAGTACGAGGAGATTGAAGCGGTGCGAATGACCTTGGACGAAGCCCTCACCATGGCAACGGATGGCCGTATCCGCGACAGCAAGACGATTATTTCCCTATTCAGGGCCAAGGCGCTGCTGCCGTGATTCTAATCGCACGGGCAGGAACTGAAGAGGCGGGGATGCGGCTTGACGACGGGGCGGTGCGGCTCTTCCCGCAGCTTTCCAAGACCCGCGTCCGCAAGATCATCGACTGGGGGGGATGCACCGTGGCCGGCGCCATGGTGCGGGTCGCCTCCCGGACTCTGCGGGCGGGGGATGAGATCGTTCTCGGCGTTATGGAGCCGGAGCGCTACCGGGAGATATCCTACACCCGGGATGAGCTCCTCTTGGAGAATGCCGATTACCTGGCGGTGAACAAGGCCGCCGGTCTCAACTGCCAGCGGACCCCCTATCAGCTCAAGGGGACCGTGGAGCATGCCGTCGCCCTCTACCTGCGCTCCATCGGCAGCCAGGAGCCGGCAAGGGTGATCCATCGCCTTGACCGCGGCACCTCGGGGGTGATGATCTTCCCCAAGACAAAACAGGCTGCAGCCCACATCTCTGCCCGGCTGAAAGAGGGGCGGGTGGAGAAAATCTACTGGGCCATCGTGGCGGCGGAACCGGAATCGGAGCAGTGGGAGGTGGACGCCCCCATCGCCAAGGTTGGGAGCGCCCGCTACGGGGTGGCCACCCCCGGTCGGGAAGCCCGTACCCGCTTCACCGTCATCGGCCGGGGCGTAGGGGGCTTCCTCGTGGAGGCCCGCCCCCTCACCGGCCGCACCCACCAGATACGGGTCCACCTGGCCCATTGCGGGCTTCCCATCGTGGGAGACTCCACTTACGGCGGCGAGCAGGCCCCGCGCATGATGCTCCACTGCCGGGCCATGACGTTCACCGCGGCCGATGGGGGGCCGGTTGCGGCCGAAGCCCCCCTTGATGCGGCCTTCCGAGAGGCGTGCGCCGGCCGGGGCATACCGCTGGTTCCAGCCGCTTAACAAGAACGGGCGACAGCGGCGTCGCCCGTTTCCCGCGTCAGCGCGTCCAGTTCACCCGGACGAAACTCTCGTCTTCGCTCCACTGGAAGCCCAGCTTACCGCTGTGGGATTTATAGATTTCTTTTCCCAGCTTTTCCGCCAGTTTTTCGTGGGTCGTGCAAATGGTGAGGATTTTTCCCTCCTGGTCGATTCTCATGATCCTGGCCAGGGGGTTCTTGGCCCGCGCTTTCGCCTCGATGTTCTTAACGGCGTTCAGGATGACCTCTTCATGCTGGATGAGGTAGTCGCCGGAAAGGGTGATGACTCCGGCGGGATTGCCGTCCTTAATCCGCTGGCATGCGGGGCAGACCACCTTGCCCGGCAAGTGGCCGGCAGGGAGCTTCGCCCCGTCGTCACCCTCGCTGAACCAGCGCTTCCCCTGGAAGATAGCCTTGCACCCGGTGCATACGGCAGCTTCTTCCTTCCCTTCGGCAGGCATGTAGACATCGGTGCTGCGCGCCGTTCTCTTGCCATGCTCCTCAACGCCGAACCGTCCTGTTCCCCGTGGAGTTGCCATAGGCTTCACACCCCTTTCCCGGAAGACTTCCCGCCTTCCGCCCAATCATGCAGAATTATTAGCTTCAGCCTATCATTCCCCGCATGCGTCACCATAACACTCCACCCGGTTCCTCCCCTGCTGCTTGGCCCGGTAGAGGGCCTGATCCGCGGCATCGACCAGTTCCCGCGCCGTGGTGGCGTCGTCGGGGAAGGTGGCTATGCCGACGCTCACCGTCAGAGTGCCGCCCGGCTGGGTTTCCTGGAGGGGGAAAGGGTGATCGGCCACTGCCCGCCGCAGCTTTTCTCCCGCGATGGACGCCAGGTCGCGGTTGGTTTCGGGCATGATGACCATGAACTCTTCTCCGCCGTAGCGGGCCGCGATGTCCGAATTCCTGATGCTGGCGCTGAATAGCCCCCCCACCTCCTTCAGCACTTCGTCTCCCCGCAGGTGCCCGTGCCGGTCGTTATACTGCTTGAAAAAGTCGATATCGATCATGGCGAGAGAGCACTTGCGGCGGTAGCGGCGGGCCCGGGCCAGTTCGTGGTCCAGGCTCAGCCAGAACTGGCGCAGGTTGAAAAGACCGGTGAGAGGGTCGGTGAATGCCTCGCTGGCGGCAATCTCGTAGTTGCGCTTGAGGAAGTCGTAATTGAGCTTCTGGGTGATGAGGCTGCGGGCCTTGAGGAGGAGTTCCCCCATTTCGGAGGGAAGAACGAAGAATCCGTCGGCCCCTGCCTGGGCGCTTCCGACCTTGGCCGAGCGGTCGGGGTAAGAGGCGGTGATGATGACCGGAATCTGCTTGCTCCGTTCGTGGGCTTTAAGCCGCAGGCAGACATCGATCCCTCCTACCTCCGGGAGGGAGAGGCTGAGAATACAGAGATCGGGAGCCATGGATATCCCTTTGTCGAGGGCATCGGGGCCACTGGAAGCGGAAATGGTGTCATACCCTTCTTCCCGGAGCCCGGCCAGGAGAGGTCCGGCAACCTCCCCTTCGAGCCCGGCCACCAGAACCCGCGGCGTGCGCACCATGTGAACGGGCGGTCCCCCCTTGGGGAAGAGGACCGTGAAAGTGCTACCCTTGCCGGTACGGCTTTGGACGGCGATGCGCCCCCCGTGAAGATCCACGAAATGCTTAACCAGCGCAAGGCCGAGACCGAGGCTTCCGGGTCCGGCGGCCATCCCGCCACCCATCTCGAAGCTCTTGAATATCTGCCCCAGTTCCGTTTCCGGGATTCCCCTCCCCTGGTCTGAAACCGATACCTCCAGGTACCGCTCGTTCACTCCTCCCGGTGCCACATCCCTCAGGCGTATGGAGACCCGCGATCCCTTCGGCGAGAATTTGAGGGCGTTTGTGGCCAGCTCTTCAATGATGAAGGAAAACTTCCCCTCGTCGGCCGTAAGGATGCTTTCCTCGCCGGCGCTGCCGGCATCCAGGGCAACCCCCCGCTTTTCCGCCGCATCTTTCAGCCTGGCAATTACCCGGTCAAAGGCATCCTGTACGGCGAACTCTTTGGGGAGGAAAACCGTCATCCCCAGGTCGACGCTGCAAAGCTCCAGGACCCGTTCGAGCATCCGCTGGAGCCTGATTCCCCGAATTATTATGGTATCCAGGCAGCGGCGCTGGTCCGGGTTGATTTCCCCCATGGCGCCGTCACGGAGGCAGGAGGCGAAACCGACGATATGGTCCAGGGGGCGCTGGAATTCCCGTGACATGTGGGAGAGGAATTCCGATTTCACCTGGTTCGCCATGAAAAGGCGCTCGTTGGCCCGCTCCAGCTCTTCGGTCCGCTCCCGGAGCAGGCGGCGCAGGAGGTCCAGCTCCCGGGCGCTGACGATCTTCCGTGATCCGGCCATGGCTAACCTCGTCAGGCCACCGGCCAGCGGGTCGTGTGGGGGTCGAAGGGGGGCTCGCCGGAGCTCTGCTCCCGCCCCCGGAGGATTGCCCGTGCAGGGGCTCCGTCACCGCCGGCAATCTTGAGCGGGAGGCAGATGAGTTCGTACTCCCCCGGTTCCACTCCTGAGAGGTTGAGCCCTTCCAGGATTACGCTCCCGGCGTCCAGGAGCATCCGGTGGACGGTAACCCCGCTGTCGAGCCCTTCTATGGAGAGGTAATCGATTCCAACCAGCCTGACCCCTGCCTCGATCAGATAGGCTGCTCCGTCTTCGGTGAGATGGGCGAACTCTTCCTGGAAGCCGGGATGCTCCCATAAAAGGGAGTTTACGGTACGCAGAAGAATCCGCTCCTCTCCCCGCACCGGAAGGCGTGAGAGCTCGCGGCGGCCGATTGTGCGCTCCCCGCGAACATCCAGCACCCGGGCCTTTCCCATGAGAAGCGACAGGGGGAGGTGGTCCACGGTGGCGCCGCCGTCGCGGCAATGGCTCGGCACGTCCAGGTGGGTGCCGCTGTGGGTGGTCATGGTGATGCGGGTGACGTTGGCGGTGTCTCCCCGGGCGACTCGGGTGACCGGCTCGAAGAGGACTGCCGGGTCGCCGGGGTAGACGGGAAGGTCCGGGGAGAGGGAAACGGTGATGTCGTGGATAACCATGGGGAGCCTCCGCTGCGTGAGGGATTACTGAAAAGTATACCCGCAGCGGAGGGATTTGCGAGGGGAGGAATCCTACATTGCCGAAAGCCCGGCCAGAATCCGCTCCAGATCGTCGCGGCCGAAGTGGTAGCGCTCCCGGCAGAACTCGCAGGTTACCTCGGTCTCCCCCTGCTCGGCCAGAAGGGCGGCCAGGTCGTCGCGGCCGAGCGATATCAGGACCCGCTCGATCCGCTCCCGGCTGCAGGAGCAGACAAAGGCCAGGGCCCGCTTCTCCAGGGTATCGCAGGGTATCCCCTCGAAGAGATATTCCAGGAGTTCCTCGGGGTTTTTCCCCTGCCGCAGCAGCTCCGTAACCGGCGGCATCGCGGCGATCCGCTCCATGAGCTGGTCCACCGCCTCGTCGTTATGGGGGGGAAGGGATTGGATAAGGAACCCGCCGGCCGCCGCAATGGCGCCGTCGGGCTCCACGTAGACCCCGAGCCCAACCGCCGACGGCACCTGTTCAGAGTCGGTCAGGTAGTAGGCGAGATCTTCGGCTATTTCGCTGGTGTAGAGGAGGACCGTACCGGTATAGGGCTCCTTGAGCCCCAGGTCCTTGGTGACGGTGAGGAGCCCCGCGTTGCCGATGGCGGCGGCCACGTCCAGCTTGCCGTCCTTCCGCTGGGGGTTCACCTCCGGGTTTCCCACGCGCCCCCGGACGGCGCCGTTGGCATCCGCCTCCACGAGGATCTTCTGCAGGGGGCCGTTCCCCTCGAAGCGGAGCGCCACCCGCTGGCCGGTCTTCAAAAGCGCCCCCATGAGGGCGCCGCCGGTCAAGGCCCGCCCAAGGGCCGCCGAGGCGGTGGGCCAGGTGCCGTGGCGGCGGCAGAGCTCCCCAACGAGGCCGGTGGTGACGCAGGCCAGGGCCCGGATGCTGCCGTCCTTGGTGATGACGCGGACGAGGTAGTCGGTGCTGATCGTTTCGGTGCTGTTTACCATTGCCTATTCCTTATAAAAGCAAATCTTTAAAATCCGTTTGGCCACAGAGGACCCAGAGAAAAAACCAGAGGAAAAGCTTTCTCAAAGAAGAGAACCGGTTTTGGGTTTCCTCCGTGCACCTCCGTGCCCTCTGTGGTAAATGCTTTTCGTGCGGTTTTGGCCTTACACGAGCCCCATCACGAAGTTGAATTCGCTTGTCTCCGGAATCCCCTCGCCCCTTGCAAAGGCGTCGAGGATGGGGCGCCAGCGCTCCCGGGGGGCCTGGGAGAGGTCCACCACGAAGGAGCCGCATCCCGCCTCCTGGAGCCTGCTCCGGAAGTGGGTGATGGAGAAGCGGATCGCCGGGGTGATGGTGGTGAGGTCCCCCCGCACCGCCACCTCATACTCTTCTCCCCGGTCCGAGACCAGGGGGGCGTCTCCCTTCACCCCTTTGATGGCGACCCGGGTGGTCATGGCCGGGACCCCGCCGTAGACCAGGACCCGCCGCCGCACCGGCACCGGCGCGGCCAGGAGCGCCGCCATGTTCTCCACATCGTCCTCGATGTAGAGGGTGGCGGTCGTCACCCCCAGCTCGTGCCATGCCATGACGGCCTGGGTGTTGAGGGAGAAGAGGCGGTAGTCGGTGGCAAGTTCCACGTCCCGTCCCGCCAAGAGGGGGAAGTGGGAGAGGTTTGAAAGCTCGAAGCGCCGGAATCCCTGCCCCATGAGGAGGGCGATCGCCTCCTCGTAAAAGGGGATTTCAGCATCGAAGATGACAAAGGGAAGGTGCCAGATGATTCGCCCCTCGTCTCCCCGGAGCTTTCGCGCCGCGAGGTGGATCTGGTGAATATTTGCCCGGGAGACCGGGAGGATGACGGCATCGACCCCCTGCTGCCGGAGGATGGTCGTGTCCCGCAGGTGCTCGATCCGGACCGTTGCTTCAGCTTTCGTCTCCCGCCGCGGGTGGCCGGGCGGGACCAGGGAAGCCAGGGCCAGTTTCCGTGCCTCGGCCCGGTGCTTGGCGATCTTGACGGCCACCTGCTCGCCAAACCGGCGGTAGAAATCACGGCGGATATCCTTGAGCCGGGCCGGCGGGATGAGTACCGGCGGGAAGCCGGGGGCGGCGAGGCCCAGCAGTTCGAAGGGGGTCTCGCCGGTACGGGAGAACTGGGCCCGGAGAACGCCGGCCATGTCGCTGGTGGTGGAGGGCTCCAGAGGCCCCACGGGAAATTCGGCGGCAAACGTTGCCCCGGCGGCCCGGGCCACGATGCGCAGGGTCCCGTCGGCCAGGGAAAGCTCCAGGTTGCAGGGAATCTTTCCCGGTTTCACCGCGTCGAGGCGCTTCAGGCAAGCGTTTTCGCTCATGGTGAAGGCTGTTTCGGAGGAGACCTTGAAGACCGCGTCCCCCGCCTTGAAAGCGAAGGGGGACACCACCGTGACGATGCTCCGCTCCCTGGCCGATTTCACCCGCTCTTTTCCCAGGAAGATGTCCTTCACCGTGAAGGCCTTGCCGGCCATGTCGCTCTTGGGCTGCACCCGGATCCGATCCCCCACGAAGAGGCGGTCCTTGGTTTCGAAGGTGAGCCGGTCCCCCCGGACGCTTTTTACTTCCCCCAGGTAGCGGCCGGTGGCGCCCCGGAGTGTGGGGATGGCGATGTCGGTTGGTGTGTGGGAGGCCATGAACCCCTTGGTGGGGACCCGGCCGAAGGAGAGCTTCAGGATCTCCTTGGCCCGGGCGGCCGCTTCGGCGCGCTTGCGCTCCGGGGCGTCCAGGACGAGGCGGTAGGCTTCCACCACGCTGGCCACGTACTCGGCCGACTTCATCCGCCCCTCGATCTTAAGGGATGCCACCCCGGCGGCGGCCAGGTCGGGGATGAGGTCCACGGCGGAGAGGTCGTTGGTGGAGAAGAAGTATCCTTCCTTCCCCCGATAACGGTAATGGCGGCGGCATGGCTGGGCGCAGCGCCCCCGGTTGCC
Organism: Geobacter benzoatilyticus; assembly: GCF_017338855.1. Classification (NCBI taxonomy): domain Bacteria; kingdom Pseudomonadati; phylum Thermodesulfobacteriota; class Desulfuromonadia; order Geobacterales; family Geobacteraceae; genus Geobacter; species Geobacter benzoatilyticus. The sequence continues at coordinate 1,279,318 of NZ_CP071382.1, forward strand.
GCTGTGCCCCCCGAGAAACGATGAGAAGAAGCACTGCCCCGAGATGGCAAAGCAGAGGGCGCCGTGGATAAAGCACTCGATCTCCACCCCCGACTCCCGGCTGATGTGGCTGATGTCGTCGATGTGGAGTTCCCGGGCGAGGACCACCCGCTCGAACCCCATCTCGCCCAGCATGCGGGCACCGGGGAGGTTGTGGATGGTCATCTGGGTGGATGCGTGGCGTGCGAGCCCCGGGAAGTGGTCCCGGATGAGGCGGGCAACTCCCAAATCCTGGAGGATGACGGCGTCGGCCCCCATGGCCTCCAGGGCGGCGAGGGTATCCACAAGCTGCGGCAGCTCCCCCTCCTTAACCAGGGTGTTGAGGGTGATGTAGACCTTGCGGCCGAGGCCGTGGGCGTATGCCACCATCCGCTCCATCTGGGGGAGGGAGAAGTTCTTCGCCTTGGCCCGGGCCGAGAACTCCCGCAGCCCGGCGTAGACCCCGTCGGCCCCCTTCTCCATGGCGGCGAAGAAGGCCTCCAGGGAGCCGGCAGGGGCGAGAAGTTCCGGTTTTTTCGGCTGTTCGTAAGGTTTTGTCATCGGTCCAGACTACCCGAAGGGGGGCGGAAAGGTCAAGGGGATTGGCTCGGTGCTGAAGCCGGTTTGCGCTTGTGCCATGCGGTGTTAAGGTGGTATAAGGTGTGCCGGTTGCAAAACCCGGAGAATACCGGCTGAATCGCGGGGGAAACCATTCATGGAACACCACAAGGACGAATCATTCCTGGGGGGAATCGTTAAGGCCCTGGGGCTGGTATTCGGCGACATCGGCACAAGTCCCATCTATACCCTCACGGTTATTTTCACCCTGACGCAGGCGACCCGGGAAAACGTCTTCGGCATTCTTTCCCTGGTATTCTGGACCATGACGATCCTCGTCACCATGGAGTATGCCTGGCTCGCCATGAGCCTGGGGCGCAAGGGGCAGGGGGGGGAGATCGTTCTGCGGGAGATCATCATGAAGCTGGTGAAGACCGGGCGTCTCGTGGCCTTTGCCGGGTTTCTCTCCTTCGTGGGGGTGTCGCTGCTCCTGGGTGACGGGGTTATCACCCCCGCCATCAGTATTCTCTCCGCCGTGGAGGGGCTTCTCCTTATACCCGGCCTCGAAGGGCTTTCCACCGGAACCCTGGTGGCCATTGCCGCGGCCATTGCCATCGGCCTGTTCTCCGTGCAGTTCAAGGGCACCGACCGGGTGGCCGGCGCCTTCGGCCCCATCATGGCGGTCTGGTTCGGTACCCTGGCCGTCACCGGCATTGCTTCTGCCCTCTCCATGCCGGAGATTGTGGAGGCGATCAATCCGTGGCACGCGTTCACCTTCTTCAGGGAGAATGGCCTGGCCGGCTATTTTGTTCTCTCCGAGGTCATCCTCTGCGCCACCGGTGGCGAGGCCCTCTACGCCGACATGGGACACCTGGGCAAAAAGCCGATCGTCCGGGCATGGCATTTCGTCTTCGTGGCCCTCTATCTGAACTATCTGGGCCAGGGGGCCTTCGCCATCTCCCATCCCGACGCGAAGAACCTCCTTTTCGGCATGGTCCAGAGCCAGGCGCCGGTCCTCTACATCCCGTTCCTGATCCTCACCATCATGGCCACCATCATTGCATCCCAGGCCATTATCAGCGGGGTATTCTCCATCGTCTACCAGGGGATAACCACGCGGCTCCTGCCGCTGATGCGGGTGGACTACACCTCCCGGGAGATCAAATCGCAGATCTATCTCGGGGCCGTGAACTGGTCGCTGATGGTGGCGGTCATCTTCATCATGCTCGTCTTCCGCAAGTCCGAGAACCTGGCCGCCGCTTACGGCATGGCGGTTACCGGTTCCATGACCATCACCGGCATCATGATGATCATCGTCTTCGCCCATACGACGAAGAAGTGGCGGGCCCTGGTGGCTCTGGCCATCACCGTTATCGACGCCTCTTACCTCTTCTCCACTTTTTCCAAGATCCCCCATGGTGCCTACTGGTCCATTGTCCTGGCTTCGATCCCCTTCGTGACCATCATCATCTGGACCAGGGGGCAGCGTTCCCTCTACCACGCCCTCAAGCCCCTGGACCTGGAGACTTTCCTCCTCTCCTACGAACAGATCTACGCCAAGGGACCCATCCGGGGGACCGGCCTCTTCTTCACCCGGGAAACCGACGTGGTCCCCCCCTACGTGGTCCACTGCATCATCCGGAGCAACATCATCTACGAGCGCAACGTCTTCATCTCCCTCCTGATCACGGACGAACCCCTGGGTGTGGAAACCGAGCTCATCAAGGGAATCGGGCCGGGGCTCGATGCCTTCCGGATCGAGGCGGGGTACATGGAGGTTGTGGATATCGAGACGCACCTCAAGGCAAACGGCATCCAGGAGAAGGTCATCTTCTACGGGGTCGAGGACATCGCCACCCGCAACCCCATCTGGCGGGTCTTCTCGGTATTCAAGAAGCTCACTCCCAATTTCGTCCAGTTCCACAAACTTCCTGCCAGCCGCCTCCAGGGGGTCGTGACGCGGGTGGAGATGTAGTCACGGACTCTCCTCATGGACCCATCCGACCGTTCCCCCGTGGTCGATCTTGTACCAGGTAAGACCGTCCTTCTCCCGGGGGCCCTCCAGGGTAACGACCTCCGAATCGGCGGGGAGATACCCCCGTTTCACCCCATCCGCCAGGGAAGGGCGGTTGAGGATGGCGCTCGAAAGGGCCGGCCGCGCCCTGCGGTCGTCGGCCATGGCCTTCAACAGCATCTCGTTGGTGACGGTCTTGCGCCTGGTCTTGACTTTGGGCATGGCGAGCGTGGCGACCGGGCACTTCTCCTGGTATGTGCAGATGACCCGGAGGTTGTCCTCGATGCTGAAGGAGCAGCTCGGCTCATGGATGATCCGGCTCTTCATGGTATCGGTGTTGATGAACTCCCAGTGGCTGAAGAGGAGCTCGCCGTACTGGAGAGGAGCCGCGAGGGTGACGGGGGTCGCCCGACGGTAGATGCGGTAGAGGGAGCCGAAGCCGTCGGCCCGCTCGTTGATGTCCGGCGGCGAGCATTGGATGAGGGGCACAGCCCCCCCTTCGGCGCGGACGTCGAGGACGTGGCGGTTGGTGGCGACAGGGGTGGCGAAATTGAACTGCCAGGCGAGGAGGAGGCTCTCCAGGTCTGGTCCCCCCTCAACGTAACGGCGGAAGCGGATGCGCAGATCAGTCCAGGCCGCCGGTTTTGCCAGCTTTTCCCTGGTCTTGTCGTCGGTCTCCCGGAGGAGATAGCCGAGAAGGGCGAGGGATTCGCTGCTCGGCTTGATGGGTGAGAGCTGACGGTTGCTGAAGTGGTAAGTGGCCCCCCATATTTGCTGGGACGGCAGTTCAGCCCCTTCCCCCTGGCCGCTGCCGGCCGGGTGGCGCACTGCGTAGAGCCGGTCCCCGGAGCGGATGGTGCCGTCGCCGAGGGGCTCCAGGGTTATCTCCAGGGTTCCGCCGGCCGGCAGATCCCGGTCCCCGAAACCCAGGCCGGAGACTTCAATGTCGGCGATCTTGATTTTCTCCCGGTCGGGGAGGATCAGGCCGCTATCCCGCAGGTTGATGACCGCCTCTCCCGTGTCGTTCAGCTGCCGGATGATCCCGGGGGTCTGTTCGGCAGAGAGTCGCGATTCGAGCCGGATGGTGTACTCGGGGCGGAAGTCCTCCATGAGCTTGTGCTCGATGCGGCTCAGGTTGTCCCGGAAAATGGGCCTGAGCTGGTCGGCGAAGACCCCGAGCCTGGTGACATCCAGTTTCGAGCGGTTATCCCCCGCCTGTAGCAGGTCGCTGATCTTGTCGAAGATGTCGGTAAGCTGGTAGTTGGCGGTTTCCACCTCCTTGAGCACCGAGGTCTCGTAGGACTTGACCAGGTAGTAGAGGTACTTGACCAGGGTCTGCCGGGCCCGCTGCCCCAGGTCGCGGGTATAGAGCACCGCCTCGTGGTCCAGGTGGGCGAGGGTGTCCCGCCCCTGCCGGACCAGGGTTCCCATGGCGTTCAGGTTGGATGAGATTCTGCCGTAGGCGCCCCCCAGGGCCTGGAGGGTCTCATCCAGCTTTTCGGCGAAAGCCGCCTTCCTCCGGTTGAGCCCCTGGATCTTCTTTGCCATCTCGCCGAATTCCGGCGTCTTCGCCTCAAGGCGCGCCAGTTCGGCATCCACCTCGCTCTGGGGGACCCTCAGCCCCTTGAGTGCCCCTGATATCTCGGTAACTGCCGGCCCGATGGTTTTCCCCACGTGGGTAAGCTGTGCCGCCTTTTCCTTGGCCTTCTCCGCCTCGGGGTCGGGCTTCTTCTTGTCTGCCGCCTTGGTGATTTCTCCCGCTTTTTCATCCAGCCTGGCCTTGCCGTAGGTGGCCAGTATGCCGCCGAGCTTTCCGGCCGTGTCGAGGGGTTCAGCGTCGCCGGTGGCACAGTCCGCAATGACCGTGGCCATGGATCCCACGGCCCCCAGGGCCGGCTGCCCGTAGGGGATGACCGAGCAGATGGCGGAGAAGGTCTTTACCCCAAGGTTGATAAGAGCCCGGGTTTGCATTGTGTTGTGGGCTTGGGCCAGAAGGCGCTCCCTGAGGGCTGCCAGATCATTGTTCATGGTAGAGAGCTCGTGGCTGAGGCTGTAGATCCGGTCGTTGATCTCCCGGAGACCCTTTTCCGCTGCCTGGACCTCCCTGACCGCGGCTGCGGCGTCTTTGTCCAGTTCCAGGATGGCGCTCTGCATGGCTGCCGCGGCGTTTTCCGCTCGGACTCCCTCCTGGCTGATCCAGCTCACCAGCACGAGGGTCCTGAGGGCGTCGGTGATTTCGTTCTCGTATAGCTGAAGGTTTGCCTGCAGGGAGAGAATCGGTGTCCAGCCGGCCGGATTGCCATAGTAGTCCAGGTGGCTTTCCAGACGGTGAAGGAGCGTTGCCGCCTCCGCCTGGGCGGCGTAATACCGGGACAGCTCGAACTCCGTTCCCCAACCGGTCTGGGCCGGCGGTTCCAACGCGAGGGCATCCCGGTAGTCGGCAAGTATGGCCGCCACGGTTTCCCGGTCTTCGGCCAGGTAGGCGTCCCGCACGAACTGCAGTACGGTCTGGAGCTGGAGTGGGTGGAGCCAGGCGTTGGGGCACGCGATTACGGCAGGTGCCGGCTGGCTTCCCTTCGGCTTTGCCGCCCGGGGAGCCGGGCAGGATTTCCCGGCGCCGGTGGTCTCCGGCTTGCCGATAATTTTAGGCTGGGCGCCGTCGAGGTGGGCGCCTGTGAAGAGATTGTACCAGGTGGTCACCTCGTACTGGGCGCTCGTCATGGGATAGCCGGCCCTGCCGCCATGGACGTCAACGCCCGGATTGCCTGCGGTGCCGCCGCTGTTGTCCACGAAGGGGGCGAGGTCCCGGTTTGCGGTGAAGACGCCGCCGTCGCCACCGTCACCCGGCATGCCGGCGGGGAGGGCGTCCAGGCCGGAGGTGGGGAAGCTGGGTGCCCCCCAGGTCTTCTGCTGGTCAAAGGCGGCCCACTTGTAGTGCCACTTCCAGTAAACGGCCGGCGGGTCGAAATTGACACTGAGGGATCTCCCGTCGCAGATGAAGGTCTGTCCATAGATGTAGGAGCGGTCCACCCCGTCAGGGCCGTTTTCACCCAGGCCGGCATGCTGGCCGTTCCCCCCCACCATGACGAACCGCGGCAGGGTGGCGGTTTCCGGTGGTACCCGGATGGTGTGGAGGTAGGCCGTCACGTTTCCGGCCTGCCGCCCCGGCCGGCCGTTTCCCCCCGGCGTGTTGGTGGCCCGCTGGGCATCGGGGGCCTTTTCCAGGGCGTAGGCCAGGGGGGAGGTGTTGATGCGCCCCGGATCCCCCTCAGCATCCTCGAAGATCAACTCCCGGACGAAGATGTTCACCTCGGTCCCGGGGAGCGACAGCTCGCCCCTGATGACGAGCTGGTCGGCACAGAGGGTGAGCCTCCTGACCGTATCCTTCGGGTCCGGCGCATCCGGAAGTTTATGGCTCCGGTCAACGCTGTAGGAGGCATGGAGGGAGTTGGCGTCGCCGGAGCGGTCGAAGACCACCCGCATCCCCGTCACCAGGTGATCCTCGGAACCGTCGGCGTTGGGCTTAACGGTTCGGTGGAGGTAGAGGGAGCTGGCCGGATCGGGCTGTGCCGGATGGCTGGCGATGTAATCCCGCTCGGCCGGCAAGCGGGGGACCGGGGTGATGACGACGCCCTGGCTGACGGGTTCCCCCCGGCGCGTGCCGGAGAAAGTTACCGTGAAGGGAGCCTTGTCCCCCTCTCCGGCTTCATAGGAGAAGGCCCCGCTGACGGGATCGAAGCTGATGGGCCCAGCCGGATGGCGGTCGACGGCCATTGCGGGGGTAGGATCGGCATCGAGAGTGCCGGTATCGATGCGAAACGCCAGGGGCGTATCGGCCCAGGCGGGAAGATCGGGAATACCTCCCACCTCGTAAACCATCTCTTGAGCAGTCCTTGCCATTGGTGCCTCCTTTTTCGCTCATTGAAGCTCCGCCACAACTCCCCCGGACCGGGGACGGTCAGTGGTCAAATAATTGGAGCATACTAATTGTATCCGCTCTGCCATTCCTGTCAAAAGGCTCCGTAGCCACCAGGCTGTCCCGTGGTAAAATTATCGGGTGATCATCCAGAGGCCCCAAAAGGTTTTCGGATGGGGATCCTAAGAGGGGCGGGAGCTAGTGGAGGGTAACCCATGGAAACTACGAAACGATTCGGGGAAGGGTACCGCAAAAAGGTGCAGGGGGAGAAATCCGAGGGGATATGCGAAGTGTGCGGAGGAGAGCTGGAAATTGACCGGGAGAGTGGCGAGAGCCATTGCCCGGTTTGCGAAGATCCGGAACAGTAGGGCATATCCGGGAGAAATTTACCAACCCGCGTGAAGGTGAAACATAGTGTCGCTTTTCCTGCTCATTTTTTTTCTTGTCTACGGCGGCGTCCACGCCTACTTCTTCATCAAGGTGCGGGGGGCCTTCGGCTTCGGTCCGGTTGTCGGCGTTGCCCTTGCCCTTTTCCTGGCGCTCATGACCGTCACCCCGGTTCTGGTCCGTATCACCGAGCGACACGGCTGGGAGCTCGCGGCCCGGACCCTGGCCTGGACCGGATATCTCTGGATGGGGCTTATCTTTTTCTTTTTCTCCGCCTCCCTGGCCGTTGACTTCTGCCGTCTTCTTTTCAAGGGGGGAGGAGCGATCCTGGGCTGGACCCCTCCCCTGCCTATCATCGGGAAAGGGACGGCCTTCGGTATCGCCGCCGCCTACGCGCTCCTGGCAACGCTATCGGGGTATCTGGAAGCCAGGGACATCCGGGTCCGGCGGATCGTAATACCCACCACGAAGCTGCCGGCCTCGGTGCCGAAACTGACCATTGCGCAGATTTCCGATGTGCACCTGGGGCTGATTGTTCGCGAAGACCGGCTCGAAAAGATGCTGGCAAAGGTGAGGGAGGCGCGACCCGACATCGTAGTCTCGACCGGTGACCTGGTGGATGGCCAGATAAACGACCTGTCGGCCATGGCCAAACCCCTGGCGGAGCTTTCGCCCCGGTACGGCAAGTTTGCGGTGACCGGTAACCACGAGGCTTACGTGGGGCTTGACGGGGCGCTCGAATTTACGCGGAAGGCGGGGTTTACGGTTCTGCGGGGCGAGGGGGCGACTGTTGGGGGTGTGGTGAACATCGCCGGGGTAGACGACCCGGCAATCCCCTCGTCTCCCCATGTTGAGCGGCAAATACTGGCCGGACTCCCCGCCGGGCGGTTCACCATCCTCCTCAAGCACCGCCCCCGGATTGACCGGGATGCCACGGGGCTCTTCGACCTCCAGCTCTCGGGCCATGTCCATGGGGGGCAGCTCTTTCCCTTCGGGCTCCTGGTTCGCCTTTCCTATCCCTGCATGGACGGCTTCCACAGGCTGGCGAAGGGGTCGGCCCTCTCCGTGAGCCGCGGCACCGGCACCTGGGGGCCGCCGCTCCGTTTCCTGGCCCCTCCGGAGGTGACCGTCATCGAGCTGGTCCCCCCTCGTATGGAGCCCGGCGGGGCGCCTACTTCACGCACCGCTCCCGGGCCGCTTTGACCATCTCCAGCACCCGCTTGTCCACTTCGTCCTTTGCAGGGGACATCATCCGCACATAGGTGACGAAATCGACCCCCCTGGGCAGATTTTCGGCCAGGCACGAGCAGACATCGGCCCCGCCCACCGCGGCGACGCACGGCTCCTTTATGTCGCGGGTCCGTGCGTCCTTCTCCAGCTGTTTCTCCCGCAGTTCCTTCAGCTCGCGAATCTGCTTTTCCAGCTGTTCGATGCGATCCTGGATCTCCGCCTTGGGTTCGGCGGGCGGGTCGGCCCCCCATACGAGAGGTGCTGCGAGCACGATGAGGGCGATAGAGGCGGCAAGGGTACGCAGGGTCATGGCACTTTTCCTCCGGATGATTCAGCAGCAGTCAACTCCGCCCGTAAGCCTTGGCCAAGTCATTGTCAATGACGTAGATGCATACTTCCTTGGCGCCGTTCTTTGTGTAGCGGAACTTGCTGCAGAGGTTGCCGACGAGGAAGGTGACGTCGTCGCGGATCCGCTTGTCGTAGGTCTTGAAATCCTCTTTGCCGAAATCCTTGATGGCGCGGCGGAAGTTGACGTTGTCCAGGAACGGGTCCAATGCCTTCTCCTTGAGGTTGAAGACGTATTTCTCGAACAGGGTCCGGTAGAGCCTGGTTTCAGTTATGGCTTTCCCTTCGAAGAGTATCTCCTGGGTCAGGGTGTGCGCGGCGTATTCCCGCTGGATCTCTTTCCGGAACGCTAGGCGCTGCTCCCGGTCGCCGTTTGCCCTGAGGAGCCGGTTTTCGATCCCTTCGAAGAACGACTCGCTGATGTGGAGCTTGTCCTTTGTCCAGGTGCAGGTTTCATCCACTTCGGGCTCGAAGTTGACGGCGAAGAGATAGTTCTGCACGTCCCGGGAGATCTGCTCTTCGTTGTAGTAGTAGAGGGACTCCTTTACCTCCTGGAGTATGGTGAAATTGTAGAGCCCCATGAGGGAGTCGAGGAATCCGGTCGGGAGCTGTTTCCCCAGTTCGGGGTGGACCTTGGTGAAGAAGGCGACCAGGGTGGTCATGGTGATGAGCTTGTCCTTGCGGGCAAAGGTGGAGTAGAACTCGCCGAAGATCTTCAGGGCGTCGCGCCCCGAGAATCCCTTGTGCCCCTCGTTTTCCCCCTCGGAGATGATCTGGCGCCGCCGCTTTGCGGTGAGCCGTTTGCGGTCCTCCTCCGTGAGCCAGGGGGGGATGAAGCCGGTGTAGATCTCCATCTTGAGGAGCTGGAGGTTGAAGTCGCAGAAGGTGCTGTAGCGGTGGGGCTCGGGAATCCACTCGTGCATGGCGAAGGATCGTTCTTCCATGCGCGACGAGATGATGACGCGGGCGAAGTTGTGGAGGACCCGGGGCAGGAAGCTGTGGTCGATATGCTTGCCGAAGGCGTTGCGGTAGATCTCAACCTCGGTGTTCAGATCCAGCACGTAGGGTATCTTGATGTATTCAATCCGGTCCAGGAACGACTGGTACCCCTCGATATTGTTCTTGTCCTCGGGGTTCATGAGGGCCAGGAAGAGGGAATCGACGTTCTCCTCCAGATCGTCCACCTTGTGGACCCCTTCGCTGACGATGTTGTGGAGCTCGATGAGCCGGTCGGTGTTGTGCCCCTTGATGTCCATGAGGGCATAGATGCCGTTGTTGGTCTTGGCATACTGGGAGAAGATATACTTTACCAGGTTGCTGTCCTTGAGGGTGCCGTTGATCCGGTTCTGGAGCATGTCGTTGGTGAAGACACTGTGGCGCATGGGCTTGTCGCCGGGGGTGAAGACGCTGATCCCTTCGCCCAGGCGCCGGTTGAAGCGGTAGGGGCGGGCGTGGAGCATGCCGAGGACCGCGGCCGGGCTCTTGAGCCGGGCCAGGAGCGCCTGGTATAGGGAGCTGCAGATGGTGCAGGATGTCTGGCGGAAGACCCACTCGTATTCTTTTTCGGTGAAGAGCCGCCACTTCATCTCGTCGTTTTTGAAGATGTCGTCGAAGAACTGGCGGCGTAACTGCTTGGGGATCACGAGGAGGGGGTTGTCGTGGGATGGGCAGGGGATCTCCACGAAGTCGTCGCCGGGGTGCAAGGCGTGTTCCGCCGCCAGAAGCTCTTCCTGGTTGAATTCATGCTCTTCCAGCAGCTTGGAGAGCTTGTCGAGAAAGACCGCGGTTTCGCTTCTGGTGAAGCCGCCGAACGCCTGGCGGTCCAGGCGCCAGACCGCTTCGTAGCGCAAGCCGTCGCCAGTGTTGACGTAGTTCTCGAATTTCAGGAGCAGGTTGTTGAGGAAGGTGCTCTTGCCGCTTCCGGGAGGGCCGGCGAAGACGTAGATCTTGTTCTGCTGCGTGCCCCGCTTGAGGGCTTCCACCAGCCCCACGAACCGGTTGGCGAAGAGGCGGTCGGCGAAGAACGGGTGATCTGTCCCCTCCACAAAAAGCCTGCGGCAGTCATAGGGGACGTAGTTGATGGACTCGGGGTCGTCGGGATACTCGTCGGCGCCCATGTCGATGTGCCCCATGACCATGTCGTTGAAAACCTGGAATACGTTGCGGATTACCCTTGTAGGGTTGGCAACGAGGATGTCCAGGAACTCACCGAAGGGGATCGGCGCCCGGTGGTCCAACTCGCTTACGCTTTGGTCGATGTGCTGTAGTGCCCGGCTTATGGTGTCCATGGGTTAATCCGCTCCCAAGAGAGTCTTGGTAAGCGTCCGGTTCTCCATGGTATAGACAAACCGGCGCCAGTTGATCTTTCGAGCTTCCTCTTCGCGACGGGGGGCACCCGATTCCTGGGGGGGAGCGGCTCCCACTTCGCTGGTTTCCAGCTTCACCGGCCCCCCCCAGAGGAATTCGATCCCCAGCATGGTGTTGGCAATGAACTCCGTGACCAGTGGTTTTCCTTCGAAGCTGTGGTTGAGATAGAGAGTCTTCCCGCTCCCCTTGGCCCGATCCACCTCGATGCGCGGCGGATGGTAGAGGGAGTCCTGGAGCATTGCCCGGTACTCCCCGGCCTTGCGGCTCTTGACGTAGTACTGCCACGCCGTCCGCTCCTTGTTGAGGCGCTTGCCCACCACGAAGAGCTTGTGGCGGTTGACGAAGTCCTGGTCCACGTAGGTGTTGATGAAGGTAAAGTCGCAGAGGTTCTCCCGCACCGCGAAGATGAAGTCGCGCCCGGTTCCTGTTTTGCGGTCGAACTCCTTGCGGGCGTGGCTGTCGGCAAGCCGCTGGTACTCCAGGGAGAGCTTCCCCTGGTCGGCCGCCTCCTCGATCTGCTGGAAGAGCCGCATGCCGATGGCGTAGGGGTTCAGCCCCACCCGGTGGAGGGAGGTGACCCCCGAATGGACCCGGGCGAACTCCACCTCGTGCCCCTTGATCCGGTCATCGGTGAGGAAGAGGGTTTCGTGCCAGTAGCTGGCCCACCCCTCGTTCATGATTTTGGTCCGGATCTGGGGCTGGAAGTAGACGGAGGTGGAGCGGATCACCTCCAGCACCGACTTCATCCAGCGGTTCTCGTCCTGGTTCAGGAATTCCGAGTGCTCCATGAGGAACTGGAGGATGTCGAGCCGCTCCTCCTTCTTCTCCCGGGTTCCCTTGAGGTAGAACGCCTCGAATTCGGGATGCTTTGCCACCACGTCGGCAAAGAAGCTTTCCTCGCACAACTCTCCGTATTCCCTCGTGCAGCGGTTATAACGCTCGATTTCCTTCACGTATTCGGCGGTCTTGACCCCTTTTACCTCCTGGAGAAAGACGTCGAAGTAATAATCGATACGCCTGGGGAAGGGGGGGCGGTCATGGCGGAAAAGATGGGAAAGGCCGTCGAAGTACCCCACCAGGTTGTCGATGGAGCGGGCGAACTCGATTACGTAGTCGACCCATCGGCCGTGCTCGGAGCGGAGCCGCGCGATGAGCCGCTTGTCGGCCAGGGCCTTGCCGGTCAGATCGTACTCCCAGGTATGGCGGAAGTAGAGGTTGTTCTGGAAGAAGTCGATGTGGGCCAGCACGTGGTAGAAGATCATCACGTTCAGCCAGTCGGGGTTGTTGTCGTTGTAGAAGGAGATGGGGGGACGGGTATTGATGACCGTCTCGTAGGGGTTGTGGGGGTATAGCTCGTACTTCCCCTTCCCCTTGAGGAGCTCCACGTCGTGGACCCAGTAGTCGTAGAGGGTCGGTATCATCACCTTGGGGTGCAGCTCCAGCATGTCCCGGTTGGTGACGATGTACTCCAGGGTCTCGTCCGAGAAGCGCAGGCCCGCATCGCGAGCCCGCTCCTTGCATCCTTCCATTATGCTTTTCGTATGCTGGTCGATGAGTTCCATAGCAACCTTGAGGAATCAGGAGATCAGTTTCTTGATCCCTTCGATGATTCGCGTCTCCTCCGCGTCTTCGCCCATTACATCCATGCGGAGCAGCTCCGGCTTTTCATCCAGGAGCCCAGACCCTTTCAGGTAGCGCTCCACCTCGGTGGCTCCCCGCGGGCCATAGGCATTATGCTCGGCGATGGTTATCCCCACCCGGTTGGCGTAGGTGAGCATCCGCCGCAGCTCGGGAATTGTCTCTTCGCCGTTTGTGTCCCAGTCGTCGCCGTCGGTGCCGTGGAAGACGTAGATGTTGTAATCCTTGGCAAGGCTCTCCTGCTCCACCAGATCGTTCACCAGCTTGTAGGCCGCCGCCACCCGGGTTCCCCCTGCCACCCTGAGGTTGTAGTAGGTGTAGAAGTCGGGCACTTCCCGGGCGTCGCTGTCGTGGAGGACGAAGCGGGTCTCCACCTGCCTGGCGAACTGGTAGAGGAGCCAGCTGTAGATGAGCACATGCTGGGAGCAGACCAGCTCCGACGCCTTGCCGTCCATGGAGCCTGAATAGTCCCGGACGAAGAATACCAGCGCCTGGGATTCATACTCCAGTTCCCGGGAGAGGATACGGAAAATCCGGTCCCTGGGGTCGATGAGGAGCTTGGTTGTGTCGATGTCGGTGACGTCGGTGATGTTCCCCAGGGCGATGTTGGTTTCGATGACCCGTCGGAGGGTCTGCTTCTTTTCCAGTATCTGGCCGAAGCCCCGGTTGCGGTCGGTGAGGTCGTAGGTGTAGTGGGAGAGGGAGCTCTTCTTCCCCTTCTCCTTCAGGTTCGGCAGGTTGAACCGATCCGTCAGAATCCGTCCCAGGTCGTAGGCCGACGACTCCAGCTCGTGCCCCTCACCGCCACCGTGCCCCGCGGTGCCGCTTCCCGATCCCTGTTCGGGGCGCACCGGCTGCTCGCCGAGGATGTCCCCTTCCGCCTCGTCGCCGGTCCCCCCCATGGGCTCCTCCTCTTCGGGAGGGGTGGGGGCGCTGTCGTGCATGAACTTCTCTTCCACCGTGGTGGGGACTACCACGAACTTTTCCTGCCCCCCCTTGCCCGGTTTGATGAGCTTGCCGATCCGGATCTTGCGGGGGAACCCGTCCTCTTCCCTGAGCCGGTCCCGCTCCATGAGCTCGTCCAGGGAGCGTAGCCGGGTGGTGTAGGACCCCTGGGGCTCGGAGGCCAAGGAGGAGATGTCCCAGAGTTTGGAGTTGTTGGAGTCTTCGTTTTTCATATTGGTTTCAGACCGTATAGAAACGGGATTTTCGCAAGATCAACGCAGAAATTGCGGAAAAGCCGCGTTCCTGTCTAGATTTCATCTTCCTGGGTGCAGAAGTATTCGATCGTCTTCTGGGCGCAGGTGCGGCAGTAGCCGAGCTTCTTCAGCATGGTGTCCACCATTCGGTCGTAGAGCTTCTGGTTTTCCTCGTTGGTGCGGTTGGCCAGGGCTCCGATGAGGGAGCCGGCGCCGGCGATGTCGCTCTTGAGCCGCACATCGGTCACCGCCTTCACCAGTTCCAGGTTGTCCATGAAGTCGTAGGTGGGATCCACCGAGATCTTCTGGCCGTAGATCTTGCGGATGGAGGTGCGGAAGCTCTCCCGCTGCTCCTCGGTTTTCAGGCCAAGGCGGTCCTCCACGTTCTTCACGTAGCGCTCGTCGATCTTCAGGGCCTTCAGCTCGCCGGTCTGGGGATCCTTGTACTTCCACATCCGATCTGGGCCGAGGCTCTCCGCATCAATGCCGATGATCATGTTCACGTAGTTCATGACGTCTTTCTTGATGGCATAGGGCTCATCCATGTAGGCGTTGAACATCTCGGTCATGATCCGCTCGCGGTAGAGCCCCTTGGCGATCTTCAGATCCTCCAGGTACTTGGCCCGGTCGTTCTGGTCGGGGACGTAGTCGAGGACGATCCGCTCCAGGGACTTGAACACGTCATAGGCCACCATGCAGCGCCCCTCGTTGGTCTCCGAGCTTTCCACCAGGAGCTGGACCGCCCGCCCCAGGTTACGCTGGCCCAGCCCCTTCTGGCCGAAGCGCTTGGTGACGTCCTGCTCCTGGCTCAGGATGTCCACCACCTCGGCCAGGGTCTTGAGGCTCTTCTCCCCGGCGACCTCCCCGGCAGCCAGCTTCATGGCCTCGATGGGGGTGAGCTTCTCGGAGTGGGGGAGCCGCGTCAGCACCACCCCCACGCAGGCGGCGTAGTTCAGGTTCGGGTCCTGGTGGAGTTCCTCCCGGTTCAGGGTGGTCTTGGTTTCGCCGCCGATGGCGTAGGTGGTGAGCTGCTCCTGCATCCGGTAGTTGGTGTTGTGGGAGACGTAGCAGATGCGGCAGCGGTCGATGATGGGAGCCTCTTCCTTCTCGGAGAGGTAGCGGTTGAACTCGGCGTTGTTGCTGGTGGCGATGATGAGGGTGTCGATGGGCCAGCGGTAGCCGTCGATCTCGATGACCCGGTTCTGGATGACCCCGAGATACACCTGCACCAGGTCCTTCTTGTTCTTGTAGATCTCGTCGGAGAAGTGGATGCCGCCGCCGGCCACCCGGGCCAGGGCGCCACGGCGGAGATCGAAGCGGTAGGGGTTGTTGATGTCGGTGATGTGGAGAAGCCGCTGGATCGACTCTTCCCCCAGGAGGTCCACGGCGCTGGAGGTGATCTTGTCTTTTGCCGCGTACTTGCCGGTGATGGTCCCCAGGGTCTCGGTGAGGGGGACCGGGATTACCTCGATAAAGTTAAGCATCGCGCCGATATCGCCGCCGGTGAAGTTCCGGATGTCGTTGAGGATGTAGCTGGAGCAGGCCCCCAGCGGACGGTAGTTGTCGGAGAGATGTTCAAGCTCGCTGTCGGTGAAGCCGAACTCACGGGTCAGGAATTCCGCCCCCTCCCTCCGGGTCTCGAAGAGGTTCAGGGCAAGGACCATGGGGTCCTCGTAGGTCTGGGACTCTATTACGTCGATTTTCCCATAGCTCCCCAACTGTGCCATTCCGGTGTAGCGGAAAGAATAGCGCCGGTTTTCGGGCTTTGTGAGGAACTCCCGGTAGCGGGCGCAGACGAACTCCACGAAGAAGGTCTTGCCGTTGCCCGGTTCTCCCACTAGGACGAAGGCCATCTCCTTGGAGGAGCCCCCTTCGGCCGCATCCTTCACGAAGGAGACGAAGCTGTTGATCTCGTCGTACATGCCAACGGGGTGCTTGCGGCCGGTGCGGAATATCCGGAAATCGTAGGTGGTGCGGCCGTTGACCACCACCTTGTCGACTCCCTGCTCCAGGATCATCCGGGTTACCCCCTGGAAAGCGTTCTCGAAGCGGCGCGTTCCCTCCTTGACCGCGGCGATATGATCGCGCAGCGTCACGGTGCTGGTACCGTTCATCGTATTCTCCCCTCCCTCGAGACGCGGGCAGGAAAAGCAGGCCTTTGCCTGCCCGAAAAGTGTGGGCCGCGGAGCAATCCTTGGCATTTGTTAAGTATACACATTTTCGCGGGGAGCCAAGGACCCACGCTGTTTTTTTTGCTCATCCAATTGGTACACATTTCAAAGGTTGCCACCCGAATACACAATCGAAACAGGTCGGCAAAATGCTGGGAACAAAAAAAGGGGAAAGACCGAAGTCCTTCCCCTTTTCCGTTCATCCAGTAAGAGCTGGAATGATTTACATCATGCCGCCCATGCCACCCATTCCGCCCATGCCGCCGGGCATTGCCGGAAGAGCTGCTTCGTCCTTGGGCTTGTCGGCGATCATCGCCTCGGTGGTCAGCATGAGGCCGGCCACGGAAGCGGCGTTCTGCAGAGCCGAGCGGGAAACCTTGGTCGGGTCGATGATGCCGGCCGCGATCATGTCCACGTACTCGTCATCGGCAGCGTTGAAGCCGAATGCGCCTTCGCCGTTCTTTACCTTGTCGACGACGATGGAACCGTCAACGCCGGCGTTCTGGGCGATCTGGCGAATCGGCTCCTCAAGGGCGCGCTTGATGAGGGTAACGCCAAACTGCTGCTCTGCCGGGAGGCTGATTCCTTCAAGGGCGCCGAGGGAACGGATGTAGGCAACGCCGCCGCCGGGGACGATCCCTTCGTCAACGGCTGCGCGGGTAGCGTGGAGGGCGTCCTCGACCCGGGCCTTCTTCTCTTTCATCTCGGTTTCGGTGGCGGCACCGACCTTGATGACGGCAACGCCGCCCACGAGCTTGGCCAGGCGCTCCTGGAGCTTCTCGCGGTCATAGTCGCTGCTGGTTTCTTCGATCTGGGCGCGGATCTGCTTTACGCGGCCCTGGATATCGGCTTCGGAACCGTCGCCGTCGATGATGGTGGTGTTGTCCTTGTCGATGGTGACCCGCTTGGCAGTGCCGAGCATGTCGAAGGTGGCGTTTTCGAGCTTGAAGCCGAGCTCTTCGGAAATCACCTTGCCGCCGGTGAGAACCGCGATGTCTTCCAGCATGGCCTTGCGGCGGTCACCGAAGCCCGGGGCCTTCACGGCGCAGATGTTGAGGACGCCGCGCAGCTTGTTGACAACCAGGGTGGCCAGGGCCTCGCCCTCGATGTCCTCGGCAATGATCAGCAGCGGACGGCCGCTCTTGGCGGTCTGCTCAAGGATCGGGAGGAGATCCTTCATGTTGGAGATCTTCTTGTCGTGGATCAGGATGTTGGCGTTCTCAAGGGAAGCCTCCATGCGCTCCGGATCAGTCACGAAGTAGGGGGAGAGGTAGCCGCGGTCGAACTGCATCCCTTCCACGGTCTCAAGGCTGGTTTCCATGGCCTTGGCTTCCTCGACGGTGATGACCCCTTCCTTGCCGACCTTCTCCATGGCCTCGGCGATGATGCCGCCGATGGTCTTGTCGTTGTTGGCGGAGATGGTGCCGACCTGGGCGATTTCCTTGTGATCTTTGATGGGCTTGGAGATTTTCTTGAGCTCGGCCACGATGGTCTCAACGGCGCTGTCGATGCCGCGCTTGATCTCCATGGGGTTGTGGCCTGCGGCCACCAGCTTGGAGCCCTGGCGGTAGATGGCCTGGGCAAGAACCGTAGCGGTGGTGGTGCCGTCTCCGGCAACGTCGGAGGTCTTGGAAGCGACTTCTTTCACGAGCTGGGCGCCCATGTTCTCGAACTTGTCTTCCAGCTCGATTTCCTTGGCAACGCTGACGCCGTCCTTGGTGATGAGCGGGGAGCCGAAGGACTTCTCGATGATGACGTTGCGTCCCTTGGGGCCGAGGGTCACCTTGACCGCGTCGGCAAGAGTATTGACACCTTTCAGGATGGCGTTGCGCCCTTCCTGATCGAACTTGATAATCTTGGCCATCTTTTCTGTTCCTCCCTATTTAATCTTCTTTTTCTTTGCTTTACGGACCTTTGGCGAAGCCGGTCGTTATTCTATAACGCCGAGGATGTCGTCTTCCCTCATGATGAGGAAGTCCTGGCCTTCAACCTTGATGTCGGTGCCGGCGTACTTGCCGAAAAGAACCTTGTCGCCCACTTTCAGGTCAACGGGGATCACCTTGCCGTCTTCGGTCTTCTTGCCATTGCCGACGGCCACGATCTCGCCACGCTGGGGCTTTTCCTTGGCGGTGTCGGGAATGAAAATCCCTCCTGCGGTAACTTGCTCTTCCTCAATCCTTTTTACGAGGATGCGGTCCTGCAACGGTCTGAGTTTCATCTGCTGCGTCTCCTTTCTTCCATGAGTATGCTCACGTGATTTCATCGAAAAAAATTAGCACTCAATGCGGCTGAGTGCTAACACGGAGTAACTATAGTCACCCCTCGGGTAAAAATCAAGGCCATTCGCAAAAAAAAATTCAGGGGGTCGACGGGGATGGAGAACCGTGCGGGGAAAGGGCGTCGAGGACTTTTCGCGAAAGATCGCGGGCAAGGGCACGGGCCAGCCGGTCCCGTTCACGGTCTATGGTGGAGCGGTCATGATCGAAGAAGCTCTCCATGGGAACGAAGATCTCCACCGATGGGGCATTCTTGCCGGGTTCGTGGATATATACCCTGGCTTTGACCCGGATGTTGGTGGAGCAGCAACCGGAATCCTCCACATAGCTCCAGATGTCGCCGGATATGTAATATTGGCGGGAGAGCCATGGAGCGCCCACCGTCTTCAAGTCATCCTTCAGGATGGTGAAGGAGCGGATGCCGGTTTCACGCCGCCGGCCATTGAGCTGGTCCACGAAATCGTTGAACACGGTGGCGGAGAATTCCTCGGGGACAAGGGCGCCGGCAAAGGGGACCACATAGGCGGTTTCCACATCGGTAGCGGGGTGGAAGGATGGCGCGAGCGACACCTGGGGCTTGGGTCCGCAACCGGCCAACGGCAGCAGAAACGGGATGGCGAGAAGCAGGGCGAGGACCAGCCTGCATATGGAGCGCGTGCCGTGGATCACCATTTTCTCCTGGCCATCTCTTCCTGGTAGAATTTCTGGTAGAGGATTTCGTATTCCCGGCTCCCCGGCACCTTTGACTGGGAGTAGGAGGCGAGTTTCCTCCGGACGGCGGCATCCACCTCGCCGGTGACGGCGAAAAAGGAGGAAATTGCCTCCTTGATGCACTGGAGGGAGCGCCGCTCATCGGGGAAGTCGGCCAGGTCGTCCTTCCAGAGACGGTCCTGGATACGGTGGGCAAGATGGGATACGCGATCTTCGGAAATGCTCATGGTTTCGTGCTCCGTACCGGCCGGCGGGGGGTCATAGGACGATTCCCTTCTCTTTTGCCAGCCGCTCCTTGATCATCTTCAGCATCTTATGCCGGTCGATGCCGGCGCCGCCCCCCATGGAGCGCAGGGTCTGCTCCAGGAGCCGCTCGGCTTCCTTCTCAAGATTATCCTCGCCTTGGGCATCGGCGGCGACGACCCCCCTGATCCTGTCCAGGACGACACCCCGCTCGGCCTTGAGGGTTATGAGTCCCGCGTCGGTGAGCCGCTCCAGCACTTGTTCGGCAAGCCTGGCAATCTGCGCTTCTTTGAGCCTCATCGCTCCTCCCGTAATCCAGCTTTAAGGGATGTGCCATATCCCCAGGGCCGTTTCTGTCGCTGCTTACGGCCGGGGAACCCCATTCTACCCATTGCCGGGGAAAAAGCAAGGCGCAGATGCCCCTTCTCCGGTACATCCTGAAAAAGCCTTCATGATTGACCCCCGCCGTTCGCTCTGCTATCGTTGCCCCGTTAGCTGTTTGAAATTCCTGGGCGGGGAGGGGCGCGTGCTGATCGTTATGAACCACAAAGCTGGACCGAAGCAGATCGAGGCGGTTGTGAAGGCGGTGGAAACCATGGGGCTCACAGCGGCGCCGATACCGGGGAGCGAAAGAACCGCCATCGGTGTCCTCGGCAACAAGGGGTACGTGGACGATACGACCATTCGTCACTTGCCAGGGGTTCAGGAAGTAATCCACGTATCAAAGCCCTATAAGCTCGTCTCCCGGGATTTTCATCCCCGGAACAGCATTGTGAAGGTCTGCGGTGTCTCCATCGGCGAGGGGAAGCGGCCGGTGGTGGTGGCAGGCCCCTGTGCCGTGGAGGGGGAGGAGCAGATTCTGAAAACCGCCCGGGCGGTCAAGAAGGCTGGGGCGGATCTTCTCAGGGGTGGGGCGTTCAAGCCCCGCACCGGCCCCCACACCTTCCAGGGAATGCGGGAAGAGGGGCTGAAGCTCCTGGCCAAAGCCCGGGAGGCAACGGGGCTTCCCATCGTCACCGAGGTCATGAGTCCAGACACGGTCGGGCTTGTGGCGGAATACGCCGACCTCCTTCAGGTGGGTGCCCGCAATATGCAGAATTTCGAGCTCCTGAAGGAGTTGGGGCGCATCCAGAAGCCGGTCCTCCTGAAACGGGGGATGAGCGCGACCCTTGAGGAATTCCTGGCGGCCGCCGAGTACATCCTGGCCGAGGGGAACCCCCACGTTATCCTCTGCGAGCGGGGGATTCGGACCTTCGAGACCGCCACCCGCAACACCCTCGATCTGGCAGTGGTTCCCCTCATCAGGGAGATGTCGCATCTGCCGGTCATGGTGGACCCGTCCCACGCGACGGGCAGGCGAAGCCTGGTGGCTCCCATGGCGAAGGCTGCGCTTGTTGCGGGAGCCCATGGCGTTCTGGTCGAAGTTCACCCGGAACCGGAAAAGGCTCTTTCCGACGGTCCCCAGTCGCTGACCTTCCATGGTTTCGATGCGCTCATGGATGAAATCCGGCATCTGAATGCTTTCCTGGGGTTCGGCGGCTGAGGTGGAAATGCCCCTTGATTTCTCCGGGGCATGGCGCTAAACTGTTTACAAAGATTAGAATTCTCTCTGCCATGCGCGTCAGGCTGACATGCCCCAGCGGAACATTTACGTAAAACGGGGGCTCTTTAGACCGCGGTGTGCTGCCCCTTGCGGGATTTGCCTGAAGCGGCACAGAGCTTGCCACCTGTAAGGAACTCGCTGTGAGGCCCTTACAAGCCAACGGCATGGTGGAGGGATGACGGAAAAGAGGGGGAACGCATCGGCGTATCCCCCTCTTTTTTTATGCCATATCCGTTTCAGAGTGCCTTGTGCCGGATGTTTTCCCTTAGAATTGCCGTGAAGAGGGGATTCTCGTCCGAGCTTGACATGGAGAGGGCCATCTCCACAGCAGTTATCTCTCCCCCGACGTTCCGGATTTTCTGCGGTACCGTCTCTCCAACCATCTTCCCCCCACCGTTGCGGAGGTAGGATTCGATGTCGTCCCTTACCACGCCGCCGTCGTCCAGGAAGGTGTATATGGACGCCCCGAGCAATTCGTCCTTGGGAAGCCCGAAAAGCTCCTCGGCCCTGCGGTTGGTGATGACAAGCTTGCCGTCGGCCAGGAAGGTTACGATCGCCGATTGGGCCATCTCCAGGACGTTGCGGTAGCGGGCCTCGGATTCCATCCGCTGCCGGGTCTTGATATCCAGCTCATCCATCATTTCGTTGAAAGCTGCCCCGAGTTCGCCGATTTCGTCCCTGCTGCGCCGCTTGATCCGTTCACCGAAGCTCCCGGTGGCGGCAACGTGGGCAATGGTGCCGGATACCTCGCGGATCGGATTGATGATGGTGCGGCGGACAAGGAGCCCCATAACGAGGATGATTAGGCAGAAGGTAAGCCCCCGGTAGGCCAGATCATTCCGGAAGTTGGTCCCGGCCTCTCGATAAAGGTCGGCGAGGGGGATGGAAACCGACACGGCGCCGATTACCTCACCGACCCGGTAGTTGTAGGAATAGTGTCCTTTGGGGAAGCGGGCGCGGACAAAGGGTGGCGCCTCTTCGTAGCGGCCGTGGCATTCGAGGCAGCTTTTTTCCGCAACCATCGGGAGCATATAGCGGAAACTCCGCTTCTTTCCGGTTCCGACAATCCGGTAGGTTTCCGTGTTCTTGTCCGATTTGAAGCTCCCGAGCATTTCGGCTTCAAATGAATCGGGGCGGTTCTCCGGGTTGCGGTAGCGGAGCGAGACTTGCCGCACGTAATAGTTGCTCCCCTTGGTCAGCCGCCTGGCCACGTTGGTGGCAACTACCTGGGGGACCAGGTTGTAGTTTTCATTGGGTTCGCCGTTTACCACGCTGGAGATGTAGTCGCGGGTTTCGATGATCTGCCGGGCGATGCTTCGGGCGTTGTCAACGGCAATCCGGTTGATGAGCGCCCGCTCCCGCTGGTAGACGAAAAATGCCGCCGCAAGGAAGACGAAGAGCAGAAGCAATGAGAGAATAATGTTGAACTTGGTACTTATCTTCAGATTGGCGAACCAGGACATGGGGCCTCCGGCGTGGCGTTACTCACCCAGTATAACCGGCTGGTGGCGCGTAGCAAGCCCTACCAGATGTAATCCCGGGCGATTTCCCGCTTGTCGTGGCCGTGGAGGATGTGAAGGATCCGCAGCCCTTTGAGTTTCACCGGCGACAGGGAGCCCAGGGGGATATAGACGATCTTTTTTCCCATGCGGGCCGCCAGCTGGCGGAAGAAGCTCCGTGGCGGACGGGCAGCCGCATATACCACATGCTTTTCGGGCGCGTAGTCCAGGGCCGCCAGAAGGAGTACCTCGGCCTTGGAGCGGGCGAAGGCGTAGTCCGGGTCTTGCCAGACATCCACCATGCGCCGGGGCGGGTAGGAGAGGAGGAAGCCGCCGTACTCGCAGCGGCAGATGCCGGGACCCACGATGTTGTCTGCCGGGGAAGTAGCGTAAAAGGCCATGTCCGACTCCTGGTCGTGCTCCCCGAGCCAGGTCATCCGGTAGGGGAATCTGCGTCCCTCCCGGTCCTCGTCGAAAATCACCACCACCCCGCCGACCCCCCCTTTGGCCCGCTGGTTCTCCCGCACGTAGATCCGGCCGTCGGCCAAGTTCCGCAGGGTCTCACGCATGTCGATCCCGTCCAGGAGCGATGCCGTGAAGGGCTCGGTTCGGGAGAGCTCTTCGGATAGCTGCATGGCTCCCTTTCGCTTCAGGAACCGGCCGTAATCCTCGATGACCACGTCTTCCGGCGGATAGGAGCAGATGGATGGATTGTCGAATCCCTCCAGCCATTCGCCGGGGCGCTTTTCCTTCTTCCTGTTCAAAAATCCCAGGTGCGACAGCCCTTTTTGCTTCTTCCGGCGAGGCCGGAAACGGATGCGGCGGCTTCCGCCCCAGATCTCCTCCGGGGAGATGGCAAGGGTCGGGATGTCGGTATCGTTCTTTTGCCAGGGATAGCAGGTAGCCTGCCGCCAGAAGGCATAGGCGAAATTGTCGTCGATGCACCCCCGGGCCGCTGCCAGAAGCTGGAAGAGATCGGAGATAAGCATGCCGGAAGTGAGGGCGTAATTGCGGGCAAAGCGGAAGAAGGCCCGCTTCTGCCAGAGATGAACCGGTTCGCCGGTTTCCTGCCGGTAGTGACGGGATGCTTCGCGGAAGAGCTGGTAGACGATCCGCTGCCGGTCGGGGAATTCCCCCTCCTTTCCTGCGTGGCGGGCGCTCCGTTCAATGGCGTGCCGCAGGAGGTCATCTTCGGGGATTTCCTGTTTTCCCCCGGCGATCAACTCCAGGGCGCTGTAGCGTTTGCGCAGCGTCGCCCCGCCGTCGGCGGGCTCCGGGGGGAGGGGGCCGCGGCGCAGCTCGTATACCGCCGACAGGAAGGGGAACTCGCCGAGAATCTCCCGGCAGGAATCCGGGTGGAGGTTGAAAAGGGCCACGTTGTCGCGCCGCACCCGTTCAAGGGGGGGAGCCAGGGGGCGGCTGAACGCTTCCTTTACCCGCTCCAGATGAAACATTCCGCAAATGAAGAGGATGCGGTCATGGTTGCGGGCCAGTTGCTGGAGCCGGAAAGCCATTCCCTGCTCCCGCCGCAGGTCTTCAGGACCGTGGGGAAGGGACGTGCATCTTTTCCGGTACTCCTCGTAGTAGGGGGTGAGGCCGATCCGGTGGATGGCATAGGGATCGGGAAGCGCCTCGTGGTGAAGCGGATAGGAGTCGACATCCACGTCGATCAGCTCCACGGGGATGCCCTGTTCCTGTGCGAGCCGCGCCCCTTCCACGAGAGGGTCCGCCGGCTCGATGATTAGGTAGACCGCTTCGTCCCGCTTTCCCCTTGTCCCGTAGCTGAGAACCGACACCTCAGGCAGCCGCGCTACTCCCCGCAGGAAGGGGGTTTTCAGGGTTGGCGGCAGTTCAAGGGCTATGCAGCCGGGCCTGACGCGATGCACCGCCTCCCGCACGAGCCAGGCGAATTCCATCCGGTAGTGTATGACGGGAAGGGCATGGACCGGGCCGAACTGTTCCAAATGAAGCCGGTGGGTCATGATAGGACTCGTGATTGCTTGCGCGTCGAATGAAGGCCGGCATTCCATGACGATTGGCGGTGCCGGGCGATGCATAAACAAAAAGCCCCGATTTCTCGGGACTTAGTGGGGTGCCCGGACTATTCCGGACGATGATATGGCGGAGAGATAGGGATTCGAACCCTAGGTACCGCAAGCGGTACAACAGATTTCGAGTCTGCCGCCTTCGACCACTCGGCCATCTCTCCTAAAGCGGTGTTGAGTCTTTATGGGAATCCGTTCAAAGGATCCGTTGCTGCAAAGAATTTTTTTATACGCTACTTTTTCCCAAAACTCAAGACTCCTGTCGCAGGGCTGATGCCTTTAGGGGGACAATGAAGAGTATGTTGTGCTATCGTCGCCAGCGGGAGGATATATGAGCGGAGCTACGACCCCGGCGGAGCAGGAAATAGCTTGTCAACAGGTGCTTACGGAGGATTTCTCCGTTTTTTCCATTCAATGGATGACGATTTCGCAAAGCCTTGCGGCCGGAGTTTCCCCCGATTTACTCCTGGACCGCTACCTTTCTTTTATCAGGCGGTTTACCCGTTCCCTTGTCCGTCCGCAGGTTACGGCCGGGGGAGTCGAGTTTCGCGTCCTTTGGCTCCCCGTGAGCCTCATCAGTTTCATGGCGCCCGTCCGGCAAAGGGATGAGCAGGGAGAATCCCTTTCCCTTGTCATCCGTGGAGGAGCGCTGGTGCGGACCGGCGGGGGGGATCTGTCGTTTCTCGTGGGAAAAGATAATGGGGGGGTGCGGCTGACGCTGCGCCTTGCCGGTTCCCGCCCCCGCCTGCTGGGTAGCACGCCCTCGTCCATCAGGAAGCTTTTTTACCGCTTCACCCAGGCGTACATCCACAGGGTGGCAACGGTGCGATTTCTTGCCGGGGTCCATGGGGAACTGGCCGGTGTTCCGGCTTGCGTGAGGATTGTTCCGGTTAATGTGATGCATGGTGAGGAGATATAGCTCCGGCCCGGTTGCCAAGCACGCTTGCCGTGTTACCCTAGTGGAGTTACTACGAAATTCCACCAGGAGGAGGTATGTCATGAAAGACAAGGAGCGTACCGGTATTTGTCAGCGAACTGAGCGGAAGGGCGAGCGTGTGAAAGTCCGGAATCTGAAAACCGGCGAGATTGGTTACACCTCCTTCTGTACCGAGGAGGGGGGGACGATTCAGGTCACGCTGGAGAACGGCCAGCTCGACAGCTGGGTCTATGTGGATTGCGAGGAACTGCCCGATTAGGGATGGAGTGGGAGCCAGCGGCTAATTCTTCGAGTAGAGCACGGCAACGGCCGTTGCTTTTGTTTCGCCCACAGAGACATACCCGTGGGGTTCCGATGAGTCGTAGTAAATGCTGTCACCGGGATTTAGCCGCATGACGTCGGTGCCGTAGTGGAATTCCAGCTCCCCTTCCAGGAGGTAGATGAGCTCGAAGCCGTCGTGGCGGTAAAAAAAGCGGTCATCCCACGCTGTCAGCTCGAACTCCACGAGAAACGGCTCCATGGGCTTGTGGCGCATGCCCGGGGCCAGCGACCGGTAGGTGTAGCCGTGGGGTGCGTCGTTGCCGGTGCGGCGCAGGGTGGCCGTCTGTTGGGATGCCCGGGTCAGCACGAGTTTCTGCTGGTCTTCTTCCTCCTCGAAGAAGTAATTGATTCCCACCTTGAGCCCCTTCGAGATCTTGAGGAGCGTGGCGATGGGGGGGGTGACCTGGTCGTTCTCGATCTGGGACAGAAGGGGCTTGGAGAGGCTTGACAGATCAGAGAGCTCCTGGAGGGTGAGACGCCGCTCCTGGCGGAGCTTGCGGATTTTTTCCCCGAGCCTCAGTTCCTTGATTTTGGACTTGATGTCTTCCACGGATGCCTCCTGTCTTCCGCCCGTTATAGGGCAATCGAGCCGGGAGCGTCAAGAGCTTATATGGAGGTGTCTGCAGAGGGAGCCGATCGGGGGCGAAAGGGCGTTGACATCCATAGGCAATTTGGCTACTCTTTCAACGGTTTAAGGACATCCTCACCATGATTGCCGAGGCATTCCCGATGCAAATTCGTCGTTTGTTTATAGTTCTGTTTTTGTTTCTCACCGTACTGCCCGCATGCTCGAAGAAGGAAGAGAAGCTCTATTACGAGACGGGGAGGGCCGAAGCGCCGGTAAAGGAAGTGCCCAAGGACATAATGGCCACTCAGCAGGCCTTTGTGGCGCTGGTGAAAAACGTGACGCCGGCGGTGGTCAATATCTCCACCATCAGCCGAAAGAAAATAGAGCAGCCCTTTTTCGAGTTTTCGCCGCTCTTCGAGGAGTTCTTCGGCGAAAGCCGGCCCCGCTACCGGCGCGACAAGAGCCTCGGCTCCGGCTTCATCATCAACAAAAGCGGTTACATCATAACCAACGACCATGTCGTGCGCGATGCGGAGAGTATCAAGGTCAAGCTCTCCAACGAGAATATTTATGACGGCAAGATCGTGGGGAGCGACCCCAAGACCGATATCGCGGTCATAAAGATCGATGCCAGGGAAGACCTCCCCGTGGCAGTTTTGGCCGATTCGGACAAACTCCAGGTGGGGCAGTGGGCCATCGCCATCGGCAACCCCTTCGGCCTCGACCGAACCGTGACCGTCGGGGTGGTTTCCGCCACCGGCCGCTCCAATATGGGGATAGAGACCTACGAGGACTTTATCCAGACTGATGCCTCCATCAATCCGGGCAACTCGGGGGGGCCGCTCCTGAACGTCCACGGCGAGGTAATCGGCATCAATACCGCCATAGTTGCCGCCGGACAGGGAATAGGTTTCGCAATCCCCGTCAACATGGCCAAGCAGATCGTTACCGAGCTCATCACCAAGGGGAGCGTGACCCGCGGATGGCTTGGCGTATCGATCCAGCCGGTTACCGACGAACTGGCCCGTGAGTTCGGTCTGGGCAAGGCCCGCGGGGTGCTGGTAGCCGACGTGATGGAGGGGAGTCCCGCCGCCAAGGGGGGGATCCGCCAGGGTGATATCCTCCTCGATTTCGCCGGCACCGGGATTAAGGACGCCCAGCACCTCCAGCGGGTTGTTGCCGCAACGGCTCCGGGCAAGACTGTTCCGGTCACGGTGTTCCGCGGCGGGCGCGAGATGAAGCTTTCCATCACCTCTGCCAGCGCCGACAGCGCCGCGGCCCGTAAATCCCATCCCCAGGGGGGCGCGCCGGATATTATCGGCCTGGTTGTGGAGCCCCTGCCGCCGGAACTGCTTCGCCGCGGTGCGTCAGGCGTGATGGCCGCCGCCGTGGAAGATGGAGGAGTTGCCGCCGAGGCCGGCATCCGGCAAGGCGACATAATCGTTTCGGTCAATCGCCGGAGCATTGCAACCCCGGCCGAGTACGACCGCGCCATGGCCGAGGCCGAGCGCAAAGGGACGGCGATTCTCCTGGTGCGCCGGGGCGGCGCCAGCATCTTCTTTTCCCTCCGGTTGCGGTAACTGTTCCGTTCTGTGCCGGGATATCGAAATGAAAGCCAACAAGAGGACATCCCATGAGTCTTATCGATAATTCCGAACAGGCAAAGCGACTTGCCAGGGCAATCATTTCGGACATTGCCATCTACAATCGCGAGAAGGTGGAGCGGGGCATCAAGGAGGATTCCATCTTCGAGCTCCTTGCCGAGGAGATCGAGGAAGGGCGCCAGCACTTCCAGACCCGGGTGGTGCCGGAGATTGCCGCCGGGACCATCTATGATATCGCCCTCGTTGATGTTCTGATCAAGCGGGCAGGCAAGATCGAGTCTCCGATCTGGTAACGGAAATATCACGAAGGGTTTTGCAGACGGGGCGCGATTTACGGTCGCGCCTTTGTCGTTTTTGAGGAATCATGGAAGAAAGATACGAATTCATTGCTCCCGGTGACGGGGAACCTGGCCGGCTCGATCAGTTTGTTGCCCGTTCCATTGAAGGGATGACCCGGTCCACGGTGCAGCGCCTCATGGACGAGGGGCGGGTGACGGTGGACGGCAAGGTGGAAAAGCCGTCCCTGAAGCTGCGGGGGGGGGAGTGCATCGTCGTTGTGGTGCCGCCGCCGGTGCCTGCGCTACCCGAGGCGGAGGAAATACCCCTGGAGATTCTCCACGAGGATGGCGACCTTGTGGTCCTCAACAAGCCGGCCGGAATGGTGGTCCATCCGGGTGCGGGCACCCCCGGCGGAACGCTGGTGAATGCGCTCCTCGCCCACTGTGACGACCTGTCGGGGATCGGCGGCGAGATCCGCCCCGGCATCGTCCATCGCATCGATAAGGATACCACCGGCGTCCTGGTGGTGGCCAAGAACGACCGCTCCCACGAGGGGCTTGCCCGCCAGTTCCGGGAGCATACCATCAAGAGGATCTACCTGGCCCTGGTCTTCGGCTCGCCGAAAACCGAGACGGGTCGCATCGAAGGGGCCATCGGCCGCCACCCCACTGACCGCCTGCGGATGTCGGGAAAGGCGAAACACGGCAAACATGCCGTTACCCACTGGAAGGTCCTTGCCCGTTATCCGGGGATGACCCTCTTGCGGTTGCGGCTGGAGACGGGGCGGACCCACCAGATCAGGGTCCATCTGTCAGAGGCGGGACATCCCCTGGTGGGTGACGAAGTCTACGGAGGCGCCGGCCGGGCCAACGACCTGCGGGACCCGGTGCTGAAAAAGCTCGTCCGGGAGCTGGGGCGCCAGGCACTCCACGCCAAGACCCTCGGCTTCATCCACCCGGCCAGCGGCGGTTACATGGAATTCGACACGGAACTTCCCGAGGATATGGCTCGAATCATCACTTATCTTGAACAGCAAGGAGCATAGAACGATGGAAACGAAACGGGCCGACAAGGTTCACTATCTGGAGCCGGAGATACTGACTGCCGCCGGGGTATCGGTTCATGGGTTCACCACCCGGCACGAAGGGGTTTCGCGCGCGCCCTACAATTCCCTCAACCTGGGGACCGGCACCAACGATTCACCCCATTCCGTGGAAGGGAACCGGAGTCTCCTGACCCGTTCTTTCGGGGTGGAGACGGGGCGCTTGGTGACAGTGACCCAAGTCCACGGCACCGACCTTCTGGTTATCGATTCGCCCAATCCCGATTACTCATACTTCCAGAAGCTGGAGGCCGACGGCATCATCACCAACCAGCCGGGGGTCATGATCGGGGTTTGCGTGGCCGACTGCGTGCCGGTGCTCCTGCTGGACCCGGTGAAAGGGGTGGCGGCGGCGCTTCATGCAGGGTGGAAGGGGACCGCAGCGGGGATCTGCCGCAAGGGGGTGGATGCCTTTATCAATCTTTTCGGTTCCGAGCCCCGGGATATTCTGGCGGCCGTGGGCCCCGCCATCGGCCCCTGCTGCTACGAGGTGGACAAACCGGTTGCCGACGCCTTCCGGGCCGACGGCCATGACTGGGATGCGGTGGCCACCATCAAGGACACGGCCCGGTGGCAGCTGGACCTGGCCAGGGCCAACGCCCTGCAACTGGGGGCGGCCGGCATTCCGGAGCGTAACATTGAAACGGCCGGGCAGTGCGTTTCATGCGCCCCGGAGGTCTTCTTCTCCTACCGCCGCGATGGCGGGGAAACGGGACGGCAGCTGGGCTTCATCATGCTGAAGGGGTAGATCGATGAAATTTGCCATTTCCGACCAGATCCGCGCTGTCCACCCACCCCCCATCTCCGAGGTGAAGGGGTGGCTTGCCGGCCGTGAGCCCGACCCGGCGCGCCCCCTGATCGACCTGTGCCAGGCGGTGCCCGACTACGCCCCGGCCCGGCAGATGGTTGACTATCTTGCGGCGTGCCTCGATGATCCGACCATGGCGAAGTATTCCCCCGACGAAGGGCTTCCAGAGGTGCGGGAGGCGGTATGCGCCCGCTACGGCCGGGTTTACGGGGCGGGACCCGCGCCGGAAGAGGTCTGTCTCACCATCGGCGCCAGCCAGGCCTTCTGGCTCGCCATGGTGACCCTCTGCCGGGCCGGTGACGAGGTCATCGTGCCGCTCCCCGCCTACTTCGATCACCCCATGGCCCTGGAGATGCTCGGCATCCGTCCGGTCTGGCTCCCCTTCGACGAGGAACGGGGTGGCGTCATCGATCCGGCGGCGGTGGAGCGGCTCATCACCCCCCGGACCCGGGCGATACTTCTTGTTTCCCCCTCGAACCCCACCGGCGTCGTCACCCTGCCCGACGTAATCCACGAACTCTATGCCCTGGCCCGGCGCCGGGGAACCGCCCTGGTCATCGACGAGACCTACTCCGACTTCATTCCCGGCGGCCCGGCTCCCCATGATCTGTTCGCCGATCCCCACTGGGGTGACCACCTGGTCCAGATCATGTCCTTCGGCAAGACTTATGCGCTAACCGGCTACCGGGCCGGGTGCCTCGTGGCGTCCGAAGAGTTCATCGGCCACGCCCTCAAGGCCCAGGACACCATGGCGGTCTGCCAGCCCCGCATCACCCAGCACGCGATCCTGTATGGGGTCCGCCATCTCGATGACTGGGTCGCGGAAAACCGTCTCATGATGGAGCGGCGCCATGACCTCTTCCGCTCACTTTTCGCGGGGCGGGGGAATCCCTTCGAGCTGGCGGCCAGCGGCACGTTCTTCGCGTGGGTCAGGCACCCGCTCAAGGGAAGGGAGGGGCGGGAGGCGGCCCGTCGGCTTGCTGTGGAGGCCGGCGTCATCTCCCTGCCGGGAGAAGTGTTCGGTCCGGGGCTTGAACCTTATCTGCGGCTTGCCTTCGGCAACATCCGGGAGGAGGAAATCCCGGGGGCGGTGGAGCGGTTCCGGTCGTTTGCCGTCTGATGCTCCGATTAGTAGTGCTCAGTTGCTCATGATGTGACGGTGAAGAAGAAGGTCGCACCTTCTCCAGGAGTGCCTTCGGCCCAGATGCTCCCCCCGTGGCGGGTGACGATATTGTGGGCGATGGCAAGTCCTACGCCGGTCCCCTCGAAATCCTCGCTGCGGTGGAGCCGCTGGAAGACGCCGAATAGCTTGTCGGCGTAAGCCATGTTGAAGCCGTCGCCGTTATCCCTTACGAAATAGACTGTCGTCCCTTCCTTTTGGAAACTCCCCACCTCTATCCTGGCGTCATCCCGTTTGCGGCTGTATTTGAACGCATTGGAGAGAAGATTCGTGAAAACCTGCCGGATAAGGGATGGGTCGGCCAGGCAGGGGGGGAGCTCTCCAACCGTGACCTGGACCGTGCGTCCCGCCCGTTCTCTCTCCAGTTCTTCCAGTGCGTCGCGGACCACGGTTGCGGGCTCCATGGTTTCCCTGTTAAGGGGGAGCCGGCTCAGGCGGGAGAAGGTCAGCAGATCGTCGATGAGAGCAGCCATCCGGGTGCCGTTGCCGGATATCTGCTTTAGATACCGTTGGGCTTCCTCCGGGATGGCCTGCCCGAAATCTTCCAGCAAAATGTGGGCGTAGCCGTTTACTGCCCGCAGCGGAGCCCTCAGGTCGTGGGAGATGGAGTAGGAGAAAGACTCCATGTGGAGGAGGGCCGATTTGAGCTGCGATGTCCGCTCGGCTACCCGCTCTTCCAGTTCCTCGTTAAGGCGGCGGATGTCTTCGGTTCGCTCGGCCACCCGCCGTTCCAGCGACTCATTAAGGGTTTGCAGTTCGTGGACGTAGCTCTGGAGCGTGGAAGCCATCTGCCGGACGTTGCCGATGAGCCCGGCAATCTCCCGGATGCCGCTTTTGGGCCATTGAATTTCCTTGTTCTGTATGACGTCCATGGGGAGCGTTTCGGACATCTTTTCCAGTTCAGCGATGGGGCGGATGAACGCTGCGCTGGCAGCCTGGGCAGTGGCGACGGAGAAGACAATCAGAACGAGGAGCAGGGCAAAGCCGCGGCTGGCGTTGTTCTCCAGCCTGTCCAGAAATGGTTTCATTGGGGTGGTGATGACGATAGTCCACGGCACGTTCGCATTGAGGCGAGAGTCCATGCCCACGGATGCCAGCTGCCAGCGTTGAAGGTCGCTTGCCCTCTTGAGGCGTGGGATGAGTTGATAGAATCCGTCCGGCAGGGTTTTGCGCTCATTTCCTTGGAGAGGGTTCAGGAGTTCCATCAATCTCCTGTTGGGATCGGTGCTGGTGATGATCTGCCCTTTCCGGTCCAGGAGGGTTATGTCTACGGCCCGATTGCTTCCGATTATGCGCAACTGTTCCGTCAATCGCGGCATCTCGATGACTCCGGTACAGTAGCCGCGAAATTCACCGTTGAGAACGATTGGCGCGAAGAGGGCCAGACGCGGCCCTTTAGTTATGGTGCCGTAGTCAATGTCCGATATTGCCGGCCTGAGGGTCTCCCGCACGATGCGATGGTAGGGCATAGCGGAGTAATCCCTTCCCGTGTTCGGGCGTCCCTGCTCGTCCCGCTCCGGTACAAAGGCTATGGAGATGGCTCTGTCGTTCTGGACCGACATCTTCAGGAAATGGGGTGACAGCGCTTTTATCAGCTCGGCTTTTTTCTGGATGGTGGCGGCCGGGACGATCTGGGGGTCGCCAACCTGTGATGCCAGGGTCTTTACATCGTGGATTTTGTCGGCGAGCCAGGTTTCAATCATCTGCCGGGTCAGAATCGAAGTGGAGTGCAGCCTCTGCTGAATCCGCTGCTCTTCAAGGGCGATGTCCCGTTTGATTTCCAGGACGACGTAGCCGATGCCCGGAATAAGGATGGCTGCCACCATGGATGTTGCGAGGATGTGCTGAAAGCTGGGGGACGGTTCGCCGGGGCGCCTGAAAGATTGCGAAAGATTGGCAAATTGAAACAGAAGAGTTGCGGCAAGTGCATTGAAGATGCCGTTGACGCCATGCTTGAGGGTCAGCAGGGTGGCCAGTGCAAGGTCGGTTTGGGCCACCACATGGTAAAGGAGGTAAAAGGGCATGCCGAGGCAGAACCAGTAGAGCGTGTCGAGTAGGACGATATTGCGGGACCGCCTCAGCATCAGCCCGACCGCCAGCGCCTCGCTTACGGCAATCAGCATTCCCAGCGGGTGGTGCCAGGAGATCAGGCTGTAGCTCCCCGCCAGGGCTGCGGCCAGCACACCGGCACCCGTCCCGTAACGGAACAGGGCGAGCATGACGAAGAAGGAGCCGAAGAAAATATTGACGCCAAAGAAGAGGGGCGGGTTCAGCCAGTTCACGACGTACCCGATGGCACCAAGGAGGATGCCTGAGGATATGGTGGTGTATTTCGATACGGCGTGATTCTGCATTGCCCGTATTGTTCTCCATAAATGGTTGGGAATGAATGGGAAATTGTAAACTTATATACTGGTAATTGGCAAGCAAAGAACTGAAAAAGTACCGTTTTGGGGGAGCTTCCAAATACGGGACCACGTGATGAATGCTCTGGGATGGGGGTCGGATGGAGTGAGGGGGGTCAGAACTCCTGGGGCATGGCCTTTACCTGGGCGGCGGTGAATACGGGACCGTCCTTGCAGACGTAGACATTGCCCACGTTGCAGCGGCCGCACTTGCCGAGGCCGCACTTCATCCGGTTTTCGAGCGTCGTGTAGATGGCTTCGTCGGCAAAGCCCAGCTTCTCCAGCATCGGGAGGGTGAACTTGATCATGATGGGGGGGCCGCAGACAAGGGCAATGCTATTGCCGGCCGAGGGGGCCGCATCTTCGAGGATTGCCGGCACGAAGCCCACCTTGCCGTCCCACTCGGGAGAGTTCCCCCCCGGGTCCACGGTCTTCACGAGGCGCACGTCGCTGCGCTCCTCCCATTCCTTCAGCTCACGCTTGTAGACGAGATCCGATTCGGTGCGGGCCCCGTAGACGATGGTGATGTCGCCGAACCTGTCCCGCCAGTCGAGGCACTGCCGGATGAGGGTCCGCAGCGGCGGGAGCGCGATTCCCCCGGCCACGAAGACCAGGTTCTTCCCAAAAAATTCCTCGATGGGAAACGAGTTGCCGTAGGGGCCCCGCACGCCGATGGTCTCTCCCACCTCCAGGGAGCGGAGCGCCTCGGTGACCCGCCCCACCGCCCGGAAGCAGCACTCGATGTAGCCTGGGCGGGTGGGTGCCGAGGCGATGCAGAAGGTGGCCTCCCCGGCCCCGAAGGCCGAGTACTCGGCGAACTGGCCGGCCCGGAACGTGAAGGAGTCGCGTACCGCCTCGTCCTGGAACACGAGCCGGAAGGTGCGGATATCGGGGGTCTCGTCAACGATATCCGTGATGGTGGCCAGTTGGGGGAGGTAGATGTTCTTGCTGTGGTCGCACATGGTAAAACCTTTTTGATAACACGGAGAAACGGAGGACACGGAGAAAAACTTATTTAAGGTTTGACCCGTTTGGTTATCAAGCCTTTCTCCGTGCTCTCTGTTTCTCCTTGTTATTCCACGCCTTTTGAGTTGATTTCTTCTAAAACCGCCGCGATGTCGATTCCAACGGGGCAGGCCCGGATGCACCTGCCGCAGCCGGTGCAGAGACGCTGGTCGAACTTGTCCACGTAGTACTTGAATTTGTGCATGATCCGGTTGCGGTAGCGCTGGGGCTGCACGTCCCGGGGATTGTGGCCCGAGGCGTGGTTGGTGAACTTGCCGAAGCCGCAGGCATCCCAGGATTTTCTTCGTGCCCCCTTCGCTTCGCCCCCCTCGTCCACGATGTCGAAGCAGTGGCAGGCGGGGCAGAGGAACGCGCAGGCGCCGCAGCCGGCGCACCGCTCGGCGATTTCTTCCCAGAGGGGATCTTCGAAGTGGGTGTCGAGCCAG
Source organism: Geobacter benzoatilyticus (assembly GCF_017338855.1). NCBI lineage: Bacteria > Pseudomonadati > Thermodesulfobacteriota > Desulfuromonadia > Geobacterales > Geobacteraceae > Geobacter > Geobacter benzoatilyticus. The sequence continues at coordinate 1,314,193 of NZ_CP071382.1, forward strand.
CCCCTGATTTTGTCCAGATCCATCGCCCCGGGGCTTGGCTCCGCCAGGGGGGCGGGGGTGCCGTCGCCATCGGCAAAGAGTGCGGCGTGGGCGGCGAGGAGCGCTTCACCCTTGCCGGTGATGGCGTCGCAGCGGTAGCCGCCGTCTTTCAGGGGAGTGAGGAACAGATCGCTCCCCCTGGTGTCGGCCGGGGAGAGCCCCACTGCTGTGCAGAAACAGGCATCGTCGGCTCTCGTGCAGGCCAGGCCGATGATGGTAGTTTTGCGCCGGCGCTCCAGGAAGAATTCGTCCTTGTAGTCCCAGGAAAAGACCGCATCCAGAACCGGCGCGGCGGCTGCGTCGCAGGGACGGGCGCCGATCAGCAGCGTCTCGGGAACGGAGCCGGGATCAACATCGGTGACCCGCACCCCCTCTTTCTCCCGCTCGTAGGTGAGGATGGTCTCGCAGAGGGGAAAGAAGGTCTCCTTGGCGGAGCGGCGGGGAAGTCCCCCGAGATTCAGCTCTTCACCAGCGGAGAGCGGCTCGTAGAGGGTCATGGTGCCGGCGGCCTTGGGGCCCACAACGCGGGTGCCTGCCTTGACCAGGGTGTCGATGAGGAGTCGGAGGTTCTGTTCGGTGATGGTTATTGGCATCGTTTGTCCTGTAGGGGCGAATCTTGTATTCGCCCGGACTTACGGGCGATCACAAGGATCGCCCCTACGGAATCACTTGATAAAACTCTGGTCGTCGTCTTCCCGGTACTCGGCCAGGGGCCCCTTATCTTTTACCTCTAACCCCGCCTCGAACCCGTAGAGTTCCTTCAGTTCCTTCGCCATCTTACGGTTCAGGAGATTGAGGGGAATATCCATGGGACAGGCCCGCTCGCACTCGGCACAGCCGGCGCAGCGGCCGGCCAGGTGCATGGCGCGGACGATGTGCCAGGCCATGTTCCCCGCCGGTCGGGGGGTGGTTTCCACCGCCTGGGGACGGTTGCGGTCGCACATGCACTGCTCGCAATAACAGAAGGGGCACACCTGGCGGCAGGCATAGCAGCGGATGCAGTGGGAAAAGTGCTCCTTCCAGAATTTCCACCGCTCTGCCGGGGCCATGGCTTCAAGCCGGGCCAGCTCCTCGGATTCCGTTGGCGTGAAGCGGTGAAGCTCAGGCAGGGTGCCGACGATGGCATCCGCCCCTTCGGGGGTGTGCACCGCGCACTCCCGGCACTTTCTGGCGATGGTCGCTTCCGAAAGGGGGAGCGTGCGATCGACGTTTGCTCCGTGCACCCCGGCGCAGGCTACGCCAATCACATGGAGGTCGTCGCGCCTGAGCTGGTTTTCCCCCATGAGCCCCACGAGGGCTTTGAGGTCGCACCCCTTGGCCACGATGGCTATCCGTCCCTTGGCTCTGATCTCCTTTTTGGCCTTCGTGAGGTAGAGGGCCAGGTTGTTGACGCAGGCCGGGGAAAAGATGAGATCGTTCACCCTCGCGGGGTCGGTAACGATGGCCGGCATGGCGGTGCCGGGGCGGCGACCCGCCTGCCACCCCACCACAGCCGAAACGGCGCCTGATTCGAGAACCTTTTTTGCCTCGGCCCTAACAGCGTCGGTGGCGGCGGCGTAGAGGGCAGGGTCGATTGTTTGTGCGCTGTTCGTCATTGCATCATGCCTTTGTGGTGGTGTAGGGGCAATTCGTGAATTGCCCCTACGGGATTGTGTTATACGCTTCCTTCAGTTCAGGCGTGTCGATGACCCCGGACCACTGCTCCTCCGCCTCCAACTCCTTGAACTCCCGCATGGGCCCCAGTGCCCGGACCCGTTCGGTGAGCTCCGTGGCCACCTCCACCCACTTCCCCCCCTCGGCGGCGGAGACCCAGGAGAACTGGAGCCGCTGGAGGTCCACGCCGACGAAGTCGAGGAGTGCCCGGAAGGCGGCGAAGCGGCGCCGGGCGTGGAAATTCCCCGCCATATAGTGGCAGTCGCCGGGGTGGCACCCGGAGACCAGCACCCCGTCGGCCCCCTTCTGGAAAGCTCTGATGATAAAAACCGGGTCGATGCGGCCGGTGCAGGGGAACTTAACTACCCGGACGTTGGCCGGGTACTGCATCCGGCTCGTCCCCGCGAGATCCGCCCCGGCGTAGGTGCACCAGGTGCAGACAAAGGCGACAATCTTCGGTTCGAATTCGTGCTTGGTTTTTACATCGTGCACCATATGTTCTCCCAGAACGAGCAAGTTTTCGTCAGATCAAGGAAGGCTAACAGCGACGCGGAGGCGTAGCAGGGCTACGCCGCACAAGGAGTCGAGAGCCTGACGCCGAGCTGGCGGAAAATCGCTCGTTCCTCACAGCGCTTCTATCATGGCCATGATCTGTTCATCGGTATACCCGTCAAGTTCCACCGATTTGGACGGGCAGGTGGCCTGGCAGGTGCCGCAGCCGCCGCAGACTCCGGGATTCACATAGGCCACGGTCCGGATCAGGTTCCCCTGCCGGTCGCGGATTTCCTTCTCCTCCACGGCGCCGTAGGGGCAGACCTTCTTGCAGGCGAGGCAGGCGACACAGTTTCGTTCGTTCACCTTGGCGACGATGGGCTCCCGCTCCAGTTCATCCCGGGCAAAGAGGGTCATGACTTTCGCCGCGGCGGCGCTGGCCTGGCTCACGGTGTCGGGGATGTCTTTCGGCCCCTGGCAGGCCCCGGCCAGATAGATCCCGGCGGTGGCGCACTCCACGGGCTTCAGCTTGGCGTGGGCCTCGGAGTAAAAGTGGTAGCTGTCGTAGGAGATGCCGAGCTTCTGGGCCAGGGTGTCGGCGCCGGTCCGGGGCTGCACCGCGGTGGCCAGGACCACCAGGTCCGCCTCGATCTCCACCTGGACCCCCACGGAGATGTCGCTCCCCATGACCACCACCTTGTCCCCCTTCTGGTAGAGCCGGCTCACCATCCCCCGGATGTAGACCGCCTCCTCTTCCTCCACCGCCCGGCGCCAGAACTCGTCGTAGCTCTTCCCCGGCGTCCGGGCGTCCATGAAAAAGACGTAGGCCTGGCCGTCGTGGATCTTGTGCTTGTAGAGCATGGTGTGCTTGGCGGTGTACATGCAGCAGATCTTGGAGCAGTAGCTGATCCCCTTCTCCCGTGCCCGGCTTCCCACGCACTGGACAAAGACCACCTGCTTGGGCTCCTTGCCGTCGGAGGGGCGGAGGATCTTGCCGCCGGTGGGGCCGCTGGCCGAGGCCAGCCGCTCGAAGGTGAGGCCGTCGATGACGTCGGGGATGGTGCCGTGGCCGAATTCGCCGTACCCCTTGATGGGGGAGCCTTTCGGCTTCTCGCTGATGCTGTAGAGCTCGAACCCGGTGGCCACCACGATGGCTCCGACGGGCTCGGTAATGAGCTGGTCCTCCTGGGTGTAGTCCACGGCCTGGGGGCCGCAGACCTTGGCGCAGACGCCGCACTTGCCGCTCTTGAAGTACGTGCAGTGTTCCCGGTCGATGACCGGGGTGTTGGGGACCGCCTGGGGGAACGGGACGTAGATGGCGGGGCGGGTGCCCAGGTTCTTGTCAAAAGCGTTGGGGATCTTCTTCTGGGGGCACTTGGCGGAGCAGACGCCGCAGCCGGTGCACTTTTCCTCGATGACGCTCCGTGCCTTCTTGCGGACAGTGACCTGGAAGTTGCCGATATAGCCGTCAACCGCCTCGATTTCGGAATAGGTGTGGAGGGTGATGTTCGGGTGGTTGGCGGCATCCACCATCTTGGGGGTCATGATGCACTGGGAGCAGTCAAGGGTCGGGAAGGTTTCGGAGAGCTGGGCCATGTGGCCGCCGATGGAGGGCTCCCGCTCCACGAGCACCACCTGGTGGCCGGTGTCGGCGATGTCCAGGGCCGCCTGGATTCCGGCGATTCCCCCGCCGATGACGAGCGCCCGCTTGGTGACCGGCACGGTGATGGGGACGAGCCGTTTGTCCTTCTTGACCCGGGCCACCATCATTTCGACGATGTTGCCGGCCTTGGCGGTGGCCTCCTCTTTGTCCTCGTGGACCCAGGAGCAGTGCTCCCGGATGTTGGCCATCTCGCAGAGGAAGGGGTTAAGCCCCGCGCTCTTGGCGGCGTTGCGGAAGGTCTTTTCGTGCATGCGCGGACTGCAGGCTGCCACGACGATGCCGTCAAGGCCATGCTCGGCCACGGCCTTTTTAAGGAGGCTCTGGCCGGGGTCGGAGCACATGTACTTGTAGTCGGTGGCATAGGCGACGCCGGGCAGTTGCGCCGCCTTGGCCGCCACCCGTTCCACGTCAACGGTTCTCGCTATGTTCTCGCCGCAGTGGCAGACGAATACGCCGATTCGGGACATTTACACTAATCCTTTTTCCTTCAGCAGCGGCAGCGGATTCACGATCATGCTGTCAAAGCCCAGTTTCCCCGGCGCCGCTCCCACGGCCAGGGCCAGGAGTTGGGTCATGTAGAAGACCGGCATGCCGAAGCGCTTACCCGTGGCCTCTTCGATCTCCTTCTGCCGGATGTCCAGGTTGCCGTGGCACAGGGGGCAGGCGACCATGAGGCAGTCGGCGCCGGCGGCCTTGGCGGAATCGAGGATACTGCCGGAGAGTTTCAGGACCACTCCCGGCCGCGAGAGGGTGAAGTTGGCGCCGCAGCACTCCATCCGGTGGCTCCACCCAACGGTTTCCGCCCCCACGGCGCCGATGACCCGCTCCATGATGGTGGGGGCCTCAACGCAGTCCAGCTGCGGTACCTCAGGTGGGCGGGTCAGGAGGCAGCCGTAGTAGCAGGCGACCTTGAGGCCGGAAAGTGGCTTCTGCACGGCGCCGGCGAGACGTTCGAGGCCGAAGTCCTTTGCCAGGATCTCCAGCAGGTGTTTGATCGGCTTGTGCAGGTTGACGGTTCCGTCGATGGCGTATTCCACCTGTTTGCGCTTGGTTTCGTTGTCGGTCAGGTGGTGCTGGGTGACCTTCAGCCGCGAGAAGCAGGCGGCGCAGGCCACGGCCAGGTCTCCTTCCACCCCGTCGGCCAGGGCCAGGTTTTTGGCGCACAGGGAGAGCGACAGCAACTCATCCACGTTGTGGGCCGGAGTGGCACCGCAGCAGAGCCAGTCAGGCACTTCCTTGAGGCCGATTCCCAGGGCCTTGAAGAGCCCCCGGGTCGATTCGTCGTATTCCTTGGCCGAGGCATGCAGCGAGCAGCCCGGATAGTAGGAGTAAGAAAGAGTTTGTTCCATGAATAGTTATCCTGCCTTTACGGCGCCTCCCCTTTTCTGCGCATTTCCTCGATCCGCTTGAAGATCTGCTCGATCTCGGCCTGGTTGCGGTTCTTCTGGTGGAAAACCTTGAGCTTTCCCCTGGTGATGAGTTTGGGGCCCAGCATGAGATCCTTGAGGAACTGGCCGCTCTTTACGTTGAAGACGGCGGCGAGCCGCATCTCGTACTGGCGGCCGTAGGTGCGGATGTTTTCGATGAAGAGCCGGTTGGCCAGCTGCACGTAGGATTCCTTGGACGGCCCCTTGGCGTCCCAGGCGCACTTGCGCAGGGCATCCATTATCGACGCCAGGTCCACCTTGTTGGGACAGCGGGTGGTGCAGGTCTCGCACGAGGCGCAGTACCAGATGCTGCGCCCCGCCAGAACCCGCTCGTACTGCCCCAGTTGCAGGAACCGGACGATCCGGTTGGGGGGGTGCTCCATGAAAGAGCGCATGGGGCAGCCGGCCGAGCACTTGCCGCACTGGAAACAGCGGCGCACCGAACTCCCCGACAGGGCTTCGACTTTCTTTACGAAGTCTGGATTCATCGTCTCGGTGGAAAGATGCATTGCGGAGTGTTTCATACGATCTCCTGGTGCGGAGGTGGCCGATGGGCTCAACTGGCATGTTGTATGGCTAGCCGTTCTGCGGGAAGGGAACAGGGTGCCCTGTTTTTGGTTCTGTATGGGCAAGGATGAACAATAATTTTATTTTTGATAAAAACTGTCCAGCTGCCACAACGAAAAAAAGGGCGTTTTGAACTGTGGTTTTTAGTATTATTAAATTGCCTATCACAGAGCGGAGCGCTCTGTCAACTTCAAAGTAAAACGGTGTGTGAGATTCTACGGGCGCTTCGCGGCTGCAGGGCTGCCTGCTGCGTGGGCGTGCTTTGACATTAAGGTGCAAATGGATTACAAGGGCGTCACGACCAACTTCTCGGAGGCGAAAAATCGGCGAGCTCAGAATCCTATATGGTTATATGCGGAGATGCCGCCGGACATATATTCTCGGTGCCGTCTGCCTGCTCGGGACCAATGCCTTTGCCCTTCTCGTCCCGTGGCTTCTGAAGCTGGCAGTGGAAAGTCTCCGCAATCCCTCTGCCGCTTCCCGCTCCGCAACCTGGTACGGAGGCGCCATTATCGGCGCTGCCCTTATCCATGGCGTGATCCGGATTTTTTCCCGGACGACCTTGCTCCATGCCGCCCGCCGCATCGAGTATGCCATCAGGGAAGACCTCTACGTAAAGCTGCTCTCCCTGGACATGCCTTACTTCGAGGGGGGGCGGACCGGCGATCTCATGTCCCGCTTCGCCAACGACCTTACCAATATCAGGATGCTCCTCGGCTTCGGAGTTCTGAACATCATCAATACCGCCCTCATCTACGTGTCGGCCATTGCGCTCATGGCGCGCATCAACCCGTCCCTCACGCTTTGGGCCGTTGTTCCGTTTCCCCTGATGATTATTGCCGCCAAAGGAATCACCCGCCGAATGTTTCATCATTCCAGGCGGGCGCAGGAGGAGTTGGCGCACCTCACCAGCCAGGCGGAAGAGAGCATTGCCGCCGCCGTGGTGGTGCGCTCGTACTGCCGCGAAGATGCGACGGTTGCAGCCTTCGAGGAAATAGGGCGCCGCTACCTGCGTCGCAATATGACCATGGCGCGCCTTCGGGGGTTCTTGCTGCCCATTATGGCCGCTACTTCGGCCCTCGGCACCCTTATCGTCCTGTTTCTGGGGGGGCAGCGGGTTATCGGCGGTGCCATGACCCTGGGGGACTTTGTTGCTTTCAACGGCTATCTGGCAATGCTGGTTTGGCCCACAATCATCTTTGGCTGGATCCTTAACCTGATCCAGCGGGGTGCCGCGTCCATGGCTCGTCTCAACGAGGTGTTCGATGCCGTTCCCCGCGTCACGGAACCTGAGGAGCCCGCCGGTGCGTGGCCTCTGCGAGGGGAGATCGAGCTGCGGGATGTGAGGTTTTCCTACGGAACGGCGGGCGTCGCTTCGCCGCCGGTTCTCGACGGGGTTTCGCTTACCGTTTCCGCAGGCTCCAGCCTTGGCATCGTGGGGGCGGTGGGAAGCGGCAAGTCGACGCTGGTGCGCCTTCTGGCAAGGCTCTACCCGATTCCGGACGGCCGGATCTTTCTTGACGGTACAGACGTCAACCGGATGCCATTGTCTCGGCTTCGGAGCGCCATCGGTTTCGTCCCCCAGGAGAGTTTTCTTTTCTCCCGTACCGTGCGCGAGAATATCGCCTACGGCAAAGAAGGGGCCACCAGTGAGGAGATTGAGGCGGCCGCGCGTTTGGCTAGTCTCGATGGGGATGTGCTTCGCTTCGCTGACGGCTACGAAACCGTTGTGGGGGAGCGGGGGGTGACTCTCTCCGGTGGCCAGAAGCAGCGCACGGCCATTGCCAGGGCGCTGCTCAAGAACCCGGCTGTTCTGATTCTCGACGATCCTCTCTCGGCGGTGGACGCCCAAACCGAGGACGCGATCCTGGAGAGCCTGTCGGGCTATTGGGGCGACCGGACCGTTGTCATCGTATCCCATCGCCTTTCGGCGGTGCGGGAGTGCGACCGGATCATCGTGCTGAAGGATGGCGTGATCGCCGAACAGGGGAGCCATGACGACCTTCTCGCCCGCAATGGCCTTTATGGGGCAATGTGGCGCGAACAGCAGATTCAACGGGAGATAGCCAGTCTGTAACCGCTCCGCCGGCCGGCATTGCCGTAAGGAAAAAGCCGGAGAAAAAATGGGTTTACAAACCGCTATGCTTATACTATAGTCCATCGTTCCGGAGAGATGTCCGAGAGGTCGAAGGAGCACGACTGGAAATCGTGTGTACTGCAAGGTACCGAGGGTTCGAATCCCTCTCTCTCCGCCATAATCACAATTGAACAAGTCCGCCGGGCTTGTGAAATATGAACCGAGGCCCGGCGCATTGCTCCGGGCTGAATGCCTTTTGCGGGCAGAGCTGATAGCTGGGTCCCGCGCAACGGTAGGTTATGAACCCCGCCAGGTCCGGAAGGAAGCAACGGCAGTAACCGACACCGTGTGCCGCGGGGAAGCCCAGCTATCAGTTGTGCCCGCAACGTCCCCGTTAAACCCTCCCCCCCTTCCGAGCACGCAGCATCCGACCGCGTCGTGAGGTGTTAATTCCTTGTCCTATCTCGTTCTTGCACGAAAATGGCGTCCCCAGACCTTTAGCGACCTTACCGGCCAGGAGCATGTCAGCCAGACTCTCCAGAATGCCATCGATTCCGGCCGCATCGCCCATGCGTTTCTCTTTACCGGCGCCCGTGGGGTCGGGAAGACCTCTTCCGCCCGCATCCTGGCCAAGGCCCTGACCTGCGAGCAGGGGATGAGCCCCGAGCCGTGCAACGTCTGCTCCGCCTGCACGGAGATCACCGCCGGCACCGCCGTGGATGTCCTTGAGATCGACGGTGCTTCCAATACCGGTGTCGACGACATCCGGGAATTGCGGGAAAACGTCAAGTACCTCCCGTCCCGTCTCCGATACAAGATCTTCATCATCGACGAAGTCCACATGCTCTCCACTAGCGCCTTCAACGCCCTGTTGAAGACCCTCGAAGAGCCGCCGCCCCATGTCAAATTCATATTCGCCACCACAGAGCCCCACAAGGTGCCGATTACCATCCTTTCCCGCTGTCAGAGGTTCGACTTCCGGAGGATACCCCTCGGCAAAGTGGTGGGTCGCCTGCGCCATATCGTGGATCAGGAGGGGATCACCATCAGCGATGAAGCCCTGACCATGGTTGCCCGAAAGGGGGACGGGAGCATGCGTGACTCCCTCTCCGTGCTGGACCAGGTTCTGGCCTTCTGCGGCGATCAGGTGCGGGATGAGGAGGTGGTGAGCCTCCTTGGGGTCGTGGACCGGCGGCTTTTGCTGGATGCCACGGCGGCGGTCTTTGGCCGGGACACCCGTGCCGCCCTCGGCATCGTGGCACGGGTGGACGAGTTCGGCTACAATATGCGCCAGTTTTGCGGCGAACTGATTGATCATCTCCGCAATATGCTGATTATTAAAGCGGTTGGCGATGCTTCCGATCTTGTGGATCTTTCGGAGGCGGAGCTGGCGGTCCTGCGGCAACAGGTGGACAGCGTACCCCTCGATGACCTCCAAAGGCACCTGGCCGTGCTGCTTCGGGCCGATGGGGAGCTGGCTCATGCCTCATTTCCCCGGCTCATTCTGGAGATGGCTCTTGTGAAGATGGCCACCCTGGCGCCTGCGGTTCCGGTTGACGAGCTGCTGGAGCAGTTGAAGAAAATCGAAGAGGGGGGCGCCGGTGGTGTTGCCGATGCCCGCGCCCAGTGGCGGCCGGCACCACAGGCTCAGCATGCTCCTTCTGCTCCGGTTTCTTCAAATCGTCCGGCCGGGCGTCAGGCGGAGGAGACACCTCCCGCACCTGTTCGTCGCCGCGAAGAGGCAAAACCCGCGGCGGAGCCCCGAAGAACCGGCGATGAGTGGGCCGATTTCGTTGCCCTTGTCAGGGGCGAGAAGCCCCGTCTCGGATCGATGCTCGAACAGGGAAGTCCGCTTGCGGTGTCGGCAGCACGGCTGGAGATCGGTTTTCCCGAAGGGTCCTTCGCCCTTGCGAGCCTCAGGGACAATGATTCCAGGGAGGCCTTGAAGGGGTTGGCCTGTCGTTTTTTCAAGGGAGAGCCGGAACTAGTTTTCCGTACCATCGCCCCCGGCACTGATGAGGCCCCTCCCAATCTCCTGGAAAAAAAAAGAGTTGAGAACGAACGCCGCCAGTCCGATCTGAATCAGGTCGCCATTTCTCATCCTGCGGTCACCGAGGCCTTGGATGTTTTTGGCGGTACCGTTGCAGATGTTGTCTCCCTGGAGCGCAAAGAATAACTCGAACATTGTTTTGATTTAGCGGAACTCTTTGACCAAGAGTAAAAATACACACCACGAAAACTACGGAGGAGCAGATGTCCAAAGGTTTGGCAGGTATCATGAAGCAAGCCCAGATGATGCAGCAGAAGATGGCGAGATTACAGGAAGAAGCGGCGAAGCAGACTGCCGAGGCGACGGCCGGAGGCGGCGCGGTTACTGCGGTGGTAAGCGGCAAAAATCAGCTTCTTTCGCTCTCCATAAAGCCTGAAGCGGTTGATCCGAACGATGTCGAGATGCTTCAGGACCTGATTGTCGCGGCAGTAAACGAAGCCCTCAAGAAGGTGCAGGCGCAGTTCTCGGAAGAGATGGGCAAGATCACGGGCGGACTGAATATCCCAGGCCTCTTTTAATCGCAGCTTTCGAGCGGGGGCGGCAGCCGGATGGTTGCCGCCCTTTTTGCATCTGGTGGCGGGAATGAAAACTCTGCTTGATTTGCGTTTTGGGCCGCATGGTATCTGTGCCATTGTTGCCGGCTAAATTTTAGCGAGAATAAAATTCCTTTAGCCCTAATCGCAAAAACTTATGAAAATTTACCGATAGTAAAAAGTTTTATTTTCGTTTTAATAAAAAAATGTTTTATCTTCGGTGCAAACTATGCTACAGTCATCAAACTCTTTTATGCGGCTTCTTGCGGAGCTGCAGAAATTGCCCGGTGTTGGCGAGAAAACCGCGTTACGTCTTGCCTTTCATCTGTTGAAATCCCCGGAAAACATCGCGGCGTTGGCCGACAGCCTTGGCGACGTGTTGACTCGGGTGCGATTCTGCTCCGTATGTTTCGGCATTACCGAGGAGGATCCCTGCCATATTTGCAGCAGCGATCGGGACGAAACGTCTCTCTGTATTGTGGAAGAGCCCCAGGATCTCCTGGCGGTGGAAAGGACCCGGGCCTTTCGGGGACGCTATCACGTCCTTCAGGGGGCCCTGTCGCCGTTGAACGGCGTTACTCCGGACCGGCTCCGCATCGCCGAGTTGATGCGGAGGCTTGAGGGGGGGGACGTTCGGGAGGTGGTCATCGCCACCAACTTTTCTGTTGAGGGGGAGGCGACGGCGCTCTATCTGGCGCGGCAGATCAAGCCGCTCGGCATAAGGGTTACACGCCTTGCCCATGGCATCCCGCTTGGCAGCGACCTGGAATATGTGGATGCTGCGACGGTCCAGCGGGCACTTGAGGGGCGCAGCGAGTTGTAAAACGCAAGTTGGACGACGATCAGTTCAGTGCTGTTTCGTATCTATACCAGAGGAGGAAAGCATGAGTCGTAACATGGTTACCATCGACGGCAACACCGCGGCCGCCCACGTGGCCCACGCCACCAACGAAGTAATTGCCATTTACCCCATCACCCCGTCTTCGGTCATGGGAGAAATCTCCGACATGAAGAGCGCCATGGGCGAAAAGAACATCTGGGGGACCGTCCCGTCGGTCGTCGAGATGCAGTCGGAAGGCGGTGCCTCCGGTGCCGTGCACGGCGCCCTCCAGGCAGGGGCGCTGACCACCACCTTCACCGCCAGCCAGGGGTTGCTCCTGATGATCCCGAACATGTTCAAGATCGCCGGTGAGCTGACCTCCACGGTTTTTCACGTCTCGGCCCGCGCCATTGCGGCCCAGGCCCTCTCCATCTTCGGCGACCACTCCGACGTCATGTCCTGCCGCTCCACCGGCTGGGCCATGCTTTGCTCCAATAACTCCCAGGAAGTCATGGACTTCGCTCTGATTTCCCAGGCCGCCACACTCCGCTCCCGGGTACCTTTCCTTCACTTCTTCGACGGTTTCCGTACCTCCCACGAGGTTCTGAAGGTTGAGGAGCTCACCTTTGACGACATGCGCGCCATGCTGGACGACGAACTGATCGCCGCCCACAAGGCCCGGGGCCTCTCTCCGGACCACCCCGTCATGCGCGGTACCGCCCAAAACCCCGACGTCTACTTCCAGGGGCGCGAGACGGTTAACTCCTACTACCCGAAATGCATCGAGATCGTCGAAGAGGAGATGAACAAGTTCGCCAAGATCACGGGCCGCCAGTACAAGCTGGTGGACTACGTGGGCGCTCCCGACGCCGATCGCGTCATCGTCATCATGGGCTCCGGCGCCGACACGGTGCAGGAGACAGTTGAAAACCTCTCCGCCAAGGGTGAGAAAATCGGCGTGGTGAAAATTCACCTCTACCGGCCGTTCCCCATCGACGCTTTCATCGCCGCGCTGCCGAAGAGCGTGAAAAAGATCGCCGTCCTCGACCGGACCAAAGAGCCCGGCGCCCTGGGCGAGCCCCTCTACCTGGATGTCCGCACCGCCATCGGCGAGGCCATGGCCGACGGCAAGTGCCAGTTCGACGGCTACCCGGTCATCGTCGGCGGCCGCTACGGCCTCGGCTCCAAGGAGTTCACCCCGGCCCAGGCCAAGGCGGTGTTCGACAACCTTTCCGCCGCCAAGCCGAAGAGGAACTTCGTGGTCGGCATCACCGAGGATGTCACCAACAGCAGCCTTCCGTGCGATCCGAACTTCTTCAACCCGATGGAAGGGGCCTACCAGGCCATGTTCTTCGGCCTCGGCTCCGACGGTACCGTGGGTGCCAACAAGAACTCCATCAAGATCATCGGCGAGATGACCGACAACAACGCCCAGGCCTACTTCGTCTACGACTCCAAGAAGGCCGGCTCCATGACCACCTCTCACCTGCGCTTCGGCAAGAAGTATATCCGGGCGCCGTACCTGGTGCAGGAGGCCGACTTCGTGGCCTGTCACAACTTCGCCTTCGTGGAGAAGTACGACATGCTGGCCAAGGCCAAGCAGGGCGCCACGTTCCTCCTGAACGCCCCCTTCGACCACAACGAGATCTGGGACAAGCTCCCCACCGACGTGCAGCAACAGATCATCGACAAGAAGCTGAAGTTCTACGTGATCGACGGCGTGCGGCTCGGCAACGAGATCGGCCTCGGACCCCGGATCAACGTCATCATGCAGACCGCGTTCTTCAAGATCTCCAATATCATCCCGCTGGACCAGGCAGTTGCCGAGATCAAGGATGCCATCAAGAAGTCTTACGGCAAGGCGGGCGAAGCGGTCGTCGCCATGAACAACAAGGCAGTTGATGCCGGCCTCAATAACTTCTACGAGGTGAAGGTGCCCGAGAAGGCCACCAGCACCATCACGAAGCCACCGGTCGTCAGCCCCAAGGCTCCCCAGTTCGTTCAGGAGACCACGGCTCCCATGATCGCCGGCCTCGGCGACGACCTGCCGGTTTCCAAGATGCCGGCCGACGGCACCTTCCCGACGGCGACCGCCCAGTTCGAGAAGCGCAACATCGCCGTGGAGATTCCGGTATGGGACGAGCAGCTCTGCATCCAGTGCGGCATCTGCTCCTTCGTCTGCCCCCACGCCACCATCCGGATGAAGGCCTACGACGCCTCCGTCCTTTCCGGCGCTCCGGCCACCTTCAAGTCTGTTGACTGCAAGGTTCCCGAGTTCAAGGGACAGAAACTGACCCTCCAGGTAGCTCCGGAAGATTGCACCGGCTGCGGCGCCTGTGTCCACAACTGCCCGGCCAAGAGCAAGGAAGATCCGAACCACAAAGCCATCAACATGGCATTCCAGCCCCCCCTCCGGGCTCAGGAAGTGGAGAACTGGGATTTCTTCCTCACTATTCCCGATGTGGATCCCACTGCGGCCAAGCTGGACACCGTCCGCGGCTCCCAGCTGGTCCGTCCGCTGTTCGAGTTCTCCGGCGCCTGCGCCGGCTGCGGCGAGACTCCGTACCTGAAGCTGCTGACCCAGCTCTTCGGTGACCGGACCATCATCGCCAACGCCACCGGTTGCTCCTCCATCTATGGCGGCAACCTCCCGACCACTCCCTACGCCAAGCGGGCGGACGGGCTCGGTCCGGCCTGGTCAAACTCCCTGTTCGAGGACAACGCCGAGTTCGGCTACGGCATGCGGCTGGCCGTGGACAAGTTCAACGGCATGGCCCTTGAACTGATCGACAAGCTTTCGTCGTCCTGCTCCTGTTCTTCCTGCACGAGCGCGGTACCCCTCATGAACGAAATCAAGGGTGCCGACCAGTCTACCCAGGCCGGCATCGAGGCCCAGCGCGGTCGGGTGGCGGAACTGAAAAAGGCCCTGGCCGGCTGCCCCGAGCCGGAGGCCAAGCGGCTCCTCACCGTGGCCGACTACCTGGTCAAGAAGTCCGTCTGGTGCATCGGCGGCGATGGCTGGGCCTATGATATCGGTTACGGCGGCCTCGACCATGTCATCGCCAGCGGCAAGAACATCAACCTGCTGGTCCTCGACACCGAGGTTTACTCCAACACCGGCGGCCAGGCATCCAAGTCGACCCCGCTGGGGGCCGTTGCCCAGTTCGCTGCCGGCGGCAAGGCTGTTTCCAAGAAGGACCTCGGCATGATGGCCATGTCCTACGGTTCGGTTTATGTTGCGTCCGTATCCCTTGCCAACCCGGCCCAGTGCATCAAGGCCATGCTGGAGGCGGAAGCCTATGACGGCCCGTCCCTCATCATCGCCTACTCGCACTGCATCGCCCACGGCATCGACATGACCAGTGCCGTGGATTGCCAGAAGCGGGCGGTCAACTCCGGCTACTGGCCGCTGTACCGCTACAATCCGCAGCTTGCCGCCGAGTGCAAGAACCCGCTCCAGCTCGACAGCAAGGCCCCCACAATCGCCTTCGACGAGTATGTCAATAGCGAGAACCGCTACCGCGTACTCAAGAAGAACAATCCGAAGGGGTACGAGGAGCTCATGAAGAAGGCGGCGGCCTGGTCCAAAGCCCACTTCAGCTACTACCAGAAGCTGGCTGCCCTCAACTTCGAGGACACCTGCGAGAAATAACCATTCTGGTAACGATAAAAGCCCCGGCAGGAAATCCTGCCGGGGCTTTTTGTTGCGCACAATTCTGTGGGTGTTGGTGATTGCCTGTTTGCCCTGCTCTGAAGGCTACTGGCCCTGATTTTGCAGTAAAGTCCGATAGTTGTTGCTGTAACTTTTGATGGCTGCGATGATGGTTACGGAAATTGCGCCGTTTTCTCTCCTTGAACGGGTGTCAAATTTTTGTTATAACCCATCCGGTATCGGTGCATAACTCACAGGCCGACGAAGGGGTACTCAATGGCAGATCCTCAGATGGTGATGTACGATGAGGAGTTCAGGCAGATCAGTGCTGTAATAGAGAAACTGCTCCGGGAAGCCAATGCAAAGGTGATCTTCCTGGTCGACAAAAACGGCCAGCTTATCGCCGGGTGTGGAGAAACCGAGCGTTTCGACACCACTTCCCTGGCTTCTCTCACCGCGGGAAACATTGCTGCCACCGGCGGCCTTGCCAAGCTGATCGGGGAGAAGGAGTTCTCTATTCTCTTCCACGAGGGAGAAAAGGACAACCTTCATATCTCCATTGTCGGTGGCCGGGTGATCCTTGTGGTCCTGTTTGACAGCCGCTCTTCCCTCGGTCTGGTGAGGCTGAGGGTGAAAAAGGCCTCCGAGGAGCTGACCGCCATATTCGACCAGCTGAAGAGAAAGGCTGAGGAGAAAGAGCGCAGCGGCATCCAGGAGTTCCCCTTCGCCGAGATCACCGACGACGACATCGACAATCTTTTCAACTGACGGGCCGGGGGTATGGCGGATGTCCTTCATTAACTACGCATCGCGTGAGATAAACTGCAAAATTGTCTACTATGGGCCGGGCCTTTGCGGCAAGACGACCAACCTTCAGTATATCTACCAGAAGACCGCTCCCGAAGCGAAGGGGAAGATGATCAGCCTCGCCACGGAGACCGAACGGACCCTTTTCTTCGACTTTCTCCCCCTGGCCTTGGGAGAGATTCGCGGCTTCAAGACCCGCTTTCATCTTTACACCGTTCCCGGCCAGGTTTTCTACGACGCCTCCCGCAAGCTGATTCTCAAGGGTGTGGATGGCGTGGTTTTCGTGGCCGATTCCCAGGAAGAGCGGATGGACGCCAATATCGAATCCCTGGAAAACCTCCGCATCAACCTTCAGGAACAGGGGTACGACCTTGACAAGCTCCCTTACGTTGTTCAGTACAACAAACGGGACCTTCCCGACATCATAGGCGTGGACGAGCTGCGCCGGGAGCTGAATCCCACCGGAGTTCCCGACTACGAGGCTTGCGCCTCCACTGGCGAAGGGGTCTTCGAGACCTTGAAGGCGGTTGCGAAGCTGATTCTCATTGACCTGAAAAAGGGGAAATGATGGCAGGAGTTTCGACTCCATTCGCAGCTTGCGGCCCATGGCAAAACCATGGGCTTTTCTGTTTTGCCTGCGGAAGAAATGACGTAGAATGCGCACGCTGACGATTTCAGAGCCTGGGGAAGGAGTGCCGGTCGGTACATTATGCACTTTGGCGGTGCCTACGAAGATGAGATAATCGGCAAGGCCTATGACGGAAGGCTCATGTACCGGTTCGTCCGCTACGTGCTCCCTTACCGATGGGTCGCCGTGGCCGCCCTCTGCCTTCTCCCCCTGTCGGCGGCGGCGCGCCTGGCGCAGCCATGGCTCATGAAAACGGCCATCGACGAATACATCGTTGCCGGCCGCATGGAGGGACTGCCGCTGGTGGCGGCGGGTTTTCTCGCCCTTATTCTTGCCGAGGCCCTAATCACGTTTGTTGAGGTCTGCCTGCTTCAGTATCTGGGGCAGAAGGTGATGTTCGACCTGCGCATGGAGCTGTTCGGCCACGTCCAGAGGCTTCCGGTCTCCTTCTTCGACCGTACCCCCACCGGCAGCCTTGTGACACGCCTCACCAGTGATGTTGAAGTGCTCGGGGAAATGTTCGCCGCCGGCATCATCACGGTTGTGGGGGATATTCTATTTCTGGCCGGGATCGTCGGCGTCATGCTCTGGATTAACCTGAAGTTGTCGCTGGTCACCTTTGCGGTGCTCCCGGTGCTCATCTGGGTTGCCTTCACCTTCCGGATCAAGATGCGAAGGGCATTTCGCGAGGTTCGGGCGCGGCTGGCGAATCTCAACACATTCCTGGCCGAGACCATCGGCGGCATGGCGGTGGTGCAGCTGTTCAACCGTCAGGAGCTGGAGCGAAGGGAGTTCTCCCGGCTCAATGCCGGGTACCGGGATGCAAATCTTCCGGTCATCACCTGGGATGCCTCCCTCTACGCCCTGGTGGAAACACTTTCTTCCGTGGCCGTGGGGCTCATAGTCTGGTATGGCGGTGGGGAGATCGTCAGCGGAGCCCTCACGTTCGGTGCGCTGGTGGCGTTTATCCAGTATATTGAGAAGTTCTTCGCTCCCATCCGGGATCTTTCGGCCAAATACTCCATCATGCAGGGGGCCATGGCGGCCCTTGAGCGGATTTTCAATCTGCTGGACATGGAGAAGGATGTTTCCCCCTCTCCCCGACCTTCGGCGGAAGGAGTAAGTGGTGAGGGGGGCTTTCCTGTCGATACCATCTCATTTCACGACGTCTGGTTTGCCTACAAGGACGAAGAGTATGTCCTCAAGGGGATCGATCTCACCCTGAGGCGTGGCGAAAAGGTGGCGCTGGTGGGCGAAACCGGCGGCGGTAAGACGACGGTTACCCGCCTCCTATCCCGTTTCTACGACGTGACCCGCGGCAGTATCTGCTTTGACGGCACCGATATCCGGGAGCTGCCGCTTCCGGAACTCCGGCGCCGGATTGGGGTGGTGCTTCAGGAGCCGTACCTTTTTACCGGTACCATCGGGTTCAATATCTCCCTAGGGGATGAGAAGGCTGCCCGCAGAATTAAAGAGGCGGCACGGCTCGTGGGGGCGGACCGGTTCATAGAGGCGCTTCCCAAGGGGTACGACGAAGAGGTGCGGGAACGGGGCGTGAACCTATCCGCCGGCGAACGGCAGCTCATCTCCTTTGCCCGGGCCGTGGCCTTCGATCCGGAAATTCTAGTTCTCGACGAGGCCACCTCCAGCGTAGACAGCGAATCCGAACGGCTCATTCAGGAAGGGCTTCGCGCACTCATGGCGGGCCGGACCTCGCTGGTGGTGGCGCACAGGCTCTCGACGGTCCGGGATGCCGACAGGATTGCCGTCATCCACCGGGGGGAGAAGGCGGAGGAGGGGACGCACCGGGATCTGCTGGCCGCCGGCGGGCTCTACGCACGACTCTATCAGCTTCAATTCAGGGGGCAGGAAGATACATGAAACACCTTATCCTCGGCACCGCAGGCCACATCGATCATGGCAAGACATCGCTGGTCAGGGCTCTGACCGGCATCGAAACCGACCGCCTTCCGGAGGAGAAGAAGCGGGGAATCACCATCGAACTGGGCTTCGCTCACCTGGAGCTCCCCGACGGCACCCGTTTCGGTATTGTTGACGTTCCGGGACACGAGCGTTTTGTCAGGACCATGGTGGCCGGCGTTGGGGGGATGGATCTGGTGATGCTCGTTGTTGCCGCCGACGAGGGGATTATGCCCCAGACCCGTGAACACCTGGAGATCTGTCAGCTTCTCGGCGTAAAGAAGGGGCTGGTCGCCCTTACGAAGAGCGATATGGTTGACCCCGAGTGGCTCGGCCTCGTGGTGGAAGAGGTGCGTGATTATCTGGCGGGAAGCTTCCTGGAGGAAGCGCCGATCATGCCGGTATCATCCCGTACCGGCGCGGGGATCGAAGAGCTGAAGGGTGAGCTGGCCCTCCTGGCATCCCAGGTGGAGGAAAAAAGGTGCGAGGGGGCTTTTCGGCTACCGGTGGACCGGGTCTTTACGGTAACCGGTTTCGGCACGGTGGTGACCGGCACGCTGCTGGCCGGGGAGATTCGGGTGGGGGATGAGGTGGAAATGCTCCCCTCCGGCAGGCAGGCGCGGGTGCGCGGCGTGCAGACCCATGGCACGAAGGGGGATTCGGCGGGCGCCGGGCAGCGTGTGGCCGTCAACCTCCAGGGCGTGGAGCATGTGGAAGTGGTGCGGGGCGACATCGTTGTGCCCAGGGGAGCCTTCCGGACCACCCGGGCTGTGGATGCCCGCCTTGATCTGCTTCCCGCTGCGCCGAAGGAGCTCCGGCACCGGGCCACCCTTCGGCTGCATTCAGCCACCTACGAGGTGCCGGCCCAGATAATTCTCCTGGACCGGGATACTCTGGCGCCGGGGGAGTCGGCCTTTGTGCAGCTTCGCCTGAAGCATCCGGTGCTCCTTCTCCCCGGCGACCCCTTTGTGCTCCGCTCCTATTCACCCCAAGTGACGGTCGGCGGCGGCCGGGTACTGGACCCGATGCCTCCCCGGCGGCGCCGCCGTTCCGAGGAAGCTTTGGCGCTGCTCCATTCCCTGGGGGAGGCTGCGGGGCCCGAGACCGTACGGCTGTTGGTGGCCGGGAGCCTTCTCTCCGGCGTTCCCTTCGATGAGATTGCCGTCCGCAGCGGGCTGCCGCCCAAAAAGGCTGAAGCTGCCCTGGCTCCGCTCCTCTCCGCAGGAGAGGTGGTACAGGTGGTTCGGGAACCCCGCATATTCCTCTCCCGGGATGCCTTCATGTCCCTCAAGGCCCATCTGCTGGGGGAGGTGGAAGGGTATCTCCGAGAGAATACCCTTCGGGAGGGGATCGGGAAGGAGGAGTTGAAGACGAGGCTTCCGAAGCGTAGCGATCCTCGGTTTTTCACCCCGCTGCTGACCGCGCTGGAAAAGGAGGGGAAGGTGGTCCTGGAGCGGGAACTGGTCAAGCTCCCCGGTCGCAAGGGGAGTCCGACGACGGACCAGGCCGGACTTCAGGGGCGTATCGAGGCTGCCCTTGGGCGGGGCGGAGCGGAACCTCCCACCGTGAAGGAGTTGTGCGATCAGCTTCGATGCGGCGAGAAAGAAGTTCTGGAGCACCTGAATATCCTTGCCCGTGAAGGACGGGCCGTGAAACTCAAGAGCGATGTGTTTTACGCTCCCGGCCCCGTCAGCGAGTTGCGGGATCAGCTCATCGCGCATCTTCGCGAAAAGGGTGAAATTACGCCGCCTGAGTTTCGAGATGTCACTGGGCTTTCACGCAAATTCATGATTCCGCTTCTGGAGTTTTTCGATCAGGAGAAAGTCACCATCCGGGTTGGTGACAAGCGCATACTCCGCAAGGGATAGCCTCACAATGCATTTCTCGCTTTGCAAATCGGGCGTTCTTGCGTAGGATTCAGACAGGGTTGCACGGAGGTGAGGGGTCGGGATTCGCAACGCCGGAGGGGAGCGACTTGTCCAGAGTGGTGGATTTGGAGGTTGACTCCGGCCTTGAGCGAAATGGGTTTCTGCGCCGCAGGTGGGGAGGGGACAGGTGACAGTGGAAAAGTTTCTGGTTCTTCTGGTTGAGGATAACCCCGATGACGAATTTCTTGCGTTGCGTTCCTTGCGTCGGCAGGGACTGGACAACGTTGTTGTCGCCCATGACGGCGAAGAGGCACTCGGTTATCTTCTCGGCACCGGTTGTCCTGCGGGTGAAGCGGCGGCCATTGTTCCGGCAGTCATCCTGCTCGACCTGAAACTGCCGAAAATAAACGGCATCGAGGTTCTCAGGGCGCTGCGCAATGACAAAAGAACTGAAAGCGTGCCCGTCATTGTCCTCAGTTCTTCCCGCGAGGAATGCGACCTGAAATGCTGCCGGGAGCTGGGGGCTCTCGCATATCTGACCAAGCCGGTGGATGGGAAGGAGTTGGTCGGCATTCTGGAGCAGGCCCGGCTGCTGAACGCGCCTTGCCGGTAAACGGCCCTATGCCCGGCAGATTGGCGATGCTGCCTGGATGGGGCAGAAATGCCTTCACAAACAACGGAATATGTGATATCTAATCTAACTTTCCATCCGTTTTCCCCTCTTACATTTCCCGCAACGGTTGCCCAAAATGGCTAAGAAGATCTGCATAGCGAATCAGAAGGGTGGAGTCGGCAAGACAACCACCGCCGTCAACCTCGCGGCATCACTTGCCGCCGCGGAAAAGCGGACGCTCCTTGTGGATATGGACCCCCAGGGGAACGCCGGAAGCGGCGTCGGCATTGACAAGAGTAGCCTGACGGAGTCGGTCTATGATGCAATTATCAACGATGTTGATCCGGCAAGCCTGATAGTCCGCACCGACCTCGCCTGTCTTGATCTCCTCCCGTCCACAACTGATTTGGCCGGTGCAGAACTGGAGCTTGTCTCCGCCATGGCGCGGGAATGGAAGCTCAAGGAGGCGCTGTCGAGCCTCGACAGCCGGTATGATTATATTATAATCGACTGCCCTCCCTCGCTGGGGTTGCTGACCGTCAACGCCATGACCGCCGCCGATTCGGTTCTCATCCCGCTTCAGTGCGAATATTACGCCATGGAGGGGCTTTCCCAGATCATTAAAACCATCAAGCTGGTCCAGAAGGGGCTTAATCCGGCGCTTTTCATCGAGGGGATTCTTCTCACCATGTATGATGGGCGTATAAACCTCTCCCGGCAGGTGAGCGAGGAGATTCGCGCCCATTTCGGTGCCCTGGCATTCGAAACCGTGGTGCCGCGCAATGTGCGGCTATCCGAGGCGCCGAGCCACGGTCGTCCCATCATTTTGTACGATATCACCTCGAAGGGTGCCGTCACTTATCTGGAGCTTGCCCGGGAACTCATGAACAGGGAGGCGAACCATGGTTAAGAAGACCGGACTCGGAAAGGGGATGGCAGCCCTTCTTCCGGTCGTGGAAGAGGAAGGCAAGCGCTACTTCTCCTGCCCCATCGAAGAGATTCGTCCCAACAAAAACCAGCCTCGCAAGACCTTTACCGCCGATAAGCTGGAGGAGCTTGCCGCATCCATTCGCGAGAAGGGGATCATTCAGCCTCTTGTAGTGCGGAAAAAGGGTGACCACTTCGAGCTGATCGCAGGGGAACGCCGCTGGCGGGCCGCTCAGAAGGCGGGCCTCCGCGAGGTTCCGGTGGTCATTCAGGACGTATCAGAGGATACCGCCCTGGAGATGGCCCTCATCGAGAACATCCAGCGGGAGGACCTGAACGCCGTTGAGGAGGCCGAGGCCTATCACTCCCTTATGGAGAACTTCAGCCTGACTCAGGAGGAGCTTGCCAGGCGGGTCGGTAAGGATCGTTCCACCGTTGCCAACTCGCTGCGGCTTTTGAAGCTTCCCGGCGACCTCAAGAAGGATATTGTCGAAGACCGGCTCGCCATGGGGCATGCAAGGGCAATGCTTTCCCTTGATACCGAATTGCAGATTCGCGAGGCCAGGGACGCAATCATCAAGGGGAACCTCACCGTACGCGAGGCGGAGAGCCTCGTGAAACGCATGAAAGGCGGCCGGAAACCGGCAGTCAAATCCGTGTCCGCCGAAATACATGCTGCCGACCTGGTGGAGCAGCTGCAACGCCGGTTTATGACGAGGATAGCCGTACGTAAAAGCGGCAAGGGCGGGAAAATAGAAATTGCTTACGGCAATCAGGATGAGCTTGAGAGAATTGTTGAAATCCTGATGGGTTGAGCTGTCGGCACTGTGCCCCGGCTTTTGATTCTAATGGAGTTGGGCGGATAAATTTCTTGACACACTTGTTTATTATGTGATAGCTAACGTCTGTTTAGCGGCAGCACGGCCGTATTTTTTTTTGATACATGTATATAGCAACAGGCTACACAAATAACAGCGGTGGATTTTACGGAGTGGCAGCGTGATAACTTTAGATCTTACCTTTGTCATTCAGCTTGTGAACTTCCTGGTTCTCATGCTCGTCCTGAACATCTTCCTTTATAAGCCGATCAGGAAGGTCATGGCGGATCGGAAGGGGCAGATTGACGGCGCAAAAGAGCGTGCCGCGGCTGTTGATAAAGACGTGCAGGAAAAGATGGCTCTTTACGAGACCCGGTTGCGCGAAATCAAGTCGAAGGCAGGCGCCGAGCGCGAGGTTCTCAGGGGTGATGCTCTCCGGGAGGAGGCTGCCATTCTTGAGAAGGCCCGCAAGGAGGCCGCTGATTCTCTCTCCTCCATTAAGGCGAAGGTTGCGAAAGAGACTGTCGAGGCTAAAGAGTATCTGACGGTTCAGGCCCGTTCCCTGTCCCTTGAAATCTGCGAGAAAGTCCTTGGGAGGAGTCTGTAACATGGCATATGGGTTCAAGAAAAGCGGGCTCCTGAAGCCTATCGTCTCGACGGCTGCCATTTGTCTCGTGCTGGCCGGCATGGCGGCGCTCGGCTTTGCTGCCGAGGGGGGCGAGGGTGCCCACCACGTCGACACCGGCAAGCAGATGAAAGACTTCATGTGGCGGGTAATCGACTTTGTCGCGTTGCTCGGCATCCTTGTCTGGGCACTCAAGAAGGCTAATGCCAAAGGTGCTCTCGCTGACCGGAGTGCGGCCCTTGAGAAGGCTCTCGGAGAAGCAGAGGAAGCGAGGGCTGCTGCCGAGAAAAAATTTGCCGAATACGGCGAAAAGCTCGAAAAGGCAAACCAGGAAATTGATGAAATCTATGCTGCCATCCGCAAGGAAGGGGAGCTGGAAAAAGAGCGGATAATCGCAGAAGCCAAGGTTACTGCGGAGAAGATTCGCGAGCAGGCCGCCGCCACCGCCTCCCAGGAGGTCTTCAAGGCAAGGATTGCGCTCCGCGAAGAAGCTGCCAGCCTTGCAGTGCAGATGGCTGAACAGTCCCTGCGCGAAACCATAAAAAAAGATGACCAGGACCGGCTGGTTAACGACTATCTTACGAAGGTGGAGAACTTACATTGATCTCGAACGCTATTGCACGCCGCTACGCCAAGGCCTTGGTGCAGCTCGGCGCGGAAGAAGGGGCGGTTGATCGGTTCGGCACCGAGCTGGGGCAGTTTGCGGCGCTCCTAGAAGGAAATGCCGACCTGTCCGCGGTCCTGAAAAGCCCTGCTTACCGCATTGAAGCCAAGAAGGAAATCCTTAAGGATATCCTTGCGAAGCTGAACCTTTCCGGCACCGTTGCCAACTTCCTCCAGGTCCTTCTTGACCGGGGAAGAATAGGTTTTGTGCCGCAGGTTGCATACAGCTATGCCACATTCGCCGATGAGCTCTCCGGTGTCATGCGCCCGGTCCTCACTTCGGCGTTCCCCCTTGAGGATGCGCAGGTGGAAGGGGTGAAGAATGCCCTTGCCAAGGCAACGGGCAAGCAGTTGAAGCTCACGGTTGAGGTTGACTCGTCGCTCATAGGCGGCGTGGTTGCCAAGATTGGCGACAAGGTTTTTGACGGAAGCGTACGGACCCAGTTGAACAGGATTCAGGATATATTACAGAAGGGGTGAGAGGTTCCATGGAAATCAGAGCCGAAGAAATCAGCGAAATTATCCGCAAGCAGATCAAGGAGTACGGCAAGGAGGTCGAGGTAGCCGAGACCGGTACCATCATCTCCGTCGGTGACGGTATCGCCCGCATCCACGGCCTGGACAAGGCCATGGCCGGCGAGCTCCTGGAGTTCCCCGGCGGGGTCTCCGGCATGGTTCTCAACCTCGAAGAGGATAACGTCGGTGCGGCGATCCTTGGTGAAAACAACGAGACCATCAAGGAAGGCACTACCGTCAAACGGACCGGCAAGATCGTCGAGGTTCCGGTCGGCGAGGCCCTTGTCGGCCGCGTCGTCAATGCAATCGGCCAACCCATCGACGGCAAGGGCCCCATCAACACCACCACCTTCGGTAAGGTGGAAGTGAAGGCCCCCGGTATCGTCAAGCGGAAGTCGGTACATCAGCCGATGCAGACCGGCCTGAAGGCTATCGATGCAATGGTTCCGGTCGGCCGCGGCCAGCGGGAGCTCATCATCGGCGACCGCCAGACCGGAAAGACCGCCGTTGCCATCGACACCATCATCAACCAGAAGGGCGGCGACCTCATCTGTATCTATGTCGCCATCGGTCAGAAGCGCTCCACCGTAGCCCAGGTGGTGAGCAAGCTTCAGGAGCACGGGGCGATGGATTACACCATCGTTGTTTCCGCCTCTGCTTCCGAGCCGGCACCGCTCCAGTACATCGCTCCCTACACCGGTGTAACCATGGGCGAGTTCTTCCGCGACAATGGCAAGCATGCCCTGATCATCTACGATGACCTTTCCAAGCAGGCCGTTGCCTATCGTCAGCTTTCCCTGCTCCTTCGCCGTCCGCCGGGGCGTGAAGCTTACCCGGGCGACGTCTTCTATCTCCATAGCCGTCTCCTTGAGCGTGCAGCAAAGCTCTCCGATGACTGCGGCGCCGGTTCCCTTACAGCATTGCCGATCATCGAAACCCAGGCGGGCGACGTTTCCGCGTATATTCCGACCAACGTCATTTCCATTACCGACGGCCAGATCTACCTGGAGAGCGATCTTTTCTACTCCGGCGTTCGCCCGGCCATCAACGTCGGTCTCTCGGTTTCGCGGGTCGGTGGTTCCGCCCAGGTCAAGGCAATGAAGCAGGTTGCCGGTACCCTTCGTCTGAACCTTGCCCAGTATCGAGAAATGGCTGCATTCGCCCAGTTCGGTTCAGATCTTGACAAGGCGACCCAGATGCAGCTGGCACGGGGTGAGCGTCTCGTTGAGATTCTCAAGCAGCCCCAATACCGCCCGATTCCCAACGAGAAGCAGGTTCTAATTATCTTTGCCGCCAACAACGGCTATGTAGATGATTATCCTGTTGCATCTCTCCGTCGTTACGAGAGTGAACTCTACTCCTTCTTTGACGGCCGGAAAGCCGATGTTCTTGCTGAAATCCGCGACAAGAAGGCTATTGATGATGATCTTAAGGGCAAGATTGTTGCCGCCCTTGAAGAATTCAAGAAGGAATTTACCGCGTAATCTAAGGACGGTCCTCCAGATATGGCAAGCCTGAAAAGCATAAAAAAACGTATTGTTTCGGTAAAAAATACCCGGCAGATAACCAAGGCCATGAAAATGGTCTCTGCCGCGAAGCTGCGTCGCGCCCAGGAAAATGTGGTTGCTGCCCGTCCCTATGCCAAGAAGCTTGGTGAGGTGCTGGAGCGGTTGGCCAAGAGCCAGGACGAAAACGCAAGCCCGCTGCTTCAGAAAAGGGTCGGCCAGAAGGCTCTCCTGATCGTGGTGACATCGGACCGTGGCCTCTGCGGCGGTTTCAATGCCAACATCTGCAAGGCTGCCGAGCGTTTTGTCCGGGAGAAAAAGGGCGAGTATGCCGAAATCTCCATGATGACGGTTGGCCGTAAAGGTTTCGAGTTCCTTAAGAACCGTCAGACCATTTACAAGAACTTCGGCAACGTTCTTTCCAACCTCAGCTACCCGACGGCAGCTCTGCTGGCCCAGGAAGTTATCGACGGGTACCTCGCGGAAGAGTATGACGAGGTATTCCTGCTGTTCAACTCGTTCAGAAGCGTAATGTCACAGGATATCACGCTTGAGCAGTTGCTGCCGATTGTGCCTGAAGCTTCTGCGGAAGATGAAGATGTTGCCGAGTACATTTACGAGCCGTCGCAAGGTGCGCTGCTGTCTGAACTTCTTCCCAAGCATATTGAGGTGAAGGTGTTCAAGGCGCTCCTGGAGTCCGTGGCTTCTGAGCACGGTGCCCGCATGACTGCCATGGACAGTGCGTCCAAGAACGCAAACGAAATGATAGCCAAGCTGACCCTCCAGTACAACAGGGCCCGCCAGGCCGCCATTACGACCGAGCTTGTGGAGATTATCTCCGGTGCTCAGTCGGTAAACGGATAAGCAATCTCACGATTATAAAATAGGCCCGGCACGGGCCGCAGGAGGAAGAGGCACAATGAGTCAGAATTTCGGTAAAATTTCTCAGGTTATCGGCGCGGTTATCGACGTCGAGTTCGAGCCGGGCAAACTGCCTCCCATTTACAACGCCCTCCGGGTAACCAGCCCGGCCATTGATGATAAGGAATACAATCTGGTGCTCGAAGTTGCGCAGCACCTTGGCGAGAACTCTGTACGGACCATCGCGATGGATTCCACCGACGGCCTCGTTCGCGGCCAGGCAGTACTCGATACCGGCAAGCAGATTTCGGTACCTGTGGGCCGCAAGACCCTCGGACGTATTCTTAACGTAATCGGCGATCCCGTCGACGAGATGGGTCCCGTTGGCGCCGAGAAGGAATACGGCATCCACCGTGAAGCCCCCGCTTTCGTTGACCAGTCCACCAAGGTAGAGGCTTTCACCACCGGCATCAAGGTCGTTGACCTCCTCGCACCTTATGCACGGGGCGGCAAGATCGGCCTCTTCGGCGGCGCCGGCGTCGGCAAAACCGTTCTCATCATGGAGCTCATCAACAACATCGCCAAGCAGCACGGTGGTTTCTCCGTTTTCGCCGGCGTTGGCGAGCGTACCCGTGAAGGAAACGACCTCTGGATGGAGATGAAGGAGTCCGGCGTTCTCGACAAGGCCGCCCTCGTCTACGGCCAGATGAACGAGCCGCCGGGAGCCCGTGCCAGGGTTGCACTCTCCGCGCTCTCCATTGCTGAGTATTTCCGTGATGAGGAAGGGCAGAACGTTCTCCTCTTCATCGATAACATCTTCCGTTTCACCCAGGCCGGTTCCGAGGTTTCCGCGCTTCTCGGCCGTATCCCTTCCGCCGTTGGTTACCAGCCTACTCTGGCAACCGAGATGGGTGAGCTTCAGGAGCGGATCACCTCCACCACCAAGGGTTCCATCACCTCGGTTCAGGCCATTTACGTTCCGGCTGACGACCTTACCGACCCTGCTCCGGCAACGGCTTTCGCCCACCTGGATGCAACCACGGTTCTTTCCCGTCAGATTGCCGAGCTTGGCATCTACCCGGCCGTTGACCCCCTCGACTCCACGTCGCGGATTCTCGACCCCCAGGTAATCGGCGAAGAGCACTATGCCATCGCCCGCCAGGTTCAGTACGTTCTCCAGAAGTACAAGGACCTCCAGGACATTATCGCCATTCTCGGTATGGACGAACTCTCCGAGGAGGACAAGCTGGTCGTTTCCCGCGCCCGGAAAATCCAGCGTTTCCTCTCCCAGCCATTCCACGTGGCGGAAGCCTTCACCGGCAGCCCCGGCAAGTACGTCGAGCTGAAGGACACCATCAAGGGCTTCCAGGAGATCGTTGCCGGCAAGCACGACGATGTTCCCGAGCAGGCTTTCTACATGGTCGGCACCATCGAAGAAGCTCTGGAAAAAGCAAAGAAACTTGCTGCCTAAGGTACACTTGACCTCGTCGCGGGGGAATCATGGGATTCCCCTGTAAAAAGGATGAAGATAGATGGCTGAAAAACTTAAAGTCGATCTGGTAACACCCTACAAAAAAATCCTCTCTGAAGAGGTTGACGAGATTACTGCTACGGGAGCCCTCGGCGAGTTCACGGTTCTCCCCGGACACGCGCCGTTTCTCACCTCGCTGAAAATCGGCGAACTTGCCTATAAGCAGGGAGGCCAGAGCTTCCACCTGGCGCTCAACTGGGGCTACTTCGAAGTTGAGGACGACAAGGTTACCGTTCTTGTTGAGACGGCCGAGCGTGCCGACGAGATCGACCTGGAGCGGGCCAAAGCCGCACTGGGCCGCGCCGAGGAGGCACTGAAGCATCTCAGTCAGGAAGACAAGAGCTACAAGATTCAGGAAGCGGCCCTGGAAAGAGCCCTTATCCGTATGCAGGTGGCTTCTAAATCTGCCGGAAAATAGCATTACCAAACATGTAGCGAAAAGAGCGGCTTTGCCGCTCTTTTTTTTTAACTGTAGTCCGCGACATCCTGTTATTATTCGACCATGTCAAATACAAAGCCCCGTATTGTCATAACCATGGGAGACCCCTCAGGGGTCGGACCGGAAATAATCGCCGCCGCCCTTGCTGATCCCTCCATCAGAAGAATCTGCCGACCTCTCGTCATCGGTGATGCCGGCGCCATGGCCAGAGGGATAGCAATTGCCGGAACCGATCTTAGAGTGTTGCGGTCCTCTTCCTTCATACCTGAGGATTTTTCTGACGCACTTCCGATACTGGAGATAACGAACCTTGCGGATGAGGATATGCGCTTCGGCAGCCCTTCCATTGCCGGCGGTGAGGCCATGTTCCGCGCCATTTGCGAGGCGGCTCGGCTTTGCCTGGCCGGGGATGCCGATGCGATTGCCACCGCCCCCATCAGCAAGGAGGCTATGAACCGGGCAGGGCATTTGTATCCGGGACATACGGAGCTCCTCGCCGAACTGACAGGTGCGGAGCGGGTCGTAATGATGCTGGCGGGAACGCAGTTGCGGGTCACTCTCGTTACCATCCACGAGTCGCTGGCCGATGTCCCGCGCCTCGTTACGTTTGAGGGAGTTCTGGATACGGTACGGATTACCCACCGGGACGTTCATCGCTATTTCAAGCGTGATCCGCGTATCTCGGTTCTTGCCCTTAACCCTCACTGCGGCGAGGGAGGAATGTTCGGCGACGAGGAAGGACGGATTATCGCTCCCGCCGTTGAGGCTGCCCGTCGGGAGGGAATAGATGTTGTTGGGCCCCTTTCCGCCGATACCCTCTTCCATTTCGCCGTGCAGGGGGACTATGACGCAGTGGTGTGCATGTACCACGACCAGGGGCTCATCCCGCTCAAGCTCCTGCATTTCGACGATGGAGTCAACGTTACCTTGGGCCTTCCCATTATTCGTACATCGGTAGATCACGGTACCGCCTATAACCTGGCGGGTACCGGCAGGGCGTCGGCGGAGAGTATGAAAGCCGCCATACGCATGGCCGCCGATATGGCTCTGGTCAAGGCATCGGGGGAAGGTGAGCTGTGAACGTCAAGAAAATACTATATCTGATCATCGGCGTCGGGGTTGCCTATGCCGCCTATATCGCCGTTTCGCTCATGTCCCTGCCGTCGGTGGAGGAGCTCAAAGACCGTCGCATGAACATGACCATCCAGGTGAAGGATTGGCACGGCGAATATCACCCGTTCAAGGTCGGCCCCCAAAACCGCTACTGGACATCTTCCAAAAGCATCCCGCCCGAAATGAAGTGGGCTGTTATCCTTGCCGAGGACTCCAACTTTTACAAGCATGAGGGGATCGACGTTAAGGCGATCAAGAACGCAATCAAGTACGATCTCGAAAAGAAAAGCTTCGCACGGGGAGCTTCGACCATAACGCAGCAGGTTGCCAAGAACCTCTTCCTCTCCCGCGAGAAGACTCTGACCCGCAAGGTGAAGGAGATTGTCCTTGCCAAGAGGATGGAAGAGGAACTGACAAAGGGTAGAATCATCGAACTTTATCTGAACGTGGTGGAGCTTGGCCCTATGGTGTATGGCATAGGTCACGGTTCCCGCTACTATTTCGGCAAGCCCGCATCGGCCATGACCCCCCGTGAGTGTGCCTTTCTGGCCGCAATGCTGCCGGGCCCCAGGGTGGCGTACAACCCGTACAAGAACCTGAACAAAGTGCTGAAGCGGTCAAACATGATCCTTCGCCTCCTGCGGAACAAGGGAGTTCTCACGGCGGCGGAGTATCGGCAGGCCATGGGGCAGGAGCCCAACGTGAGCGGGTTGCAGCAAAAGGTTGATGAAAGTATCGAGAAGGAAGAAACAGCCTTCGACAACACATCGGGGGCCACTGTGGTATCTGACGTGGTGCCGGAGCCGGTCCCGGCGGCAGAACCATCATCCGGAGAGGTGCCTGCGACGGAACCTGCGCAGGAAATAGAGACGCCTGGCCCCCAAGAGGGGGGTGCGGGAGCAGTTCAACCGGTTAAGAATGAGCCTAAATAGGAAAAGGGCGGGGAAATCCCGCCCTTTCTGCGTCTGAGGGTCTGAAACGTTTGAAATGTCTACAATAGGGCAACAAAGCAAAATCCGGGATGATGCTTCAAACGGTGATTATACAGCCGTACCCAACTAAATGCGATATTCTTCGATGGTTGGGTCCGAAAACTCGTTGGGCACAACAATAACCCGTTCGGAGCCGTCGATCTCCACCTTTACCCGGCATTCCGTTCCGGCTTCGGCCCGGGTATAGCGTAAAAGGAGCTTGGCCGAGGTCTCCAGGAGTGCGTCGTCCACAGTGCCCATGACTACACCCAGGGGGCTCGAACCCTCGATCCAGCGCAGGGCTGCTTCGCCCGGCTGGATGTTGCGGAAGAGGAGTTCGTTCTCTGTTTCGTTGCGGCCGATGAGGGCCTTGGTCCGGGGGGCGACCCGGAAGTGGCGCGCCACCTTCAAAAGCCGGAAATCCCGCAGATTAAGCTGATCCGAGTGGTCGAACACGTCCCGGACCTTGGAGACGAAGGAGACCTCGGTCAGGAGGCAGCCGCCTGCGGGGCAGGGATAGTTCTTAACGTCCAGATCTTCGGCCAGCTGCATTTGCTCCTTGCGGGAGCGCCCCTGTATGGACAGCAACTTTTCGCGGTCCACCCACCCCTCTTGTTCGGGGATTGTGGGTTCGAAGTGCTTGGCTGACAGGGGGCGCAGCAGTCGGCCTGCAAGTCCGCTCTCCCGTTCGATGATGTCGAGGGTGTGGCGGCGCTGGCTCATGGGGCGCTGGCCCAGCACCTCGCCGGTTATGACGAAGTCGGCGCCGCTCTCCGCCAGGTATTCCTTGGCCTTGCGCAGAAGGAAGATGCGGCAGTCGATGCAGGGGTTCATCCCCTTGCCGTAGCCGTGCTTCGGGTTGCGGACCAGCTCCAGGTACTCGACCCCCTTATGCATGACCTTGATGGGGATGCCGAATTCTTCCGCCACGCGGATTGCTTCCGATTTGCATCCTGCGTTTTTTCCGGTACAGGTACAGAAGGGGGATGTGAAGTTGAGGGCTTCGACCTCGATCCCCTGCTCAAGCATTACCTTGACCGCAAGGGTGGAGTCGAGTCCTCCGGATAGGAGGGCGAGGGCTTTTCTTTTCATGGAACGCTCCTGGGGTGCCATGACGGGCGTCAGCAGATGCGGGGCCGGTCACGGAACCGAAAATTTTTCATGAACCTAGCACAGGGATAGCGCCCTGTAAAGGGGGAGCGGCGGGACAAGTCGAAAATATTCCTCAAGAATTATCTTGATCTGGCCGATTTAGACTAGAGGGAGGATGACCATGGATAGCATCGTACGGCCGGGGTCCCTGGGGGACATACTCTTCCGGTGCCAAATCATCACCGAAGATGACATCAGGGCAGCCCTAGACGAACAGCAGCAGTCGGGGTGCCGTTTCGGCGAGGCGCTGGTGAATCGGGGAATCGTGGCCCAGGAGGATATCGACTGGGCACTCTCCAACCAGCTCAACATTCCCTACGTGCGGCTCAAGCCGGATATGGTGGACCAGGGGGCGGCAGCCCTGGTTCCCGCCGCCTTGGCGCGCCAGTACAATCTTATCCCCCTTGTCGCCACCGGCGACGAAGTCAGCATCGCCATCGCCGATCCCCTGAATACCTCTGCGCTGGCTGCGGTGGAGAAGGCGGCCGGTTGTGCCGTATCGGTTTCGGTGGCTCTGCTGCGCGAGATTCGCGAGATGCAGGAGCTCATCTATGGCCCGCCGGAGGAATCCGATTCCCTCGGATTCGTGTCGGCCAGTTTTCCGGCCACCGTACTTGCGGCCATCAACCACGACCTGTCAGGCGCCAAATTCGTAGATTATCTCTTGCTCTTCGTGCTTCAGCAGAAGCTTTCGTCCCTTTCCCTCCAGCCCCTGGCGGACTCGGTGGCCATTGTCTGTCGCCGGGGCGGCATCGGACGCGAAGTGGGGCGTCTCTCCCTCACCCACTATCCCGAAGTCGTCATGCGGGTGAAGAAACTGGCCAAGCTGGCTGGGGGCGAGTTCGCCTCCCGTGGCGCCTTCGTCTTTTCCTGGAAAGGGCGGACTATTCCATTTCATGTGGCCCTGTTGCGGGGCGAAGGGGGGGATTGCCTCACCTTCCGAATGCGTGTCGATTCCGTATTTCCCGATACGGTTGCCGATATGGGACTTCCGGAAGAGATGGAGAACCGCTTCTCCGAGCTGGCGGCATCTGACCGGGGTGTGGTGCTCGTGGGGGCCCACGAGGAGGACATACGGGTCAGGCTCATGGGGCTCTTCCTTCAGGAGTGTGACGCCGCCGGCAAGACGATCATCGTAATCGGGCAAGGGTCGGCGCTGGGGGGCAAGCGGTATACCCGCGTGCCGATACCTGCCGGCACCGCCGTCGAGGATGTGGTCGCGGCGGCCTTCGAACATGACCCCGACATTCTCGTTCTGGAAAATGTGGCCGACGGCCAACCCTTCGGGGCCGCCGCGCGGGCCTCGCTCCACGGGACCCTTGTGGTTGCGGGGGTTCCCTGCCGCGACGGCGGAGGAGCCCTGCGCCAGTTGATTACCTTCCGCGACCGTCATCTCATGACTCCGGCCCAACTGCGCGGAGTCATCGTCTGCACCGGGGTGCGTACCCTCTGTCCCAACTGCCGCACCACTGTCCCGGCACCTCCCGGCGAAACCGGTCTCACGTACCGCGCGGCGGGATGTCCGGCCTGCGGCCAGACCGGTTACGCGGGGACCCGTTTCCTCATGGATGTCATCGCCTTCGACCAGCAGTTGAAGGAGCGCTTCGAGACGGCCCGCACCGACGGCGAGTTGCTGGGGTATCTGCGGGAGCATGGATGGAGGGGAATCGCCGAGGAGGGGAGAAAGCTCCTTGCAGAAGGGGTCCTCTCGCAGGAAGATTATTCGGCCTCCCTATTCAGTTGATGGAGAAAACACATGGCACGCATAGACGCACTTTTTAAAATGCTCAAGGAACAGGGCGCTTCCGACCTCCACCTCTCCTCCGGGTCCCCTCCCATCTTCCGGTTGCATGGAGAGATGGCCCGGCAGAACTTCAAGCCCCTCACACATGAGGAACTGACAGCCATACTTTACGAGATTCTCACCGAGAAGCAGAAGGCCGACTTCCAGGAACGCCACGATCTCGACTTCGCCTACGCCATCCCCGGCCTTGCCCGGTTCCGGGGGAACTACATGATGACCCACCGGGGGATCGCCGCGGTCTTCCGGATCATTCCCAGCAAGATCCTCTCGGCCGATGATCTCAGCCTGCCCGAAGGGGTCCGGCGGATGACCCAGTTCAAGAAGGGGCTCGTGCTGGTTACCGGCCCAACCGGCTCGGGGAAATCCACGACCCTGGCCGCCATGATCGACCTCATCAATGCCACCCGCAAGGAGCACATCCTCACCCTGGAGGACCCCCTCGAATTCATCCACGAAAACAAGATGTCGCTCCTTAACCAGCGGCAGATCGGCGAGCACTCCATGACCTTCACCGCCGCCCTCCGGGCCGCCCTGCGGGAAGACCCCGACGTCATCCTCGTCGGCGAGATGCGGGACCTGGAGACCATCGGCCTTGCCATGAGCGCCGCCGAGACCGGCCACCTGGTTTTCGGGACGCTCCACACCAACTCGGCGTCCAAGACCATCGACCGGATCATCGACGTCTTCCCCACCGACCAGCAGGAGCAGACCCGGGCCATGCTCTCCGAATCCCTCAAGGGGGTCGTCTGCCAGCAGCTCCTGAAAACCGCCGACGGCAAGGGACGGGTGGCGGCCCTGGAGATCATGCTCGGCACCCCGGCCATCGGCAACCTGATCCGTGAGGGAAAGACCTTCCAGATCCCCTCCATCATCCAGACCGCCAAGCGTGACGGGATGCAGCTCATGGACCAGCATCTGCTGGACCTCTTCAAGACCAAGCGGATTACCGCCGAAGAAGCCTACCGCTGCGCCCAGGACAAGAAGCAGTTCGAGCAGTACCTGGCGGAGAAGCCGGCGCAGTAGGGTGAAAAAAGCCTTGCCAGGGTATGTAATCACATGATATAGAAAATGACTTCTGTGTCGGGGCGTAGCGCAGCCTGGTAGCGCACCTGCTTCGGGAGCAGGGGGTCGGAAGTTCGAATCTTCTCGCCCCGACCATAAAGATCAAGGGGTTACGGCAAATGCTGTAACCCCTTTCTTCTTTTATGGAACCTCTTGTGGAACCTTTATTTGTTCCAGCTTGTCTTTACTTGTTTAATCGACGCGCGTATGAGCTTTGACGCACTGCATTTGATGTTTGTGAATCCTGAGTGCTTCGAGACTTCTTTGGCTAAGTAATTAGCCATGGTCTCGAGATCATCATCCATGATGGTATCTCTATTCTTGGCAATTTCCCTTCCGAAGCGTTTCAGTAACCCCCCGAGCGTAAAGTCGTCGTCTCCTTCGCTCTCAAGCCCGCCAAGCCTATCATACAATCTGCTGCAATCAGGATAATGTCTGTAATTTTCGTGCAGGTTTTCTGCAATCGCACCAACAAGCGCACCCCATCCGCCATTCGGTAGAATCTTTCCGAGATCAGTTGCGCTCACTACCGAGGCCCTGATTGAACTCGACAGGAGGGGTTCGAGTGATTTGTCGCAGGTTAAGAGATAATTGAGTTGCCATTCATTGCTGTAGGGGTCGTTGCCGCAAAGCCAAAAAAATTGATTTTCAGATGTTTGCCCTTTTGCCGAGAAAACAATGCCAATTTCGCTGAAGAGGGCTGAGATGCCGTGGTTCATATCCACTGCAAGGTCTTGCAAATGTTTCGGATGGCCTGGAGCAATGGGCTTCCACAAGGCGTAATCCGGGGGATATATGCCTTCCAGCAAATATTCAGCGCTCACCTCAAATAACGTTGCTAGCGCTAGAGCGGTGCGTCTGGTTGGCAGTTTGTCCTTTTCCCACAACATTACTGAAGCACGGCTTACATCTGCAAACTCTGCAAGTGTTTGCTGCGTAAAGCCATTTAAAATTCGGAGTATTTTGATTCGCTCTCCAGAAGTCATGTCTGCAACGTAGCAAATCGGGGGCTAATATTTCAATGCTAAATTGAATGATAAAAAATATTGACAAAACGGCTCGTATTATTTAGCGTTGAATTCAACCTTAAATAAAGATGGGGGGCTCTATGGAACCACTTATTGCGGACAAGACGTTGCGTGAAGAAATCGTGGGTGTATCGGCTGTGACCTGGTGGCATTATCGCAAAAACGGCATGCTTCCACCCGCGATAAAGTTCGGCAGGCGTTATTACTACCGTCAACAGGATGTTGAACGCTGGCTCGCGGAAAGAGTTGGGCGTACCGCCGAGTCGCAAGCTGAGTAGGTTCTTGGTATGTCTCTACTCGCCAGCGCTCACCAAAATCCAGAGCATGCCGAGTTGGTTTCGGGCATCGAACATCAGAACGATGCTCTTCGTGCTCCGGTCACACCCCGGTGTGACCCCGGTATGAGTACGGTCAGACCGTGTGAGCCAGACCTGGATTGTCTCTCAGACGGCAAACATGCTGATTTTTCGATGAGAGCGGAAGGTATGACTTCTGTCAGTCGGGAGTCCGACCGTCATCGCACCCCCGTCACCCCACCGTGTGACCCCCTCATACCAAGGGGGCATACCCTCTCCAGGAAACAGGCTCTTGTGCTGAATGAGTTGATACACAATCCGTCCAGAATGACGAGTTACAGCATGATCGGGTCTGCGCTGGGGTTGTCAAAGCCGGCTGTCCGAGATGCCGTGGAAAAGTTGTGCTGCAAGGGGTATATTTCCCGGCCGGAGACCGTAAGAGACGGCGTCTTTCAGGGATTCCGGTATTGGCTTGATGTTGAATTGTGCCGGCAATTCGTCGATTCAGGCGGCGTAAGTAATGAAAAATTCCACGGCCCCTCTCACACCCATGTCACACCCCCTACTCATACGGTCCGACCCCCGTCATTCCCCCCTCACACCACGTTTAGTAGTAGTTCTGAACAAAAACTAACTACTCATGCAGTGAATTTGGAAGATCCAGAGCTGAGATGGTGGAAAGAACAGGGGGTACGCCCACGTCAGATTGAATCGTGGCTTGAAGAGTTCAAGATAACGGCAGACGAGCTCACCATTTCCCTCAGATATGCGCGCTTTGATGTTCTGGTCAACGAAATCAAGGTGGGTGGTGCGCCTATAAACAACGTTCTCAACTGGTTCTACCGGATTTTATCAAAAGCAGGAATGTATGCGCGGCCGGCCAACTACAAGTCGCTTTATGAAATGCGGGCAGAGGCGTTACGGGCCCAGCTTCAGCAGGACGAGGAGGTTTGCCGGCAAATAAGGGAGCTCGAATGCGAGGCACAATTCAGGCAAATCATGTCCGATCCGGAGGGTGAAGACTATCAATCGCTCCTGTCGCAGGTTTCTGATTTCACAGTAAACCTGAACAGCAAGACCGTGCTGGAAAGAGAACTGAAGGATATTTTCCTCTCGAAGGTTGAGGAAGAACATAGTGTGCCGAGTAAATTGACTTATATTACAAAGTAATAAATCAAAATTTGGCAAAAAACAGAGCCGTCTAAATGGCTTATATTTCTCTACGTAAAATACAGTATGAGAAATATAAATAAATAAGCCGCCAAGGAGAATGAAATGCAGGCTGTTGTTGGAGCTGCCGGTGAGGCAAGAGCCAAACTGGTGAGACTGATTTACGAGTCATACATGTCAGGATTGAGCGTGCTGGAGATCACCCGTATTATGGGAGCCAGAACCTCAGATTATTCCTATACGGTATTGAGGAAGGCGGGGGCGATTAGTCCTCTAAAACGCGGTAAACCGCCAAGCATTGACTTGCCCGCGGGTTTGAGTAGTGTTTTTGAACAGAAAAAATTTTCTTTTGTCAAATGGTGCAATTTCTGGAAATTCTCGCTGGATGAGGCTCTTGATGCTCTTAGGAAAAGCGATCTAGTTGGAGAGTCGGATAGAGTCTTGGAAATCCACCGCGCCTTCAAGAGAGATTTCCCTGACCACTATACCAAGCTGTATCCGGACAGCCCGTTCGCGTATCTCAGCGTGGTGCGCCTGAAGCAAGGGCTCGTGAGGGATGCAACAAAACTGGACTTGGGGGTTTGCTGGGATAGTGACCGGCACTGCTTTGTGGCAAAAATCGTTGACGAAGGGATTGAGGGGTATGGAGACTCTTGGGCAAAGGCCGTGGGGGACCTTGAGCAGGTCTGGTGGATTACAAAGTCAGTAAAAAGATTGACGGATGCGATCGACGATTTGCTCGCTGCCGTTCCGGACTGAAAATAAGAAAAACAATGTCCATATTCGGATTGTCATGGGCGGCCAAGCTGTGTTCTAAAGTGCTGACCAGCGACTTTGCTGGTCACGCCTGCTACAAGCCAGGCCTGCGTCGAAGTGATCGGTGAAACCAGTGCGAAGCTCATCGGAGATAGGGGCGTGCACAGGTTCAGGCCACTGCCTCGCATGCTGCCGCACTGAGCCACTACCAGCCAGTTGCTGTGCCCGGTTATGACACATGCCTGTGCAAGCATCAAATTCAGCAGCATTAAATCCGAAGGGGGTCTTGAGAGAACATGAATAAACCTCCAATCCGTATAGAGGAAGATGCATCAGGGTGGACCGTCACGGTCAACGGGCAGGAGTTTTCCGGCTATATCGTCGATTCTCGATGCGATACCTGTCACTCGGTGATCGTCTACGACATGTATTACGATTCCATGTTCTGCCCTGCGTGCAACGAGTGGACGGAAAAGTATCCGATCTGTTCGGATGAGAACTGTCCTTTCTGTAGCAAGAAACGGCCTGAACGGCCGCTTCGGGAAACGGTGGATGGTGCTCCGGCCCCAGAGTTGCCGTTTGTAATCGTACAAATGCCCTGATTTTTCGTTATGCCTCAATTACCCGGGGAAAGAAGGGACACGGTATGCGGTCTATGGCTTCCATATTCCGTAGTTCCCTCGGCATGGCATTATCCGATGGAACATTCAGGTAGCGGAGCAAGAGAGATGACCCCGCAGCTGATCCAGTTCACCGCAACGCCACGCACCGGCTTGCATGACTGGGCACTGCCAAGGGCCGCGGCGTAGCAGCGAAGCTGCGGCAGGTAATGGAGGAACCGGTTGTTGAAGTCATCGGTCTGGTCTGATTTGTGATCGATGACCCAGAAGCCGTCAGCGGTTTCCACGAACATATCAGCGGTTCCAGTGACAACCGTGCCGTTTTCATCGAGGGTAAGAATCGGGATTTCCGATTCCAGCCCCACCGGCGCCAGTTCCTGGGCCAGCCAGGCATCGAAGGCCGCAACCACAGTAGAAATGGCTGTTATCTGCTCCTCGCTCAAGGCTAGGTCGACAGCATCCTGCAAGAGATTGCGCCGTTCCGCGTGTCCGCTCAACAGCTCGAAGCAGCGATGGAGCAATGTTCCCCGTGACGCGGCATCCAGGCCCGGGAATTCGCACTGCAGGCCACTGCCGTACCTGACAAGGCGCACCTCCGGCAATTTAGAAACGGGCATCCCTTCGAGGGATGAAGGAGTTGCCGCCTCGGGGGTGAGGTTTTCCGGCATCTCTTGTGGGACAATCGCCACTCGGCCATATGCCGGCAGGGCGGTGCCGGCGCAGGTTCCCTCAATCTCTGCCGCTTCCTGTCCGACAGTGGTAATTGTGCATGTGACCGCATTGCCCGCAACACGCATCATATCCTTTTCCAGATCAAGCCCTGCCGATGAAACGAGCAGATCCCAATAGCTGTCGCCGGCTTTTCCCCTCTTGTACTCCGGCCATTCGAGGATGACCTTCTCCCGCGCCCGGGTAAGGGCCACGTAGAGAAGCCTCGTTGCGGTGTTCTTCGCGCCTTCCAGCAGGTTGGCCCTGAAGGCATCGCATGTTTCCGGGGCATCGAAGGCGGGGTGGATTTCTATCCGTGCACTGTCAAGCAGGGCATCCAGTTCGCTGAAATCATTGTAGACGACCCGTGTCTCCGGCAGGCGGGGGTGGTAGCTTCTGTCCATGCCGCAGACGGCAACGATGGGCCATTCCTGCCCCTTTGACTTGTGCCAGGTGGTGAGAACCACGGCATCTTCGTCGATGACGGTCGCTTCCGGCTGCGTGTTTTCCCGCTCAATCCGGCCTTTCAGCCAGGCCTGGAAGGTCTTGACGTCCGAACCGTAATAGCCGCCGCAGGCCATGGCGTCGCGATTTGCGTTCCGGAACTCACGGCATTCCTCTTCAAGGCGCAGCAGGTTGGCCCGGGCCTGTCCGGCGTCGGGCCACCGGGTAATGGTGCCGTAGAGGTCGAGGGCGGCGATGATTTCGACCAGGAGATCCTCCACGTGGCGGTCCTGGCGTCCGTTCGCCACAGCGCACAGTTTTTCCAGCACCTGATCGGATATTTTGTCGTGGTCCATCAACTCTGCAAGGGCGGATTCCAGGGTATGGCTGCCAAGCTCCGTTACGGCCAGGTAGAGGGCGGCGTGCCGGTCTCCGGGATCTGCCACGAAGCTGAGGGCATTACACCCCAGTTGGACGATTCGTGATTCATGCCATCCCTCCTGGGCGATTTTGCAGCGGATTCCTGCATCTCTCAAGGCGGAAGCGTAGGTTTGCAGCCGCTTGTTGGTGGGGCAGATGATGGCGATATCGCCTCCTCGAAGCCTGCGATGCTCTTTCCGGTGCCGGTCGAATATCTCGATGCCGCTGTCCAGCAAACCGGTCAGGTGAGCAGTGGTATGGGATGCCCAGACGCTCTCCGACAGGGTCTTGTCTCCCGCCCGGATCACATCGAGGGGAGGATCCACCGTGCTGGTGTAGTCTGCCTCCGCCGTAAGCGGCGTGTAGTCATCAAAAAGCCCGGTGCCCACCAGATTGATCCAGTGCATCAGTTGCCTGGATGAGCGGTAGTTTCCGGTCTGGGGCCTGGTTGCCGAAGGATGGCGATTGACCAGCTCCTGCATGAGGCGTGGGTCTGCCCCCTGAAAGCCCATGATGGCCTGTTTCAGATCACCCACGATGATGGTTTCAACGCCCTTGCGGGTAAGGGACCAGAGGAGGGAGAACTGCAACGGGTTGGTATCCTGGAATTCATCCACCACCAGACAGTCAACCCTTTCCCGAAAGGCTTCGGCAACCGCCTGGTTAGTGCACAAAAGGCCATGGGCCAGGGACAGCATGTCGGTGAAATCCACAAGCCCCCGCTGCTGCTTTTCCTCGCCATAGCGGTTCAGGCATTCGGAAGCAGACTGGATAAGAGCCGTGGCGTGGTTCAAGGCATCCTGCAACGGGCCGGGATGCAGAGGCAGGGCATGGGCCGCGGCCATGACCTCTTCAGCCAGGCCGTCATACCCTGCGGGCAG
Organism: Geobacter benzoatilyticus; assembly: GCF_017338855.1. Lineage (NCBI taxonomy): Bacteria > Pseudomonadati > Thermodesulfobacteriota > Desulfuromonadia > Geobacterales > Geobacteraceae > Geobacter > Geobacter benzoatilyticus. The sequence goes on from NZ_CP071382.1 coordinate 1,355,312, forward strand.
CTTGGTGTTGCGATTGGAAATCCGCAGCTTGCGCAGCGACTTCCAGAGCTTCCAGTCGGTGTCCAGCGCCCTGCCGCCGGAGGCGCGGCGCAGTTGATGGAAATTGGCGCGCAGTTCCTCACGGGCTGATTTTACGGCGCTGTAGTCAGGCGACAGGTCTTTCGGAAATTCCCTCAGCAGGGCCTCTACGGCGGAAAGAAGGGCTGCCTTCAGGTGTTCGGCAGCCCGGGTGTCGCCGTAAAGCCCGCGAATCGCATCCTTGGCCGGCGCAATCAGGTCGGCCGCCGTTCCCGTCCTCCCTATGCCCCGCAGCGTGCCGATAAAGGAAAGCATCCGCCCTCGGAAAGACTCTTCCGCGGTCGCGTTACTGCTGAAATTGTAGCGGTAGCCGTATTGGTCGAGGTTCTCCATCAGGGCGGAAGCGTCGTCAGAATGGGCCAGGGCGCGACTTACCAGCATCCCCTGTTCATCGTCATTCAGCATGCGGGGCGAGGGAGACATGCCGCCGTCAAAGGCGAATGCCGTGATGAGGCGCAGACCGAAACCGTGAATGGTCGTGATATATGCCTGATCAAGTTTCTGGGCCTGCTCCAGCAGGTTTTTCCCTATCAGCGCTGCCCGTATCCTGCTCCTCAACTCGGCGGCGGCTGATTCGGTAAAGGTGACGGCCACGATCTTTTCTGGGGCGAGGCCGTTCTCTATCCGCTTGGCAAGCTCGTTCTGCAGGAAATAGGTCTTGCCCGAGCCTGCCCCGGCGGGGACGATGGTGAGGTTTGGCAATGTCATGGTCTGTCCTTGTGATTCAGGTTTTCAGTCTGTCAACGCCGGCAAAGCCTGGGCGGCGTTGCTCGTAAGAATCTATTGTGCCTTTCTGAACTGTTTTACAGAAATAGTGCATCCTCTGTATAATTTGGGATTTCGTAAGTTTATTTTTCCTTCATCCACATCCCCACCAACGGACTCACCTTCAAGGCATACGCAGATATCCCCCGCTTATCCTTGAATTCCTTCTCATCGGTGGTGGTATTCAACTCAAGGTACCCCTGTCGTAATTGGGCAAAACGCTCCTGTATAAGTTTCATGGCATTGCTTGAGGTGCTGTTTTGCATCTCCTCAAGGTTGCCGATGTTCCCCGGCAGCCAGCCTGTGGTATCGGCCAGGGCGGTCTGGTCGTTCATCAGGTAGTAGAGGGTGCCGATCTCGCCGGTGTCTCTGATACCCGCCAGTTGTTCCGACAATCCCGCAGGCGCCTTTTCCGGCTTCTCCAGCCCGCCGGTCCTGATCATGGTGCGGTACAGTTCTGCCTGATGGTCGTAGCCCACCTCCATTCGTTTGCGGCGGTCATTGCTGGAGGACTTCTTGTAATCGACCACGTACAGCCGGTTGGGCGGCAGCTCAAGCAGCAGGTCGGCGTTGCCGTGAATCGGAACCCCGTACAATTCACCCTTGAGCGAAATCTCCACCGCTACCGGCCGGGCGCCGGCATGAAACAGTATTTCCCGCCACTGAAGGGCTGCCTTGACGATTTCCTGCTCCAGATGTTTTCGCTCCACCTTCCATTCCCGGCGATGAAGAAACGGCATGATCTTGGTAATCTGCCTCTCCAGCAAGGCCGGGACCTGAGTCTCGATCCTCTCCCTTTCGGGCAGGGGAACTTTCGGATCAAAGAGCAGCTCGAACACGGCATGGGCCAAGGTGCCCTTTGCCTTGATATCAAGGGATTCTGGCTGCCAGTCGCGGGGCTCCACCCCCAGCCGTTCAAACAGCCAGGCAAGGGGGGATATCATCAGTTTTTCAAGCCGGCTGGGGGATTCTGGCTTCAGACTGCCATCAGTCCCCTTGTTCAGCTCCAGCAGGTTTCTGTCAAACTTCAGGTCTTGGGGATCGGGGCTGCGGGAGGCTTGCTGATCCTTGCGGGGCGCCGGCGGAAGCCCGACGGCCCTGGCGCGGTCTGATGCACTGTCAAGCTCCAGTACCAATTCATCTTCATCCCTGACATCGGAAAACAGGGCGGCACTGAAGGTTATGGCGGCGGATGGGGACAGGGGTTTGCCCAGTGGATCGCGGCGGGGGACGAGAAAGGTTGCGTGGTCCGACGCGCTGCGAAGCTGCCGGAGGAACAGTTGGCGCTGCTGACGGTTCTGTTCCGCGGCGGTGACCAGTTCAAGTCCCGCAACGGTACGGAACAACTCCAGCTCCTGATCGGTGAAGAGCGAGAAGCCTGCGGTTTTCCGGGGGTAGTGCCCGTCATGGCAGCCCAGAACAAAAAGCCGCCTCACCCGGCGCCAGGGTTCTTCCCCTTCGTGAAAGACGGCGACACCCTCCCGGTTGAGATCCTTTCCACGATGTACGGGAATGTTTCGGGGAGTTACCGTCTTGCGTAGTTCATTCCAGGGGATTTCCCCCGATTTCCCGTTGAGACACTCGATAAGCGCGGCACAGCACTGCTCCAGCTCCATTCGATGCGCGAACAACGGTGAGGAGCGCTCTTCATCGGTCAGTCGCCTGGCGCCGGCCCCGCTCAATTGGGCAAGGCGCTTCAGGCGTTCACGCACCTCATCACAACTATGAACTTTGTTGCGAATGATCTCCAGCATGGCACGGGCGTCGTCGGTGCTGTCGACGCCAGCTTCGAGAGCAAAGGTATGGTTGATGACTTCCTGGGCAAGGCGGTTCCCGGCGACGCAATCCCATGGCATGAGGGGCGATGTGAGGAGCGATGCCAGGGCGATTACCGGTGCCGGCTTGTCGAGACTGAGCAGGAAATTGAAGACCGCCTCCCGCCCCAGATCGCGTCCGGTGGCTTCGGAGGCAAGACCCGAGACGGGGATTCCCGCCATGGTGAAGACGGTCCGAACCGCGGTGTCGTACCGTTCATCAGTGGGGAGCAACAGCGCCAGATCGGCCATGGCAAGGGAAGGGTCCTCCGCCAAGGACTGCTGCACCATCCCGGCGGCCACTTCAACTTCCTGGAGGTAATCGCGGACGGCCAGCCACTGGAGCGTGCTGTCTCGCCAAGGCTTGCTGTCCGGCATGGCAAACAGGTGTCGCTGAAGGTGCCCCAGGGCCGTGCCCGCTGGCGCGGCGGCAGGCTCTTCTGCAAGACACGCCGCCAGTGCAGGATCTTCACACGCGCCGGCATCCCGGTTGAGTTTGTCGACCAGAGCCCGCTGCCAGGGATTGAGCACCGGCCACCCTTCCCGATGGTATACCCGGACCGGGCGGAGCAGTCGTTCTGTACTCGAATCCAGAATCTGCCGGATGACGGCAAGGTGGGGAGGGAGGAGATTCCCCAGGGCGGTGCGAAGCCGCGCCAGATCCGCGTGATGTCTCGCCGACCGTGGCGGGAGCATGGACGGATTTATGGCGTCAAGCCGGCCGGCGGGACCCGCCCCTTCCAGCAGCGTTACCAGGGTCCGTTCCACGGCGTCTGCGATCTGCTGCCGGTCCGACTGGGCATGGTGGAGGCTCTTGCTCCAGAAGGAATCGGATAGGGATTCGAGGGCGGAATCGAGGCGTGATTGCCACTCATCGGGAGAGGAAGGGAGGATGTAGCTTTTTTGCGCCAGGCTGACGAGTTCCGGCCACGTACCGACCTGTATTCCCACGCGGGCACTGGCGGCCGCCACCGCGCGGCGAACCTTGCGGGCCGCGGACTTGTCCGGTACGAGGATGAAGTGGACAACTGCCTGTCTGGTCATGGCCATGCTTACCTCGGTGAGAGTCAATTTCTGTTGCCGGAAATCGGATGCGCGCAACATACTGCCATTATTGTGCTTTTTGTGTCTCTTTTGATCTTCCGACAGCTGTTGAAACCGCGCAAACCATGCCGAAGGCGAGCCAATCTCCGGTGGTTTTTTACAGGTATCCCGTTTACTCGACACCGCCAGGGGCTCATTTGGCGTTATGTGTTCTCCGTCTCGTCTCGGGTTTCCAATCGCTGGGATTTATCTGTCGAGGGTCACCACCTGAACCGCGATCCCCTTTTTCCGTGCACACTCAATCATGTGTTTTGTCCCCCGGGATGCGCCGTTCCAGATGGCGATCAGGGCATCACCCATTTCCGCCATCAGCTCGTTCCGCTTCTTCCCGGCACCCTGGCGGTAGCGGCCCCAATCAGCCGGAACCCGGATATGCTCTATCCCGTGCTCCTCGGCATAGCGCGCGGCAAGGGCATCAACACCGCAGGCGCCACCCTCGATGATGGCCGATACCTCCAAACCGTTGGCCCTGGCTTCGTCGACGGCCCTGCGGACAACCTCGTAATCAGTGATGGTTCTGCTGCCGGCGATGATGACGTTCATAAAAACCAGTGAAATGGCGCCACGGAAGTTACTTCATCAGCTCTTCTTCCAGATCATCCCAGTCCTGCCGTGATGGCGGATTCTGTCGTATAGCTTCAGGCATTTGGCGACGGTGCGCTCAGCGCGCTCCTTCGTCATTTGTTCAGCCTGCATGTCACCTCAGTCCTTTCCCTTCAAGCGTACGATCCTTTCGCCAGGATTGTATTCAATCCAGTTGCAGGGGAGGGTTGGACCATGGGCGTCAACCACGCAGAGGTCCTTCCAATACAGTTCACCTCTTCGTCTGCCGGTTGGCCTGAACCCCTGCTCTTGCCAACTATTGATGATCAATTCTACGTCCATCGGATTCATGGCTCCGATGCGGTAGAGGTAATTGTCATGACTGGTGTTGTCGGCGAGATGCCGGTGAAAGCCATCAAGGCCGATGTGGTTTATGATGGTGGCGATGGGAATGATGACGCTCAGGCATTCGAGGGGGATGGCCATGGAGTTCCTCAGCAGAAGTTATTGATTGTCTCTTGGATGTCTTGCTTTTTAGCTTCAATTTGAGTGGCAAACTTGACCACCAGATCAGAGAGTTCTTCCAGGTTCATGTTTTTTGGCAAAGCCTTTGCCCGGTAGAGGAAAGTACCCCCAAACTTCAAGAAGTTGCCTTTTTTCTGGGAATCAGGCCTGATATTGCCGGACCCGCAAACCTGTGAGAAATCAAACCAAGCCTTTTTATTCAACAGTTCCTCCGCAACATTTCCCAGATTGACCTTTCCACCAATAGTTTCAACAAACAGCCGGAGGTCAGAGCCTTGAATCTGGATTCCCACGACAAAAGGACCCTGCTCTGGGGATACTATATATTTCAGATCAAACCCACCGAGGCTGCGGGTCATGAATGAGTGCAGGAAGACGTCTCCGTGCGACCCCTTCAGGAAATCTTTGCCTGAGAGATCTGTCTTGCTCGCGGGTAGTTTTGCGGAAACCGCCTCGACAAGCTGTCCGTACCTTAACTTTCTGATTACGTCTGTAATTCTGAGATCGCTGAAATCTCCGCTTTCATAAAAGAAGCTCTGCCCCTGCTCCACTAAACTGTTGTTTACCAATTCGGATAAAGCGCGGATTGACGCTATATAGTCCTTCAATATGCAACCGTCATAACCTGTTATGGAATTTGAGGCCTCTTGCAGCGCATCGGCCAGCTGGCAGTATGACATGCATCCCCAGGTGAAATTCCGGTTGCCTCCGCCATCTATCGTAATACTCTTTCCTGTTCCGCAGAACCGTGGCGGAGTCAGGCTCAATATCAAACACTCGATTTTTTCAGGGTGCTTCTCATTTGAGAGTTTTCTTGAATATTCTTCGAGTTGAGCCTTGCTCGGAACCGCTTTAACCTTATTTTCGATGACGAGCTTGTGGTCTCCACTGAATCTGATAGTCAGGTCGAAATTATTTTTTTCCCGTTCAGCAGCTTCAAAGGCCGCTTGTTTCGGTATTCCTCCCATCCAGCCTGAAAAGGCCGCCATTGCGTGACCGGAATAGTTGTTCCAGAACCATGCCAGGAAATTGCTGTGGAACAGCTCCTTGGCCCCCAATGACATGGCAAAAACAGGAGATCCTTTGAGATACTCAACTGGTTGTTTCGTTTGGTTTATAACGCAATCCGTTCTCGTCATAGAGTTGTCCTTTTCCTCGATCATGCGGTCCAGCAATGCCATCCTCGGCCAAGCGGGTAGTCAGGCCGTTTGCCGTTCCACGTAGGGCACCCGTCCGACCGGTACAACGGTGGAAGCCGGTCCGCAGTGGACATCCTGGTCGTCAAAGAAGATGTGCGGCCTGAATGCCTCCAGGACTTCCATCTTCTTCATCCCCCCAAGGAAGAACACCTCATCCACCACCACGTTCCAGGCCCTGAGGGTCCGGATTACCCTTTCATGGGCTGGGCGACTGCGGGCAGTGACCAGGGCGGTGCGGATGGGGGGCACCGTGGTCCCCGCCAGCTTCTGGATCGCGGCAAGACTCTTAAGGAAGCGGGCAAACGGTCCTTCGGGGAGCGGTCTGCGGGCATTATCCGCCTCGTGACGGACAAATGCCTCCAATCCGTGTTCCTTGAAAATCCGTTCCGATTCGTCGGAGAAAAGAACAGCATCGCCGTCAAAGGCAATCCTGATCTGGTTGATTTCTTCGTTGAGGCAGCTCGGCCTGCTGTAGAGCAACGCCGATGCAATGCCGGCATTGATGCCGGCCTGAACGTCGTCTTCGTGCTGGGAGAGGAGCAGGTCAACCCTGAAGGCGCGCAGGTATGGGGAAAGTGGGGCGCCGCCGGTGAGGGCGGCGCGGGTGATGTCGAGACCGTAGTGGTCGATGGAGTTGAATATCCTGAGGCTCGTCTCAGACGAATTCCGGGACATGACCACCACTTCGGTCCTCCTGTCGCCGGGGAGCGTTTCGTTGAGCCTCAGGATCGCCTTCACGAGCGGGAAGCCGGTACCCGGTTCGAGGACGCGGTGCTCGTTCTCCATCTGGTAGGCGCGGTAGGCGTCCAGCCCCTCGCTGGTGAAAAGCCCGTCCTCATGGGAGAGGTCGAAGAGTGCGCGGGAGGATATGCCAACGACGAGGCATTCAGTAAGATCGACAGCCATAGACCAAACCCGTAGCTTGTTGGTTAAGTGCGATAACGGCTTCTGAAAGGCTTATTCTAATTGCCGAACAGACTTAGCTCCTCGGTATATAGCGCGGATTTGAATTTGTCCATTGGTGTCGAACCTGGTTCAAACACAGAGGCATCATCCTCTATAATTGCTCCATTGCTGATCTTTGATGGCCTTGATGATGTTATGCAAAAAATGCAATTCTGATAGCCGATATCTATGACAGGTTCCTCGTCGCTATAATCATAAAAAAGAATTTCTCCCCCTTTTTTATCCGTTATGCTCGACATTCCATCTTCATCTTCATCCAAGGCGCATCTCAGCATGCCGGAGAAATATTTCTTTTGCAGATTGACTTCATTCATACTTTTGAATCTGGTACTGGCTATTTTGGCTATGTAGTCGTCACATTTTTCAAACTCATCTATATTTGGGCTTATTTTCTTTTCAAACCAGTCTATTACATGAAAAATATCTTCATCCTCTCTCTGCACTATTGAGAAATGAAGATAATCCAATTTCCAATTGTCAATACTGAAACCATCTTCAGTATCCGCATTATCATCACTGCTGGTGACTCCGAAATATATTTCATGATTGACAATGTCTAATTCTTCACCGATTGTTTTGAGATCAAAACTCATTTTAAAGGCCTCCATATGTTTAGATGTGTGAACTGCTGATTTTGAGATGCTTAGCTATTCCACTCCGACTCTTCTCCCCGCTGAGAGTAAATTATGTCCCAGCACCCGTCATCGATCCGAACAATGAACCGGCAACAATCTCCGCCATTATCTTCAAACTCAAGATCAATGGGCTCGTCGTCATAGGAGATGCCGGAGATTATTGAGCCCATCAGCTCTGTTCCTTCATCATCAAGCTCTAGCATGCTGATATCGAACGTTGACAGCTGTATGCTGAGTTTCTCCGGGACAAATCCGCCCGGACAATTGATGGTGAAGCTGCCGTATGTTTTTCGCGACGGCGCCGCATAGATGATGTAAATACCGTCTTCAAATTCGCTATAAGTATCGACTTCCTCATAATTGGGCGCCAGCTTTGGAGACCTGATCTCATCGCCATCTTGTGACGACAGGACGCCGTAGAGATGGAAAACGTCATTGTAGTTGTGCGTGCATTCGCAGTAGTCGCTATTCTCGAATTCCCCATCCTTTTGGAGTTGGAGGATTTCTTCGTACTGCTCATCGGACAGCCGCCCGCACGAAACTTCCATGCCAGGTCCTGCAATCTCGAGGGTGATGCTTTCCGGTGCATCGTTCCGCTGGGGGGCGGTGGCGGTCGGATTGGGCGCCGTAGCACCTGCTTTCGTCCCGCAATCTCCGCAGAACTTCGCTTCTGGGGCCATCTCGGCGCCGCATCCGCTGCATTTCGGAGGAGCATTCAGGTTGGCGCCGCATTCCGGGCAGAACTTGGCCGGGCCTGTCTGTGGTGCGCCGCAGGAGGGGCAGCACTTAGGCAGTGGCGCTTTTTCACCGCATTCCGGGCAGAATCTGGCCCCTTCCACCATAGCAGCGCCACAACCAGTGCATGAAATGCCTGGTGTTACCGGTGCAGGAGCGTTAGCGGCTTCTTGTTCTCTGATAAATGCCAGTGCATCCTGATGACCCTGTTGTGCCGCCATGGTCAGCCAGTACTGTGCCTTGGCCATATCTCGAGGAACCACTTGGCCTTCATGAAAAATGTAACCGAGTAAATATTGGGCATCAATATGGCCATTTTGAGCCGCTGCGCTGAGCCAGTGCTGTGCCTTGGCCATATCCCGCGATGTCAGCTTACCATCCCAGTATAAGTAGCCAAGAGAGTACTGCGCATCGACGTGGCCGCGTTTGGCTGCATCTTCCAAGAAGTGTGATGCCAGATTGAAATCATTCTCATTGACGTACCTCATGCCTGCCTCGTAGCCAGCATTAGGGTCACCTTCCCATACCGTTTTTGCCACGCTTTTGAGGGAGTCGATAAATCCCATGCTTCTGTCCTCCTGATCATGGATTTGCCTGATGGCTGGATGAGTGCATTAATATGCATCTATAATAGCTGTTCGGCATGCGTTGAAAATTCTTTAGGAGCTATTCACTCATTGCCCTGATCTTTGGATTTTCCTAGCGGTTGCCTCGCCAGTTCCCCCTTGCTTTTATTCTCCCCGAACAGCACCGGCTGATGCTTCTTCCCCTGATGTCTCTCGATGGTTTCGTAAATGTCGGCGACTGTCGGCTTGCCGCTCCCACCGTGAATAATGGCGTGGATCATTGTTTGACGGGCCAGGAAGTCGATCTCGGTGATGTGCATCGGATGGTGTTCGACCAGAGTGACCAGATCGTCATCGACAGAACTCCACCCGATATGTTCTTCCCAGCGCCGTATCTGCTCCTCCTCGGGCGGATACTCCAGGTCGAACCGTAGACTGAACTCAGCCGGGAGTCTCGCCTTGCCGGGCGACCTGGTGACCAGGCAGAAGAGACCCGGATGGGTCCGGAGGTGCGAGGTCAGCTCAGCCAGCATCATGTTGCGGGCGGTGTCCGGCGTGTCCGCCAGCAGCCGCTCCACTTCGCGGTTGTGGTCAACGAAGAGGATGACGGCCGCGCTGCCGGTTCCGGGCGAGAAGGCATAGCGCATCGGACTGACTTTTTTCTGGCTGACCGGATCGATGACCCTGTTTTCGTCGGCCATGGAGAGGGTCTTGTCGAAATCGAATTCCCTGACCATGAGGCCGCATTCGTTGGCAAGCGCCCGGACGGCGTTAATTCCGGTCTGGATGTCGCCGGAACCGAGGAGGACCGAAAGGCCGAGTCCCCCTTCCTTCAGACGCCGATACGCCGTGGCAAGGTGGCGGATCTGCTCTTTCTGGTATTCCCGGAGAGGGATATCCTCCAAGGTCATCGCCGGAGGGTATGTTCGGCAGAGGCGGGACATCTCGGCTAGCGGGGAAATCTGCAATGACGCCGCGTGGTTGAGGAGCTCCCGCGTGATGACGGTGTTCTCGATCCCATCGTCGGACATGGCCTTGTTGATGGCCAGGAAGATGGTGTTCTTGATGAGCCCGCCGGTGAACTCGTACCGCTCGGAGAGCATCCGAAGGTCGAGGTCGTCGGCCAGTCGGACACCGGGAGGAATGAGCGACTGCCACATGCAAAGGCGCAGGTCGGGATCAGGGATGGCGAAGGAAACCTTCATACTGATGCGCCGTTCCATGGCCGGGTCAAGCTCCACGGGCTTGTTGGTGGCGAGGATCACCACGCAGCGGGCCTTTTCGATTTCGATGAGGAGCGCCCGACTTGCCCGGGAATCATCCCGGAAGATGTCGTCGGATTCGTCGAAGAAGACGATCCCCCCGTGGAGTGATGCCTCGCGGAACAGGGAGCCGAAGTTTTCCTCGTAGCTGCCGGGTGTATCGTTCAGATCCTCGAGCCGGAGGGTGAAGAGCTGTCGATCGAAGTGACACGCCAGGGCCTTGGCCAGCATGGTCTTGCCGGTACCGGGGGGGCCGTGGAAGAGGAGCGTAAGGCTGGTGCCGTAGCCGTAGAACTCGTCGAGGATGCTCCGCTGCCCCAGCTCCCGCCGTTTCAGGTAGTTTCCCACGTGGGTGACCACCTCATGCTTCGCCGCTTCGTCCATGACGACCTGATCAAGGCTGACACAGCTCCGCTCCCTGCCGACGAACCTGAACATGGTGCTATAAAGGTTGTTGTCATCCAGGATAAAGCGGACGAACCGCTCGTGGAGGCAGACGATCTCGTCCAGGATGTTGGATGTCTCGTCCAGCGTATTCCGGAAGAGGATGATCTCCTGGCGGATAAGCGAAGCGTCGACGCTGAAGCCGGAGCGGCGGTCGATCTGCTCCCGGTAATCCCTGCAGATGATGGCGAGGAGCGAACCGATCTTCATTCCCTCTGTCCACTTTCGCTCCTTTTCGAAGCCGCAGAGATAGAACATTTCGCAGAAACCGCGACTGGTGGTGAGCATGAAGAGAAGGAGCACCACGCTGCGCTCGAAGCCCTCGAGGCCGTAGTTTTCGCAGAACCGGGGCAGGGTGAGGGCAATGCCGGCGCGGGCCGACGCCTCTTCCCGCAAGCGGGTCTTCTGCACGTGTCCCGACAGGAGCAGCTCCACATGGTCCAGGGTGGCGTTTTCCGTTGACAGCCCGGCCAGGGACAGTACGCGCGCAACATCGCTCTCCTGGGTCGCCTCGCAGCCGTTGCAGCGCAGTACCGCCCGGGCCAGGATCAGGCGTGCTTCCTGTTCCATGGCCTGGAGATGGTCGAGGTTGTCGGCAAAGGGAGCGACCGCCGGCGCGGAATCCCGCGCCGACAGATGGAGAACCTGAGCGCCCTGGTCCGCAGGGGTGAAGGTCGTTTGTGCGTTCATGGTCGTGGTCATGGTGGGTCTCGTTTTCAGTAACTGCGGGTTCTGAGCGGCTCGATGACATCGGCCAGCCCGTACTGGATGGCTTCATCCGGGGCGAGCCAGGTATCCACGTCCCGCAGGAGGTAGTTCTCCAGCTCCTCCCGGGAAGAGATGTTCGAGTAGGAGAGGTAGTGCTGGAGAATCCGCTCGTGCTCCAGGTCTTCCTCCTTGCGGCTGGCGATGAGCTGGCTGTGGTTGCCGAAATTGAAGGCCGAGAACCGGTGGGAAAGGATCGAGGTCCGCGGGGTGATGACCCTGCGCCCCCTTTCTCCGGTCATGAAGACCAGGAGCCCCATGGAAGCGATCATGCCGATGCCGGTGGTATAGATGGGAATCCGCGACCACTCCATGATGTCGATGATCGAGAAGCCTGCCGGACACGATCCGCCGGGGGAATTGATGATCATCTGGATCTGGTTCACTTCCCCCCTGATGTTGTATTCGATGATTTCCTTGCAGACCCCCTCGGCGGTGCCGGAATCAATGGCGCCGGAGAGGTAGATGATGCCGTAATCGCTGAGCCCGTTCTCTTTTTGCTGCTTGTTGCCGTCTTTCGCCATGGAGTGCCTCCTCAAGCATTCGTTATAAATACCGATACAATGCATGCGTGACATTTTCGGGCACAGGGCGATTGTGCCGATTACCGGTCGGGGGAGGGTGACGTGCCGAAGCGGGAAAAGGACTGCTGGGCGGGACAGCTGGTGGATATGGTGGAGACGGTGAAGCTTCTGAGCCGTCCCCAGGGGGCAACGATAGCCGAGATCGTGGCGAACACCTCCGTGGAGCGCCGGACGGTCTACCGGATCTTCAAGGCGCTGGAGCGGATAGGGCTTCCGGTCCACGAAACCGCCGCCGGGTTCATGGAGCGGCAGAAGCGCTACCAGCTCGACGAGGGATCGGTCCTCAAGACCCCCAACCTTGCAACCCTCACCTTTGACGAGGCCCTTTCCCTCTATGCCCTCAGGGGGAACCTGGGGGTCTACCAGGGCACCATGATCGAAGAGTCGGTGGATGCCGCCTTCAGAAAGCTGGGGCTGATCCTCCCGCCGGGGTTTCGCCGGATGATGGAGCGCTATGCAACGCTCTTCATTCCCACCGCCAAGGCGGCCAAGGACTACAGCGGGGTGCAGGAAACCATTGACGACCTCAGCTTTGCAATGCTCAACGGCAAGGTCTGCACCGTCACCTATCACTCCTTCTACGACGACCGGGACAAGACCTTCACTATCCACCCGCTTCACTTCTTTGAACGGGATGGCGGGCTATACCTGCTGTGCATTGTCGCCCGCTTTTCCAGCATCAGAACCCTGGCCGTCGAGCGGATCCGCTCTCTGGACATTGCCGAGCAGGAGTTTGACTATCCGGAGGGATTCGATCCCCACGAACTGCTCGACTCCGCCTTCAACATCATCTTCGACGAGCCCTTTGATGCAAGGATTCGCTTTTCCCCCGGGCAGGCCCGGTACATAAAGGAGCGGCGCTGGGCGAAGGATCAGGAGTTTATCGATGAAGTCGACGGCTCGGTGGTTCTGGTGATGAGAACTTCAGGCCGTGACGAGGTCAAGCGGTGGGTGCTTTCCTTCGGCTCCGCAGCGGAGGTGCTGGAGCCGGCGGAGTTGAGGGCTGAGGTAAAGCAGGAATTCGAGGCGGCTGCCCGGAGGTATGATTGACAGAAGCATTTTGCTTTGAGGGAATGGGAAAAAACCGAATGTCAGAACTGATCTACCATAGTGCTGACAATGACCGATATCGTCCGCAACAGGTGACCTGATGCAGTGAGGACGAATTCAGCGACGTGCAGGATCGGCCTGCTTCATCTGAAGCGTAGAGGATGAAGTCAATCGTTTCCTCCCGAGAATCATTGCCTACAATTGTCTCAAGCCGTCGGAATTGTCGTGTGGCTTTTCGGATATAGTTGGCTTTGGAGTTTTTCCCCATATCAGGCATCAGATGAATCCGACGGAAATTTACTCTCCCCTCGTGGTTTCCTTAAGCATCTTCAGCATCCGATAAACGAATCTTTGCTGGTCCTCGCTCAGATCCTTCACTAATTGGTCGATCCCCGCCCGTCGCTCACCGGCGTCATCCAGATGTGAAAAATCGAAGAAGTCCTTCAGCGGCACCTCAAGAACCGTGGCGATCTTTTCGAGCCGGTCGAGGGAGGGGTAACTCTTCCCCACCTCGAGTCGGCTCATGTGCTGCGGCTCCACCCCAATGAGCTCGGCTAGCTCTTCCTGGGAAAGCTTCCGTGCTTTCCGCAGTTCCTTGATCCTCGCTCCCAGCAATTCCTTGGTTGTCTTCATAGGTGATCCTCTCTGGGCCTACCCTACTCAAATGACAAAACGGTCAACACAATATTTAATGCTAACTTTTTTTTAAAAATTCGCATCATATGATGTATAATCGACATTAAATGTTAAGTATTGGCCGATAGACAATGTTTAAGATTTATTTCGGGTTGCCGGTCAATCATCTTTTGGGGAGGGAATAATGCGTAATAAGGTCCTGTTGAGTCTGATGTTGGTCGTGTTGGCCGGTTGTGCAGCGGATCTGAGGAGCGGCAGAAAGTTTGAGGGGTTTCACCCGATGACCTATGCGGAATGCGAAAAGGTGCTTCCCAGCAAGGATGAGGGGGTACAGGTAATCGAAGCCCTCAGACGGACGGGCCAGTTGAAGGCCGCCGAGGCGAAGTAGGGATGGGGCCTGCCCGGCATCGCTTCGTAATAACATGACAAGGAGGAATTGATCATGTATCGCATGATGTCCTGCATTATCCTGGTAATGGTTCTGCTCAGTGCTATCCCCGCCGCCGGTGAGGATAACACGCTCAAGAAGGCTCTGTGGGTGGAGGGAGGAGCGACGCTGCAGGGAAACTACTCTGTCGCGCTCGGTACGCGGTTGGGCCCCATTGGCATGAAGTTCGGTTATGGGGGAGACTTCGACTATGAGGGCAAAGTGGTCAATGACGCCTACCCATTCACCCTGGCGGATCTGGGTGTTGCCGCAAAGCCCGTGGGCAAGAAGAAAATTGATCCGGCTTTCGGATTCGATATGATGGGATTTTACGACTTTACTCGGAACTTGACCGGTTACGCAGAAGGTGGGGTCTACTGGCAGGAAGAACGGAAGGTCATGGTGGTGACCGAGGCACAGCGGCTCTTTGCCTGGCCGGCTGGGACTCTCTTCAACGTTGAGAAGAAACGCTATGTCCTCACCGTCGAAGGTGGCGCCGGTATTCAGTACCGGATTCCCTACGATAACTGGCACGCGGTTCTGCTCACCGCCGGTTATCATACGCTCCGTGGAGTCAGTGGAGGAATCGGTTTGGCGTTCTGATGGTTTATCTTATGACGGATAACAATGACCACGTAGGGGGGAGTCCCATGTCCAACACCCGCAATTACGAAGATCTCAAGCACCGCCTCGAATCCGCCTTTGATCCCGAGCAGGCAAAGCTACTGGCAGAGGTGTTCATGGAGTCACGGAAGACGGCAGAGACGACCTCGAAAGAGCCTCCAAGCCCAGATGAATTGCAGCGGAGGTTGAAGAGACTCAACCGCTCCACCATGATTGTTGTGTTCATAGAAGCTGTTGCTCTGGTGATTGTTGGCGTTCTGATCTCCGATTACATGCACACCAAGAAACTTGCCGGATTCGATGCTTTTTTGTTCGGCATGTGGTTTTTGTTAACAGTGAGTAGCTTCGTGGTGCTCGCCATTCTGGCCGAGAGGCGCAAGAGATTGAAGCGGGTGATTGAATCCGCGTCAAAATGAGACTTCAGAATGCCTGAACCGTCACCGAGACATGGTGATAACGTGGGCAAACGAGCGCACTCCCAGGTGCTCACCTTTTTGGAAGAGGCACAAGTGCATGGGATAGCCTATGCGGAGCGTAGAACGCTGCAGCGGCTGGCTATGGGATTACTGAACCTGGGCGAGCTATCCCTAGCCGCCAGCGAGATCGAGCGGCGGGTTGAACGGAAGTACAGCTTCTACCATTGGTGGTATATCGTCATAATCGGACTGGGAGTTGCCGCCTTGCCGCTTTATCTTGTTGCCATTTTTTTGGGTCGCTTCCCAGCGACGTTTCGGATGGTGTTCTGCTTCATCGTTCCGGCAATTATCATCTTCATCCGGGTCTACGCTGGCTATCTGCGGGAGATCGATGAAAGGCGCCGCCGATACCGCACACACCTGGCAGCGTTATGCCACCTCCTGGGGAAGCAGACGTAAGCGCCCCCCCTTTGGTATGGTGCAGTGAATTCTGTGTCACATCAGTCAACGAGCGTTGACTAAAACGACAAGGTGGTCCGAATGAAACATTACATTGCGTATCTCAGGGTCTCGACCGACAAACAGGGTGAGCAGGGGCACGGGATCAGCGCCCAGCGCCAGGCGATCGGGAGCTACTTGGGTGCCCACGGCGGAGAGCTTCTGGAAGAATATGTCGAGGTCGAGAGCGGTAAAAAGAACGACCGGCCGGCGCTACAGAAGGCCATCAATCGCTGCAAGATGTCCCGGGCGACGCTGATCATCGCGAAGCTGGACCGACTCTCCAGAAATCTGGCCTTCATTGCCAACCTCATGGACGCGGGGATCGATTTCATCGCCTGCGACAATCCCTACGCCAACAAGCTGACCATCCACATCCTGGCTGCAATCGCCGAGCACGAGCGGGAGATGATCAGCCGGCGAACCCGGGAGGCCCTGGCCGCCGCCAAGACGAAAGGGGTAAGACTCGGTGGCCACCGCGGAGCGATTCTTACCGAGGAAATCCAGCTTCAGGGACTCGAAGAGCGTCGGGCTCGAGCCAGGGAGTACGCTGCAAACGTCTACCCGACGATCCGAGAGCTGCTGGATGCCGGGCACAGTCTGAATGGGACAGCCCAAGCCCTCAACAGCCGTCGCATTCTCACGGCTCGTGGTTGCATGTGGACAGCCAAGTCGGTCAGTCGCATCCTGCAGGCGGCCGAAGGCCGTGAGCGTTCCCCCGAGATTCTTCCCACCACATAGTCCTTGCCTTTTGCTCTCCGTTCCGATAAATAAATCTTATTTCACATTTATTTTTTCGGAAATATTATCATGGCAAAGATCGTCTCGTTATTGCAGCAGAAAGGCGGCGTCGGCAAGACAACCATCTCGGTCCACCTGGCGACGCAGATCAAGGAAACCTTCCCCGACCTGAAAGTTGCCGTGGCCGATGCCGACCCCCAGCAGAGTGCCACGGTCTGGATCACCAAAGGAAACGGTAAAGCTGGGGTCCATGTCTTCCCGGTTGCCCAAGACGGAGAAGGCAAGAATCTCAAGAGTGAGCTTTCGGAGGTAGAGGCCGATCTGGTCATCATGGATCTTCCGCCGGCAATCGCCTCGGTCTCCATGCGAGCCGCACTCTATTCCGACCTCATGCTTGTTCCGGTCGGGGCCAGTGCCTTGGATATCGAGGCGGCAAAGACGGCAATCTCGGTCTGCAAGGAAGCCATTGAGTTGGACGCCACGAAGCAGTTCCTTCTGGTACCCAACCGGGTCCAACTTAACTCCGCCGCCGGAAGGGAACTACGATCAGTGCTGACAAAGTTCGGCCCCGTTTCAGAGGCGACACTCTGCTTGCGGGTGGCCTACGCCGATTCCGTCATGCACGGCATCGGAATCAACAAGTTCGCCCCATCTTCGCCCGCTTACCAGGAAATTGGAATGCTTGCCGAAGAGGTTGTCCGCATGCTGAAACTGAAGGGAGGACGGTCGTCATGACTTTTAAGCGTAAGTCGCTTGCAGAATTGCAGATGGAAGATGAGATGCTGGCCAAAGTGCCAGAAACTGAATCGGGAAAGACGTCCCCATCGCAGAAGAAGCAGCCCGGTGGGACGTTGGATATTAAATCGGAAAAAATATTTCCGAAATCCGAATTCATAAAAATGTCTGTAACGGTAGAGCCGGACATTTTCGAGGCCGTTGAAGATCTCTCCCGCCAGCGACGCAGAAACAAGGAGCCCTTCACATTCTCTGCAATCGTGCGCGATGCATTAAGGGAGTATCTAAGCAAGCAAGTGGTGTGAAACCATGAGGCTACAAGGAGGTTGAGGCAACCCTCCGCTTGATAAGAACTAATTATCAAACTGTTGTTTTTGAGTCTCATAACCACGATTTGCGACAAATGGTGACAGTTTGTGACACTTAAACGGAAATGGTGACGTCATGGTCGGACGTTGACTCTGTTGCCAGCTCAAGCAAGCGCCATCTCCAACTTGTGCTTTCGCCGTTCCCAATCCGGCATCATCCGTTCTAGTAGTCGATAAAACTCCGAACTGTGATCATGGTACTTCAGATGGCAAAGCTCGTGAGTGACAACGTAATCGATGCACTCCCTGGGAGCCCGGATCAAATCTACATTTAGTGACAGCAATCCCCCTCTGGAAAGACTACCCCAACGCTTCTTTAAGTACCTGGTCTGCATGCGTGGCTTCATAAGTCCAAGCTTCTCAAATCGCGGCCAACAACGATCGAAGCTGACTTGAAACATTCCGTCCGCCTTTTCGGCATACCATCTGTTCAAAAGCATCTTGGCTTTTTCTGAATCGGGTGAGCCAGCCATTTGAATCCAGAAGAACCCTCCAGACAATCTCACCGTCTCCAGTTCCCCTTCGATAAACTTCAGGCGGAATTGTCTGCCAAGATACAGGTGGGTTTCTCCGCCAACAAAATTGCGTTGGGTCATCCTTGGATCGAACTGTTGGAAATACTGAAGCTGTCTGAGGATCCACCGAGAACGCTTACCGACCCGTTGCCGGATATCTTCTAACTCGGCTCCGAGTGGCGCCTTGACAACCACTCGGCTATCTGGGAGCACAGCGATGGCCAGTGTTTTCCTCGCGGAAAAGAGCACAGTGAATGGGATACTTTCCCTGCCGTATGTGACCATGCACGACGACATGAACTATTTTCTCCGACTCTTTGCTATCTGTAGCACCTTCTCGATCAAGGCATCCATTTGATCCAGGGTAAGATCAACCCCCTTTGCCCCCCTGACTTCGTCAAACAGATAATCGTCGATATCATTGATAACCTGCTTCCTGGCATCATCATCGTCCCAGAACTGCACCTTCCAGTGATGATCGAGTATGGCTTTGATCGAGGTTGCGATTTCAGCGGAAATAATTTCAAGCATTTCCTGCGAAAGACCGACTTCGCCCAGAAAGGGCTTCAATACGCCAAAGTATGCCATGGCCTCTTCGTTACCAATGAGCCTGGAGGGGATATCATCATGCTGGCGTGTAACCACTTTGGTACGATACTCAACAGCCAGGTTGAGGTACTCCATATCGGAAATGCGCTTTGCCCGGAAATCCTCGATGGCCTGTTGAATCAGCTTGGAAAACTTTTCATAGAAAGCCGGGTCTTCATCCATCTTTTCCGTGATGACCCGCGCCGTGGCGTGGGCAATGGCGTCCGCCTTTGCCGCCATCGTCTTTCCAGCGACGTAGATGCCATGCTCTTCCTTCACCACATTGAACAGCTTTTCGTCGAAGATGTTCACCGGCTCGTTGAGCTGGATCACTTCATTGGCCTGGATGTGGGTATCGAGGAGCTTCTTGATCTTCGGCTCGTAATCCCGGTAGTCGATAGCCTCGGCATAGCGAAGCTTCACCGCGGCCTTTAGGTTCTGGAAGCGCTTGAGGTCGTTCTTGTAGCGCCGCAGCTTCTCTTCCTCCGTCCCCATGATGAAGGACTCGGCTGAGAGGGCGATGCCCAGCGCCTTGCTATACTCCGCCAGTCGTCGGTAGAAATCCTCCCTGAGGGCATTGTCAGCCAGCAAAACCTCGTAGGCCTCTTCATCGTAGCTGTTCTTGACCTCCTTGAAGATGTCCCAGAGGTCGGAATAGCGCTGGGGAAGCTTACCGATTTCGCCGTTGATGGAGATGAGGGTTCCATTGAGGTCCTCTTCATCGAAACCCTCAAAGGCACTGTACATGGTAAGCGCCTTGTCCAGCTCTCCCAGGAGCCCCACGTAGTCGATAACGTAGCCGAACTCCTTGGCCTCGCAGAGCCGGTTCACCCGGGCGATGGCCTGAAGCAGGGTGTGCTCCTTCAGCTCCTTGCAAAGATAGATGACAGCGTTGCGCGGGGCGTCGAACCCAGTCAGGAGTTTGCTCACCACAATGAGGATTTCCGGTTCCGCGCCGAACTTGAACTGGTTGATGATCTGCTTGGTGTATTCCTCCTCGCTGCCGTACCGCTTCATCATCTTCTGCCAGAACTTTACCACCTCGTCCGTCGGTTCGTCGTCGGTCTCCTCGTACCCTTCCCTAGTGTCCGGGGAGGAAATGACCACCTCAGAGGTGACATGGCCGATGTCGTTCAGGAACTCGTGGTAGCGGAGAGCCGCCGCCTTGCTCGGCGCCACCAGCTGGGCCTTGAAGCCGGCAGTGATGGCGCTTGTGCGGTAATGCTCGCTGATGTCGAAGGCACGCATGTAGATGACCTGGTCCGCCTTGTTCAGCATGGAGGCCCGTGCGTATTTCCGCTTCAGGTCGGCCTGCTGCTCCTTCGTCAGCCCCTGGGTGTGGCGCTCGAACCAGAGGTCGATGGCAGCCTTGTTCTGCTCCATCTCCACATGGCGTCCCTCGTAGAGGAGCGGCACCACCGCCCCGTCCTCCACCGCCTGGTTGATGGAGTAGTGCGGCTCGATGAGGCCGCCGAACTTGACGAAGTTGTTTTTCTCCTTCTTAAGGAGGGGGGTGCCGGTAAAGCCGAGATAGCAGGCGTTGGGGAACATCTGCCGCATCCGGGCCGAGAACGATCCGAAGTTGGTCCGATGGCTCTCGTCGATGAGCATGAAGATGTCGGGGGAGTCGTCCTGGTACTTCCGCTGATTGAGCGCCTTGTCGAACTTGTGGATGAGCGTGGTGACGATGGCCGCCTTCTCTTCAGCCACCAGTTCCAGCAGGTTCCTTCCGGAGGTGGCCCGTTCCGGAGCCATGCCGCAGGCGGCAAAGGTGTTCCCCAGCTGCTTGTCCAGGTCGTCGCGGTCGGTCACCAGCACGAGGCGTGGATTGGGCACCGTCGGATCGAGGGCCAGGTTGCGGGCCAGCATCACCATGGTGAGCGACTTGCCCGAGCCCTGGGTGTGCCAGATGATCCCGCCCCGGCGGCGGCCGGCGCTGTCCAGCTGCTTGATCCGCTCCAGGGTCGCCTTGATGACGAAGTACTGCTGGTAGCGTGCGATCTTCTTGATGCCGCCGTCAAAGACCGTGAATCGGTAGGCGAGCTCCAGCAGCCGCTCCGGGCGGCAGAGGCTGTAGATCGCCCGGTCCTGTCCGGTGACCAGCCGGCTTCCTGCGGCAGCCTGGACCTCGAAAAAGTCACGTGCGACTCTGAAATCGCCGCTGAAGAGTCGGTCCTGCTGGTCGGGCGTAAGGGGTCGGTTGATCGCCTCTTCTATGTCGTCATCACGATCAAGGAGTTCCTTCCAGACCGCCCAGAACTTTGCGTGGGTGCCGGCGGTGGCGTACTGGGCGCTATTCTTGTTCACCCCCATGAGGAGCTGGCTGTAGATGAACAGCCGGGGGATGAAGTCGTCGCTCTGGTTGCGGATCGACTGGGAGACCGCCTGGTCCACCTCGATCATGGGTGATTTGCACTCGATGACCGCCAGGGGAATGCCGTTCACGAACAGTACGATGTCGGGCCGGGCCGACTCCGTACTGCGGGAGCGGTCCACGCTGAACTCGGCGGTGACGTGGAAGACGTTCCGTTCCCAGTCGCGCCAGTTGATGTAGTTCAGGGTGAAGCTCTTGGAGTCCCCTTCGATGGACTGCTCCAGAGCGGTTCCCAGGGTAATCAGATCGTAGACCGCCTCGTTGGTCTTCAGCAGGCCATCGTACTTTACGTTCTTCAGCTTCTGAATAGCGGTCTGGATATTCTCCTCGCTGAAGAGGAACTCGCGCCCCTTATACGCAATCCGATTGAAGCGCTTCAGTTGCTCCCGCAGAATCTCTTCCAGCAGCACGTTGCCACTCTTCCCCTGCCGCTGTTTATGGACTTCCTCGGCAGGGAGGTACTCGAACCCCAGGTTGATGAGGAGCTGCAGGGCGGGGATCTGGGAGAGGAACTTTTCGTCGAAGCGGAAGCTGGTCATTTTATTACCTTTGTTATGGCGCCCTACATCCCGGCACCTAAGTCTCTATGGTGCATTTTGAACCAGGATCTCGGGGCGAGTCTTCGAAACTCGTTCAGTTTCCTGTGAACGGAACAAGAACCCAGACGTTTCCCGCACTTGCACAGGCAAGCCTGTTTATTAGCAAGCCGTCGTTTCATTCCGAGCAGCTCGAGAGCGTTGTGCACCTCCTCTGGTCTCTTTAGGCCCAGAAGCTCCATATAGTCGTCAAGAATTCCTTGTTTCCCGTGCGCCAATTCGCTGAAGGCAAAGTCACCGCCATTCTGAAGCTTGTTGGACACGGCGTATAAGAAAGGAACAATACACGTTCCGGCAAATCCTGACAGCGTAGGAGCTTTGGCAATCTTCTTTAGAAGACTAAGGGGGGAGCCAAGACACAACGTGTCGTCGTGATTGACATGGAACTTCCCATCCCGAGGAATCTTGCGCTGCAGCTCCTTCACTCTCGGTATGCATTTTGGAAATGACGGCGGGATTTCCAGCTCAAGTTCATAGGCGTCGCATATTTCTGGCATGTCTGGCGGTGTTCCGCAGAAGGTAAACGTACCTCGGAGAATGAGTCGGTCATCCCGGCAAGGCCGCAACGCCATGCCGGGATAATCCCGGAGGAACTGTTCAACCTTATACTGATCTCTTGGCCGCACTGTTAATCCCTTTCCCAAGGCTTCGGGGGCGCAGCCTCTATGGAATGCGCCTTGGGGACTATAATCGACACGCCCTGAGCCAGTCCAAGGCTCTTCCGAAGGTCCTCTACATCCATGCGGGCACGGAATCTCTGGTTCGCCTGCTCTGCAATAAAAGTCGCATCCTCCGACCTTGTCAGGTTATCAAAATCGCTTCTTACCTGCCTCAACCACGTCCAGAAATTTTCCTCCAGCTTGAGATGCTTGTACTTCGGCATCGCCCACCGGTCGGCAAAATCCTCACTCGGATTGACAGGGTTCGGGACCTTGGGCGTTGTCGAGTTCACTAGATCGCCCATCCGGGCGAGAATGTTGGACAACGCATCGTAGAGATCCACCTCACCGTCATATGCCTGCGCCGCTAGCGTCGTGATGATAATGGAGATCGGCTTTACATCTGAATCATCCTTGAACATCAGGTCGCGATGACACTTCAGCAGTTGCACACAGCGCTGAAGAGGCGTCTTCCTTTTGTACACCGGGATGTCATCGACTTGGGCTTTTTCGAGCAGCATCCGGAGCGACTCATTCATTCGTGACTCGAACCACTTGGCGTACCCATCTGGATTGCTGATATTCCAATCGTCGCAGATGCTTCTGTAGCGGGGATGCCGATCATCGGTAATTGATACCGTGAGATGAGCAACAGATTCTGCCAGGATGTCATCGGTCCATGCTTTTCGGAGAGACTCGAAGATTACTCCTTGATTATCATCATCGGCGGGGATGCAAGGGACGATGTCCATATGAAAATTTAGGTGATCCTGGTACTCCAGTCGCCAGCACCGATGCTTTTCTTCTAAAGGCGCTGCGATGTTTCTCGCCTTCCGGTACAGCTCTAGCTCGTTGCCGATGAGGGCTTTGAGGCCTTCTTGTGTAGAAGATCCTTTTGTAATGCCTTGTTGGATCTTACAGGCCAAGTCCAGATCGTAGGCTTCCTCTTCGTGGACAGGCCTGATCGCAGTTCCGAGTCGGAAAGAACCTTGGGGATAAATGTGGGGCTCAAACCCCTGAACAGTGGACTCATCCCGTCCTAACCATTCACCAAGGTCATCGTAGCGATCTTTCGCTCTCTCATACGCCGACTCGGGAAGCTCCAGTTCAGACAACATCTTTTCGAGAAGCATTTTCTTCTGGTTGTTCGTCATCATCGTCACATCCTCCCTTTCTAGGCTAGGAAATCTCTGATCTTCGAGCTGTTGTGAGTAAAAATGTGATCAGCTTTTGAAATCAAGTTGTCGAGTGCGGAGCAGTCGTCCAAGGGGAGAGCACAATCAGATTCAAAGTCGAGGCGGAGAACCTGATCAGCTCGCAACATTAGCTGCAGGTAGTTATTTGTTGTCTGAGCCTGAAGCGACATCAGGAAGCTGATAAACTCCTTCCCCTTCCACCCGTTCAACAATCCCCACCCCTTTGAAACCTTAACGCCATAACATGTTTTTGCATGGCCGGTGCCCAAGGAGAGCATTCGAACATCCGAGAGACTTACACCCAACCGTCGCTGAGTATCGATAACTGCAGCAAGAGCGGGATTGTTTGCCCAAAGGCCGCCATCCGCAAGAAGATATTCGCCCACCTTGACGGGGTCAAAATATGTTGGAGCAGAACAAGAGGCAAGTACTGCTTCATGGAGTGGCACCTGTCCATCTCGCTGATAATCCTCTGGCCTCTGATAGGCAGATTTGAAGACATGTACCCCACCATTTCCGATGTCAGTTGCTGGCATCAGAAGTGGTACGGAAATCTCGCCGAGTCTGACATCTCCAAAGGTCTTCTTTAGGACCGACTTCAATGTTGCGTTGTCGTAAACACTTTCGACTCCCGGTTGAACTTTATTCGGCAATAAGGATTTCTTCCTGGAGAAGATTGATGAACCATGCTCACGATATAGAGCGACGACATCATTCGGGTCGACATTTCGTGCCACTGCCGCAGCCACAATGGAGCCAGTGCTTGTACCTGATATCAACCCGAAGTGATCATGAATGTTTACCCCAAGACGATGCTTAATACAGCTGAGGATGTGGGCAGGAAATGCTCCTCTAATTCCACCGCCGTCTATTGATAGGATTCTGAAGACTTGGCCGCTCATGAGACTACTCCTTCGTTTACCCGCCACGCCCCGGTCAACAACTTCTGCATCAGCCCGCGCTTCTGACGTCGCAGGGCGTCAGCCTGCTTTTTCAGCAGGTCGATTTCTTCGTCGCATCCCTTCAACACCCTCGCAATCGCCTTCTGTTCCTTGATTTCCGGGATTGTCACTCTTATCTGCCGAAAATGATGATATTTCAGGTTCCAGGTATCCGAGGTAAGGCCCTGCGAGTATCGGTAGAAAAGGTTGATGACGCGTGGAAGCTTGAAGAGGTAAGCCATAAACTCCCCATCTACGCCTTTCCTGGGAGTACAGATGGTGTACGCCGGGCTCACGATCCCCTCAAGAGAAGAGAGCGCCGAAACACCCTGCCACATGCGCATGGTGTTGTAGCCGATGTCACCAGGACAGATGCGCAAGTAGTTGGATTTGTCCTCACTGGAGGTATCTTTCCTGTCCTCGCTACGAGGGATGACCCCCTCTTCACGGGTAATAGACAGCAAGGGTAGATGATCATTGGCCCTTTCCGACCGCTCTTTGAAGAGTTCGCCAAGATGAAATTCCATCCACGGCTCTTGAAACCCCTTCAGTCGCTGATTGCCTGTCAACAACGATTGCATGAAAGCGTTTTTTTGCTTCTCCTTGGCTTCAATCAATCGCTCGGTCTTTTCGATGGTCTCGTCCCAGTTGAACAGCAGTTTCGCAATAGCGATTTGTTCTGGAAGTGGTGGGAAAAGTGTCGGGAAGTCTTTGAGTTGTGAGGAATTGATGCTTGCGAGATTCGTGCTCTGTTTTGAACAGCTTAAAAAATATGCTTTGCCGTAAGAGCTGCCCGTCAATAGTGACAGAAATTCCGGCAACAAAATTTCAGGATTAGGTCGAGCAACAAATATGTGATTCTGATGAACGCAATTCTCGATTTCACCCTTCCAGACAGCACCACGCCCTAGTTTGTCGAAATCACCGCCTTCTGTCAGCAGTACATCTCCGACATGAAGGCGATAGCGTTCAACTTGAGACTTGTCGAGCTCAATTTTTTTGATGACTGAAAGGTCTAGATAGCCATCTTGAACGTTAGCTACCCTCAAATATGGCAACTCTACAGGGTCATTTAGCCGCTTGGAGCCTTTAGCAATGCCAGTTTGAATAGTCGCAATATTCGCAAGAGGTTTTCTTTTCCAGCCTTTCGGAATCATTCCCCACCCTCCACCTTCTTCTTCTCCCGTCCCACCAGCCGTGCCGCTTCCTCCAGCGCCTTGAGGGACTCCTCCTCACCGAGCGCCTCCTTGTACTCCCGCCGCCGCACCGCAAACTGCTCATACTCCTCGCGGGCATGGCCCTCTGCCCGCTTCTTGCTGACGGTACCGGCATTGGGGAGAACGTTCCGCTCGTTGAAGCGAAGGAACTCGTCCAGCTTCTGCTCCCAGTCCTTCATGAACACCTGCTTGCGCCGCTCCGCCTGGTCCTCGGCGTAGTCCAGCCACATGACCACGATCCGGTTGAGCTGAGCGATTTCCTCCTCCTTCAGGTAGTTCTTGGCGATGGTAACATCGGTCTTGCGCACCTCACCCGCCTTCCAGTTGGTCAATCCCATGTTGGGCTTGGTGTGGTCCGCCCGCTTCAAAATCAGTTGCGCGGCGGTCATGCCGGTGGCGGCGAAGTGCAGCTTGTTCTGGATGACGCTGAAAAACTTGGTAGTCTCCGCCCAGGAGGGATCGTAATCCCCGGCCATGGCGAAGATCTCCTTCACCCGCAGGTACATGCGGCGCTCGCTGGCACGGATGTCGCGGATGCGGGCCAGCATCTCGTCGAAATAATCTGGCACAGTCGAGCCGGCCACGGGCGGATTCTTCAGTCGCTCGTCGTCCATGGTGAAGCCCTTGACAAGATATTCCTTCAGCCGGTCAGTGGCCCACCTGCGGAACTGGGTGCCCCGGTGGGAGCGGACCCGGTAGCCAACGGCCAGGATCGCGTCCAGATTGTAAAATTTCCGGGTCCGGGAGACCTCGCGCCCGCCTTCTGATTGAACTTGTAAGTAATCCTTACAGGTTGCTGCCTGCTCCAGTTCGCCTTCCTCGTAGATCGCTCTCAGGTGCAGAGTGACGTTCTGCGGCGTGACCTGATACAGCTCAGCCATGGCGGCCTGGGTCAGCCACAGCGACTCGTCCTCGAAGCGGCATTCCAGCCGGATACGTCCGTCTTCGGTCTGGTAGAAAAGAATCTCTCCGGCCTGCTGTTGCGTCATCGCTCGATCTCCTTCAGCATCGCCGCCATCCTAGCCCGCACTGCCACCAGCTCCTCCTCCAGTTGCTCGATCTCGACCTGCACGGCATCGATATCAATCTCAGCCTCCTCCTCGAAGGTGTCCACGTAGCGGGGGATGTTGAGGTTGAAATCGTTTTCCTTGATCTCGTCGAAGGGCGCCACGTGGGCGTACTTCTCCACCTCCTGGCGGGCCTGGACGGTCTCCATGATCTTCCGGATGTGGTCGTCGGAGAGCGCGTTCTGGTTCTTGCCCGGCAGATAGTCGCGGCTGGCATCGACGAAGAGCACGTCCCTGCGTCCCTGATTGGTGCCCCCCTTTTCCCGACTCCGGTCGAAAACCAGGATCGCCACCGGGATAGAGGTGGTGGTGAAAAGATTTCCCGGCAGCCCGATGACGGCATCCAGCAGGTTCTCTTCGATCATCTTCTGCCGGATGCGCCCCTCCGCCCCCCCTCGGAACAGCACCCCGTGGGGGACTACCACGGACACCCGCCCTTCTTTTTCGAGGGCAGCCTCCACCATGTGGCTGATGAAGGCCCAGTCCCCCTTGCTCTTGGGGGGAACGCCACGCCAGAACCGGTTATAGCGATCGCTTTCCGCCTCGTCCGCCCCCCATTTATCGAGGGAGAACGGCGGATTTGCCACCACCACGTCGAACTTCATCAGCCGGTCGTTCTCCACCAGCGCCGGGCTGGTCAAGGTGTCGCACCACTCGATGCGGGCACTGTCGAAGCCATGGAGGAACATGTTCATCCGGGCCAGGGCCCAGGTGCTGCCGTTTGACTCCATGCCGAACAGGGCGAAGTTCCGGTCCCCCACCTCCCGGGCCGCTTCGATGAGGAGACCGCCGGAGCCGCAGGCCGGGTCGCAGATCCGGTTTCCGGGCTTCGGGCCGCCCAATAATGCCACTAGCTTTGAAATCATATGTGGCGTATAGAACTCGCCCGCCTTCTTCCCGGCGTCGGCGGCGAACCGCTCAATCAGGTAGATGTAGGTGTTGCCGATGACGTCCTCGGAGACCCGGCGCGGGCTCATGTCAAGCTGTGGTTTGTTGAAGTCCTCCAGGAGAAGCTTCAGCCGCCGGTTCCGGTCCTTGGTCTTCCCCAGATTGGCCTCGCTGTTGAAGTCGATGTTGCGGAACACCCCTTCCAGCTTTGCCTTATTGGTCTCCTCGATGTGGTCCAGGACGATGTTAATCAACTCGCCGATATTCGCCGCACTGCGCCGCTCGTAGAGGCTGTAGAAATCCGCCAGGAAACGGTCTTCCACCTCGCCGGTCTCGGGGTGCTTCAGCTCCACCACCGGCAGCACGAATCGCTCCCGCTCCAGCTTACGGCGGATGCGAACATCGTCATCGCCGTACTGTGCCCGGTACTCCTCGTAATGATCCTTCCAGACGTCGGAAATGTACTTCACAAACAGCATGACCAGGATGTAGTCTTTGTACTGAGCCGGATCGACAACGCCCCGGAATGTGTCACAGGCCGCCCAGGCCGCGTTGTTGATGTCTTTCTGATCAATCTTCATCCCTTACTCTCCCTCTGCCAGCATAATTAATTTTCCTGAAAGGAACTGGGCTCGCTTCTTTGCAAGTTGAGCCAATATGCGTTGCTCTTCCGTCGCCATCTTTGCCATTTCGACTATTGCGTGTTGTCGCCCGATAGATGGCACCAAGACCTCCAGGCATTCCAGTGATTGCTTGCTTATCATTTTGAGTGCCGTCCCTTCGGCGCAACTTGCCAGATAGGCCTGGGCGGGTCGCTGGCTGATATACCAGTTCAGGTATTCAGGAAGAACCGCTTCACTAGTCACTCGGATCCTTAGGAGTGGGGCCGCAAGGACTGCAGGGCCAGGGTCGTCCAGCAGCAAAGCGGAACTGCTAGTCAAGCCTCGCGACCGAAATATCAGGTCGCCAACTTCCACCAAATGATGCTCCTTGGGGCGCTCCATGTCGACCCGTGCCAGCACGTCGCAGTTAACCCGGTTTTCGCTAGTCAAATCCTTCATCTGGATAACGGCTATTGCCCCAGAATCCATAGACTCAAGGCGAGACCGAAAGGAGTATCCCGACTGAACTGTTGCAATGTTTTGCAGTAGTGTTTTCATGTTCTCTCGGAATGCCATAATGTTGTTATGGCAAAATATAGTCCAAGTCGGACACGGTGTCAAGGAGCATATTTTGCAAAAATCGCATTACTGCATAATGCAGGCCTTGAGCATTATACCGGTAATAAGTGGCGCAATACATCTCGGTCTGCCGTGAAACCCATTTTAATGTCGCAAATGTTGATTTTCGTGACGCTTAGTATATTGTTTAGTCACGAAAGCCGTTCCGAGACGAGAAGGGTGTCCAGTGCCGAAACTTATCGCAGAGCAGGATCTGAGGCAGATCGAAGCGCGGATTGCGGCGTATCCGCGAGGGATTGGCATAACCGACCTGGAGAAAGCCCTTTCCGCGGCAGGAATCGTCATGAATCGGCGTTCTCTTTTGCGCCGACTCAGCATCCTCATCCAGAGCAACCGCATTCGTGCCACGGGAGCATTCAAGGGACGTGTTTACTGGCCGATTATGCCGGAAACAGCCAGGGGCACGGAACCGGAAGAATCGCTCATCCCCCTCTCCGAGGCTGGTCGAAAGGTCCGCTGTTATGTCAGCCAGCCGATCCAGCGTCGCGAACCGGTCGGCTACCGGCGCGATTTTCTTCTCTCCTATCCCGAATCCGGACCGTATCTTAACGACGCCACCCGGGCACATCTGCATCAAATCGGCCGTTCCCACCAAGGAGCCCTGCCTGCCGGTACTATGGCCAGACAGGTCATGGGAAGGCTTCTGATCGACCTTTCCTGGGCATCCAGCTACCTGGAAGGAAATACCTACTCCCTGCTGGAGACGGAGCGCCTGATCTCCTTCGGCCAGGCAGCCGAGGGTAAAGATGCGCTGGAAACCCAGATGATCTTGAACCACAAGCAGGCCATCGAGTTTCTCGTGGAGGACGCCGATGAGATCGGCTTGAACAGGTATTCCATCCTGAATCTCCATGCCATCCTGTCCGATAACCTCCTCCCCAACCCGGAGGCCTGCGGCAGGCTGCGGCAAATCGCCGTCGGTATCGGCGGCTCGGTCTATACACCGATTTCTACCACACAACTCCTGGATGAATACTTCCAGCGGGTTCTCGATACAGCAGATGCTATCACCGATCCCTTTGAACAGGCGTTCTTCGCTCTGGTGCACCTCTCCTATCTGCAGCCATTCGAAGACGTCAACAAGCGAGTAGCACGGCTTGTCGCCAACATCCCGTTGGTCAGACACAACCTCTGCCCGCTCTCCTTCATCGATGTGCCCAAGCGCTCCTATGTCGAAGGAATACTCGGCGTCTACGAACTGAATCGAATCGAATTGCTGCGTGACGTCTTTGTCTGGGGATACGAACGGTCGGTCAAGCGCTACCTGAGTACACGGGAAGAGCTGGGGGAACCAGACCCCTTCCGAATGAAGTACCGTTCTGCCTTGACTGAGGTGGTCCGACACGTGGTTCTCCAAGCCCAGGAGAGTGTGCGGGAATTTGTCAGCGAATGGGCGGCGAAGCATATTCCGGAAACCGACCGCTCACGGTTTATCAGCCTTGTGCATACAGAATTGAAGGGTCTGCACGAGGGGAATATCGCGCGGTTTCGGCTGCGGCCGGCGGAATTTCAGGCGTGGCGAGAGAAGAAAACCAGCACCTCACCCAACTCCGCGACTGGCTCCTCCCCATGCTGATGAACGGCCAGGTGACGGTTGCGTAAGGAGGGCACGATGACCATAGACCGCTCCACCGAATATCTGCTGAGCCTGTTCAACGAGCTTCGCAAGCTCCCTCGTGAAACCGAATGGGTGGAGTTCAAGCACAACAATGATGATCCCGAGGAGATCGGCGAATACCTGTCCGCCCTCGCCAATGCCGCTGCGTTGACGGGGAAGGTGCACGCTTACCTCGTCTGGGGCGTGGACAACGATACCCATGAGGTCGTCGGCACAACCTTTGACCCGGGCAAGGCCAGAGTCGGTAATGAAGAGATGGAAAGCTGGCTGCTGCGGCTGCTAAGCCCCAAAATCAACTTCCGGTTTCACCCCTTCCTGTCCGATGGAAAGCCGGTGGTGCTTCTGGAGATCGGTGCCGCCTTCCGCCACCCCGTGCAGTTCAAGGGGACTGAATACATCCGGGTCGGTTCCTACAAGAAGAAGCTCAAGGACTTCCCCGAAAAAGAACGGGATCTGTGGCGGGTATTTGATCGAATTCCCTTTGAGCGGGAGATCGCGGCGGAAAATGTGACCGTTGAAGAAGTCCTTAAGCTGCTCGACTATCCTGCCTATTTTGATCTGCTTTCCCTGCCGTTGCCGGAAGGTCGAGATGGTATTCTCTCTGCCTTGGCGGGCGAAGAGATGATTGCCCCCGGGAAGGCCGGCAAGTGGAACATCACCAACCTGGGAGCGGTGCTCTTTGCCAAACGACTTGCCGATTTTCGGCCCCTGCGGCGTAAGGCGGTGCGGGTTGTACTGTACAAGGGGGAAAGCCGTGTCGAGACCGTGCGGGAACAGGAAGGTGCCAAAGGGTACGCATCCGGTTTTGAAGGGCTGATTGGATTTGTTACCAATCTGCTTCCCTCCAATGAGGTGATCGGCCAGGCCCTGCGCAAGGAAGTGCCTATGTTCCCTGATCTCGCTATTCGTGAGCTCGTTGCCAACGCCATCATCCATCAGGACTTTCACCTTTCCGGCACAGCTCCCATGGTCGAGATATTTTCCAATCGTATGGAGATCACCAACCCCGGACTGCCACTGGTGAGAACCGACCGCTTTTTGGATAGTCCGCCCAAATCCCGCAATGAAGCCCTGGCCTCGTTCATGCGCCGAATCGGTGTCTGCGAGGAACGAGGCAGCGGCGTGGACAAGGTGGTGTTTCAGACCGAACTCTATCAACTCCCCGCACCGCTGTTCGAGACGAGCGACGAGCACACCCGCGCCGTGCTCTTCGCCCACCGCGAATTCCGGGGGATGGACAAGGCAGATCGTATACGCGCCTGCTACCTGCACGCCTGCCTTCGTTATGTACAGCGTGACTTCATGACCAATACCACCCTGCGGGAGAGGTTCGGGATTGAAGAGAAGAACAGTTCCATGGCCTCACGAATCATCAGGGACACCATCGAGGCCGGACTGATCCGCTGCCACGATGAAACCGTTGGCAGCAAGGCCAGGAAATACCTGCCGTGGTGGGCATGATAATCACCATGAATTTGCTTGACTGTTGCTTGACCAAGAGGGCGCTTTCTGGACGGAGCTCAGAGAAAACCCCTGATATTTAGGTCGTTAAATGTTGCCTTTTTGTTTGATGGATGCTTGACGCTGTAGCAAAAATTCAATGTCCACTGGAGCGGATATGAAGATCGGCAGGAATGATCCCTGCCCTTGCGGCAGCGGGATTAAGTACAAGAAATGCTGCGCTGGTAAACAAGAGGCTGGCGGACAGCCTGCCGGCATGGGCGAGGCCATGGGGGAGCTGAGGGAACTCCTCAAGGGGCAGAGCTTCTCCTCGCTAGAAGAAGCCAACGCCTTCATAGGCAAACATATGCAACAGCGCAATCAGGCCCCCATGGACGACTTCCACGGCCTGTCATCGGAGCAGATGCACCGGTTTCTCCACTTCCCGTTCGAGACGCCCCATCTGGTCACCTTTCCATCCCAACTCGACATTGCCCCGGAAGCCCCGATTATGACCTTCTTCAACCTGCTGGCTGATGCCATTGGCGAAGAAGGTCTGAAGGCGACCGCCACCGGCAATCTCCCCCGCAACTTCTGCCGAGAGGCGGCCCTAGCCTTTCTGGGGGAGGAAGGGTACCGGGAGAAGACCAGATTTTGCGGCATCAACACCGAACCGGACTTTCCGGAACTTCACGTCACAAGGCTGGTTGCGGAACTGGCCGGGCTGATCCGGAAGTACAAGGGAAGGTTCATCCTCGGCAGGGAGTGCCGGAAGCTTTTGGCAGAAAAGGGCCCGTCCGGCATTTACCCGCGGCTGCTCCGTGCCTTTACCCGGGAGTACAATTGGGGATACCAGGACCGGTATCCGGATTTCCAGATTATCCAGCAATCCTTTCTGTTCACGTTGCATCTGCTGCAGCGATTTGGCGCTGAGTGGCAGATGTCTGGGTTCTACGCCGACAACTTCCTGCGGGCCTTTCCCGCAGTACTCGGGGAGGCGCAGCCACTCCATTTTGAGACCGCCGAAGATATGGTCGGTCGCTGCTACGCCATCCGCGTCCTGGACCGGTTTGCCGGGTTTCTCGGCCTGGCGGAGATCGAGCGTGATCCCGACAAAAGGTTTTCCGACGAGTTCCGCCTGCGCAAGCTGCCGCTCCTGGACCATGTCGTCCAGTTTCATCCGTGAGGTGCCGAAGTGGCCATGCTGATAGTGGAGAGTGAGCGGCCACGTCTGTTGCGTCACGTGATCCTAGATGTCGTTGTCGACACCATCAACCAGCGTGCCGGCGGCGGATGAATGAATATCAGGAAACTTTTTCCGACACCAGTTTCTCCAAATGCCTGGCCCATTTCGTGAGCCATTCCTTTTTCTCCTTATCGTACTTGTTCCGATTGTAGACCCCAATCACGCCCTGCTTGGCGTGGTTAAGGATGGCGTCGATGATCTCGTCCGGACAGCCGAGTTCCGACAGTTTCGTTGCGGTTGTCCTGCGCAAATCATGAGGGGTCCAGCGAGGGAGGCCAAAGTACTCCTTCATCTCCTCGGTTTTCTTCCCGTCGCCGGTCGGGCGGCCCCCGTCCCGTTCATCGCAAACCATATGGGAGAGTGCGTGACGCTGGAGGGGGGCCACAAGGGAGGGCCCAGGAAACACGTAGCTGCTGTAGTTGGGATTCTCTCCAATCAACCGAAGAGCTAAGGGAGAGAGAAAGACCCTGTGAGCCTCTTGCCGGTGGTTTCGGGTTTTGATCCGTTCAGGAGGTATGGTCCACCAATTGCCGTCGATTTCATCCCATGTCATGCCGGTGACCTCTCCTGGGCGTTGGGCCGTTACCAGGACGAGGAGCAGTGCCCTTCGGGTTTCGGGTGTCCCGGGAGCATTGGCGGAATGCAGTAACTTCCAGACGAACTTGATTTCCGCATCGGACAAAGTGCGAGACGTGCTCACCGGCTTTATGGAGGGAACAGCCGCCGGGAGGCGGGTGAAAGGGTTGAAGTCGGCCAGTTCACGCTCCAGGGCGAAATTGAACATGGCCCGGGCAATTTTCATGACCCCGCGGGCCTGACCGGGAGTCTCCGCGGCGATGGGATCAATGAGGTCAATGGCGTCACGACGTCGTATGTCAGAGACCCGACGGTGGCTCCAGGCCGGAAGGACGTATTTGTCGAGGGTTCTAACCGTTTCGCGTGAGGTGGAGGCAGCTCGATGTTGTTCCGTGAATTTCTTGTACTGCTCGACGAGGTCTGCCACGGTGAAAGGGGCTTCCTCTTTGGCGACAACGGGTTCAGCCTGAGGATTTACTCCCTTGCCGACCAGCAATGCCGCTTCCCGAAATTTCTCCCGTGCCTCGGCAAGTGAAACCTTCGGGTACTGCCCGAGATTCAGCCGGTGGCGTTTGCCGTTCAGGGTGTAGATGTATTGAAACGTCTTGACGCCGGAAGGCAGGACCCTTAGAGTAAACCCGTGTCCTTCGCGGATGCAGTATTCTTTTTCAGGTGGCTTGATTGATTGGAGAAAGCGGTCGGTGAATTTCATGGAACCTCTGTGGAACCTTCAGTGTCTCCGAAATAGGGCTAAACAAGTTAAATACAGGAAAACATAATTAAATATAAAATCGCTGTTAAGTCAAATAATTAGTGTTGGGTGGCTGGCCAAATTTAATGGTCGATAACTCCGTTTAACGGGTTGGTACATGCTTCGGGAGCAGGGGGTCGGAGGTTCAAATCCTCTCGCCCCGACCATTTATTTCCCGATTACGAGGGGAGGTCACACCATTGCGGTGGGCCTCCCCTTTGTTGTTTGTGCGCAAATTGCCCTGGTGCATCCGGCGGTGCCGGAGAAAATGATTGTCACCAATGGGCCGGAAATGCTACAAAATCAAGGTTTGTCGAACAGTTGCGGACACCACGGGAAAACGGTGCGGAAAATGGGGTTCGATACGCTGCACGATTTTCTGGGGGAGTTGGAGCGGTTCGGGGAACTGCACCGGGTTCAGGCCGAGGTGGACCCGCTGCTGGAGGTGGCCGCGGTCACCGGTAGGGTGAGCAGACTTCCCGGCGGCGGTCCGGCACTCCTCTTCGAACGGGTGAAGGGCGCGGCGGTTCCGGTCGCCACCAACCTCTTCGGTTCTTTTAGCCGAATGGCCCTGGCCCTGGGTGTGCCTTCCCTTGACGCCCTTTCCGGCCGGATGGAAGAGCTTCTGGCGCAGCTTCCGCCCGATCAGGCCGCCCTTGGGCTTGCGGCGCTGCCGCACCTTGATGAGTTCCGGCGCTTCGCGCCGGTGGTGACCGGCGGGGGCGGCTGCCGGGATGTTGTCGAGGATGCTCCCGATCTCGGCCGCTATCCCTTTTTGCAGAGTTGGCCGGGTGATGGCGGGCGTTTCATAACCCTCCCCCAGGTGTTCACTAGTGACCCGGAAAGTGGGGCCCCCAACTGCGGCATGTACCGGGTGCGGATCTTTAACGGCAACAGGGTCGGAATCCACTGGTATGCCGGTAGCGGCGCCGAGCTCCACTGGCGGGAGTACCGGGAGCGGGGCGAACGGATGCCGGTGGCGGTGGCCCTGGGGGGAGACCCGGCGGCCATGGTTGCCGCAACCCTCCCCCTGCCGGGGAACGTGGACGAGATGCAGTTTGCCGGCTGGCTGCGGGGGAGCCCCCTCGAGATGGTCCGCTGCCGGACGAACAGCCTCCTTGTACCCGCCGGGGCCGAGATGGTCATCGAAGGGTTTATCGAGCCGGGGGAGACGGCACCGGACGGCCCTTTCGGCAACCATACCGGTTTCTATATGCCGTCGGCACAGGTGCCGGTTGTGCGCGTCGCTTGCATTACCAGGCGTAGCGACTGCATCTGCCCCGCCACGGTGGTGGGGCCTCCACCCGCCGAGGACTGCTTCATGGCCAAGGCTGCGGAGCGGCTCTTCCTGCCGCTTGTGCGGCGCCGGTGGCCCGGCATTACCGACATCAACTTTCCCCTGGAGTGGATTTTCCATGGTGGTGCCGTCATCTCCGTGAGCGCTGCGGGGGAGGGGGACGTCAGGCGCCTTGTGGATGAGGCGTGCGCTGCGGGGATGCTGGGTTCGGCGCGGATCGTGGTGGTGGTGAACGATGATATTGATGTCCGCGACCTTCCCAGGGTGGCGTGGCGTGTCATGAATATGGCCGACTGGCGGAGCGATCTCTTTGTGGACGAGGGGCGGGGAACCCCACCGCTGCCGTGGCTCGGAGGGAGGCTTTTTATTGATGCCACCCGAAAGGGGCCGGGTCCCCCGGTTTTCCCGGAGATTGCCATGGACGGCTCCGTGGAGCGGCGCGTGGAAGAACGGTGGAAGGAGTACGGTTTTTGATGGAGAGACGTTGGCTGCGGGGATTGATTCTGCTGCTCTGCTTCCTGGCGTTGCCTGGGTGCTACTATTTGCGGCTGGCTGCCGAGCCTTTGCCGAAGCCGCGATTCGTGACCCTGCGGCCGGCCGATGAGGTATATGCGGAAGTGAGGACACTCCTGCCGAGGATCGGTTACGTGATCGAGCAGGAGGATCCGAAGGAACGGACGCTCCTGACCGAATTCAGCCACATCGCGACCCGTGCGGGCGGCATTACCCTGCCGGCCGGGGGGCGCCTCTACTTCCATAAGCTCCGGGTGAAAGTGGGTGGGGGCGAAGGAGGGGCAGACGTGGAACTGGAGTCGGTCGATCTGGAAATTCGCTCAAGCTATGTCTACGAAGAGGATGGGAAGGTTCTTTCCTT
This sequence comes from Geobacter benzoatilyticus, assembly GCF_017338855.1. Taxonomy (NCBI): domain Bacteria; kingdom Pseudomonadati; phylum Thermodesulfobacteriota; class Desulfuromonadia; order Geobacterales; family Geobacteraceae; genus Geobacter; species Geobacter benzoatilyticus. The sequence goes on from NZ_CP071382.1 coordinate 1,391,876, forward strand.
CAAGAAGCGATATCCCTACGATCACTACCCCAGCATGTTCGACCTCTCTTCGGTGCACAACGAGCTCGGACGGGTCAGGGTTTACCTGGAAACTGCCCTCGAGAATGGGGGAACGCATGGTAAGTGAGGAAAGGATAAGCATGGGGATATTCGGGAAGATCAAGGTTTTTCTGGAGATGATAAAGTTCTCCCACACGGTCTTTGCCCTCCCATTTGCGTTTACCGGGGCGGTGCTGGCTGCGGGTGGGTTTCCGACGGCGTACCAGGCGTTCTGGATATTGATGGCAATGGTGGGGGCCCGGACCGCCGCCATGGGGATGAATCGGGTCATCGACGCGGAGATTGACGCCCGCAACCCCCGCACCGCCGGCCGCGCCATCCCGGCGGGGCTAATCGGCAAGGGAACCGCTGTAGCCTTCATCGTCATTTCGACCCTCCTCATGCTCTACGCGGCTTACCGGCTGAACCCCCTCTGCCTCTACCTCTCGCCGGTGGCCCTTTTCTTTCTGGTTCTCTACTCCTACTGCAAGCGGTTTACGGCCCTGGCCCACGTGGTGCTCGGCATCTGTCTGTCCGCCGGTCCCCTGGGGGCCTGGATCGCCATACGGGGAACGGTGGAGCTCCCCGCGCTGCTTCTGGCTTTTGCGGTCCTCTTCTGGGTGGCAGGCTTCGACATCCTCTATGCCCTTCAAGACCTGGAGTTCGACCGGGGGGCCGGGCTTCACTCGATTCCGTCGCGGCTTGGGGTGAACGGGTCTCTCTGGACCGCCCGCCTTTTCCACTTGGCGATGGTGGCACTGCTGGCGGGGCTCTATGTCAGCGCCGGCCTCGGCGTCTGGTACCTGGCGGGGTTCGGGCTTTGCGTCGCCATGCTCGTTTATGAGCACTGGCTTTTGCGGGGGGGGGACCTCTCCCGTCTGGACGCCGCCTTTTTCGCCATGAACGGCTACATCAGCATCACCCTCTTTGTCGCAACTTTCGTGGATGTGCTGGCGCAGAGGGGGGGGGTATGAGCGGCACGGTTATTGTGGGAATCACCGGGGCCTCGGGCTCAGTCTACGGGCTGCGGCTCTGCGATGAGCTCCTGAAGGCCGGGAAGCGAATCGTGGTTGTCGCCAGCAGCACCGGCCTCGGCGTGGTGCGGGAGGAGACAAACCTGGACCTTTCCGGGGTGGAGAGCGTGGCGGCCGCCCGGCTGAGGGAGCTGTTCGGGGTCTCTCCGGAACAGCTCACCTTCCATTCTGCCGACAACATCTTTGCCCCTCCCGCCAGCGGCTCGTCCGCCCCCGACGCCATGGTGGTGGCCCCGTGCAGCATGGGGACCCTGGCCCGGATTGCCGCAGGCTTCTCGGGTACGCTCCTGGAGCGGTGCGCCGACGTCATGGTCAAGGAGGGGCGTCCCCTGGTGATCGTCCCCCGTGAAACTCCCCTGTCGGCCATTCACCTGGAGAATATGCTGAAGCTGGCCCGGCTCGGGGTGCGGGTTGTGCCCGCCATGCCCGCCTTCTACCATCAGCCTAAAACCCTGGATGATCTTGTGGACTTCGTGGTGGGGAAGGTGCTCGACACCCTCGGCGTTCACCATGAACTCTTCACCCGTTGGGGAGAGAGGCCGGGACCAGGGACCGGTATCTGATTATTCACAGAGGGTGAAATTCCATGACTTCTATTTTTTCGATAGCTGAAAAAGTTCATGCCGGCGAGCGAATCACCGACGAGGAGGCTCTCTTCCTCTTCGAGTGCCGGGACCTTATCGCCGTGGGGGAACTGGCTGCGGCCGCGAACCGTCGCCGCAACGGCGACCGGGTCTTCTTCAACGTGAACCGCCACATCAACCACACGAACATCTGCGTGAACCGCTGCTCCTTCTGCGCCTTCTACCGCACCGCCGACCAGCCGGGGGCCTACCTCTACGACCTTGATGAGATCCGCAACCGAGCCATGGAGGCCAACTCCCAGGGGGCCACGGAGATCCACATCGTGGGGGGCCTCCATCCGGACCTCCCCTTCGACTTCTACCTGGAAATGCTCCGGACCGTGAAGGAGGTCTCCCCCGGTCTCCACGTGAAGGCCTTCACCGCCGTGGAGATCGAGTACCTGTCGAAGCTGGCGGGCCTCTCCATTGCCGATACCCTGGCGGAGCTTAAGCTGGCGGGGCTCGGGTCGCTTCCCGGCGGCGGGGCCGAGATCTTCGCCCCTGACGTGCGCAACCGGCTCTGTCCCGAGAAGATCAGCGGCGCGCGGTGGCTCGATGTCATGGAGGAGGTCCACCGGGCGGGGCTCAAATCCAATGCCACCATGCTCTTCGGCCACATCGAGAGCTATGCCGACCGGGTCGATCATATGCATCGGCTGCGGGAGCTCCAGGACCGGACCGGCGGGTTCCAGGTATTCATTCCCCTCGCCTTCCAGAAGGAGAACAACCCCCTGGGGCATCTGAAACGCCCCGGACCAGGCGGGGTAGATGCCCTGAAGACCCTGGCCGTGGGCCGGATATACCTGGACAATTTCGCCAACATCAAGGCCTATTGGGTGATGCTCGGCCTGAAGACCGCACAGGTGGCCCTCTCCTTCGGGGTGAACGACCTGGACGGCACCGTGGTGGAGGAGAAAATCGGCCACGACGCCGGGGCCGCCACCCCGCAGACCATGGGGCGCGACGATATCGTCACCCTGATCCGCAAGGCGGGGCGGGTGCCGGTGGAGCGGGATACGCTCTACAACGAGCTGAGGGTGTACTGACCATGGATACCGTTATCGGAAAAATCGAACGTGGCGAGGCCATCGGCCGGGCCGAGGTCCTTGAGCTTCTCCTAAATGCCGACCTTCTTACCCTGGGGCGCCTGGCCAATGGCATCCGCCGGCGGCTTCATCCAGAGGAAACGGTCACCTTCGTGGTGGACCGCAACGTGAACTACACAAACGTCTGCGAGTCCAAGTGTAAATTCTGCGCCTTCTACCGGGAGGAAGGTGCCCCCGACGCCTACCTGCTGGCCGAGGAAGCCATCTACGCCAAAATCGCCGAACTGGTGGGCCATGGGGGGACGCAACTCCTCATGCAGGGGGGGCTCCATCCCCATCTGGGGATCGAGTGGTTTGAGCTGCTCTTCCGGGGGATTAAGGAGCGGTTCCCCCAGGTCCAGAATCACTCCCTCTCCCCGGCGGAGATTACCCAGATCGCCACGGTTTCCAAACTCACCATCCCGGAGACGGTGCGGCGGCTGCGGGAGGCTGGGCTCGACTCCATCCCCGGCGGCGGGGCCGAGATTCTGGTGGATCGGGTCCGGCAGGAGATCTCCCCCAAGAAGATCGGCTGGGAAGGGTGGGCCGCGGTGATGGGCGAGGCGGCCCGGCAGGGGATGGCCACCACCGCCACCATGATGTTCGGCAGCACCGAGAAGCCCGAGGATATCGTAGAACACCTCTTCCGGGTCCGTGAGCTCCAGGCTGTCGGCGGTTCCTTCACCGCCTTCATCCCCTGGACCTACCAGCCGGGGAACACCGAGCTGGGTGGCGACACCGCCAGCGGGGTCGAGTACCTGAAGGTGCTGGCCCTCTCCCGGATAGTTATCGACAACGTGCCGAACATCCAGGCCAGCTGGGTGACCCAGGGGGCCCAGATGGCCCAGGTGGCCCTCTTCTTCGGGGCCAACGACCTGGGGGGGACCATGTTGGAGGAGAACGTGGTGGCCGCTGCCGGCTGCACCTTCCGCATGAGTCTCGAAGAGATGGTCGAGCTGATTCGCGAAGCCGGATTCCGGCCCGCCCAGCGGACGACCCTATATTCCATAATCCGCGAGTTCTAGTGGTTCGCGTCCGGCTGCACGCCATCTTCGGCCGCTCCTCCGTCGCCCGATCCTCGACGTAGCGCTGCTACGCTTGCGGTCGTGCTCGGTCGTCGCAACCAAATCTGACGCACATCCGAACGCGATGAACCTTGAGTTCTATTTTACCGTTCGACTGGAGATTTCCTTGCCCGTTCAACCCGTTTCACCCGAGATCATCACCACCCCCGACGGGGTCCGCCGCCTTGCGGACCGCCTTTCCAGGGAGCCCTATGTGGCCTGCGACCTGGAGGCCGACTCCATGCACCACTACCAGGAGAAGGTCTGCCTGATCCAGTTCGCAGTGCCGGGGTTCGCCGCAATCGTCGATCCGCTGGCCGTTGCGGATATGGCTCCCCTGGCGCCGCTCTTCGCCGATGCCGCCATTTGCAAGGTATTCCACGGGGCCGACTATGACATCCGCTCCCTCCATCGGGATTTCGGCATCGAGGTGAACAACCTCTTCGATACCATGATTGCGTGCCAGTTCCTCGGCGAGCGGGAGTTCGGCCTGGCGGCGGCGCTCAAGAAGCGCTTCGGCGTCGATCTGGATAAGCAGTACCAGCGGGCCGACTGGAGCCGGCGCCCGTTGTCGGCAGGGATGATCGAGTATGCGGTGAAGGATACGACGCTCCTCATCGAGCTTGCCGGGCAACTTGAGGCAGAGCTCAGGGAGAAAGGACGTTTCGGATGGTTTGAGGAAGAGTGTGCCATTCTGGCGCGGGTGCGGGTGGCGCAGCGCTCCGGCTCCGATCCGATGTTTCTCCGCTTCAAAGGGGCGTCGCGGATGGCTCCCCGGTCCCTGGCGGTTCTGGAGGAGATTCTCCGCTTCCGGGACCGGCGGGCGCGGCAGATGGATGTCCCCCCCTTCAAGGTGCTCGGCACCGAAACGGTGCGGGAGCTGGCCGAGAAGAAGCCCCGGTCCGCTGCGGATTTTGCGGGCATTACCGGAATGACTGAGCGGGTTCTGGAACGGTGCGGTGAGGAGATACTGCGGGCCGTGGAGAAGGGTATTGCGCTTCCGGAGCAGGAGCTCCCCGTGTTTCCCAGGGAGGAGCGGCGCAAAGTGGGGGGGGACGAGGAGCGGCGCGTCAAGGCCCTCAAGGGATGGCGCGAGGGGAAATCCCGGCAGTTCGGGGTAGAGCCCGGCTTTCTGGCAAACAATGCCCTGCTTGAGCAGATCGCCCTGAGTTTTCCCCGTTCCGAGGAGGAGCTTGACGGTGTCGCCGGAGTCCGCTCGTGGCAAAGACGGGAATTCGGCGCCGAGCTTGTGGCGGCCCTTCAGGTCAGGCGCTAGGGCGTATCCCCACAACACCGGCCGTCAAACATGAAAAACGGCACGGAGGAGCAGGAATTATCCGCTCTGCCGTGCCGTTTTTTTTGTGATGTGGCGCCCTGCTATGGCTTGTCCGGCTCTCCGAAGAGTGCGTCAAGGTCGGAGGGGAGTTCGACGTGGGGCCCCTTCGGGGGGGGCTGGGGGGCATTCGGCGTCTCTTCCTCCCAGCTGAAGTTCTCCAGCTGGAACTCCCCGGCTTCGCCGGCGTCGGCGGCCGGGGGGGCGCTCTGACCTTCGTCAATGCTGCCGAATACGTTGGCGGGCGTCTCCCATGCGGATTCCAGTTCCGGTGTTGCTACCGGCGCTGCCGCGGCAGCGGTTTCCTCGCTGTTGTCACCGATTTCGAGCAGGGATGCAAAGTCGTCCTCCGATGCCGGAGGTGATCCGAACGAGGCGGTGGGGGGCTCGGCCGGAGCCGCATCTGCCGGTTCGTCGAAGGAGAAGTCGGGAAGCTCTGCCTCGCTTGCGGCGGGGGGGGCCGCAGGTGTTGCCGCCATGGGTGAATCCATGTCGAAGGAGACGGGCGGAGGTGCCGCCTGTGCCTGTGCCGGTGCCGGAGCAGGGGCGAAGTCGAGATCCATGGAGGAAAAAATGTCGTCTCCATGATTTGCCGGGGCGGGCGCCGTGGCAGGCTCATCCCAGGTGAAGGTCTCTTCGGCGGCTGCCGTGGCGGGGGCTGCGGCAGCCGCAAGCGATGCTGCTACCGTTGCAGCAGCAGGGGGGGCTGCCGATTCGGCAACGGGCGATATTGCGGGGAAGTTTATTCCAAGGGACTGTTTGAAGGCGCTCAGGTCGTGCTTGCATTTCTTGCAGTTGTCGAGAAATTCGAAACTGTTGTACCCGCATTTTGGACACTTCATGGTTGCTGCTCCTTGTGCGGCACAACGCTTCAGGTGCGTGCCGCTATGGTGTAAGTGGCGATACGGGGCCTTTTCCGGATGGGAGCCCTTCCCCCAGGTCGCCGTAAAGGTACTGGAGGATGGCCAGAAGGGCTATGCCTGCCGTCTCGGTCCGGAGGATGCGCTTGCCCAGGGTTACCGAGGCGAAGCCCGCCTGCCGTGCCGTTTCCGCCTCTGCCGCCGTGAGCCCCCCCTCGGGGCCGACTATTATGGCGATATTGGCCGGGGCGGGCCTCCCCGCCATGGCACCCTTAAGAGTCGTGGCCCGCTCCTCTTCCCACAAAAGGAGCTTAAGGTCGTGGTCCGAATCCCTGACGGCCTCGGCAATTCCCCGTGTCAGCCGCACCGCCGGAATGTCCGGCCGTCCGGCCTGGCGTGCCGCCTCCTCTGCAATCCGCCGCCAGCGTCGCAACCGGTCGTCCCGCCGGTCTGCCGCAATGCGGGAAACCGAACGCTCCGCCTGGAAGGAGACCACTTCATTTACTCCCAGTTCAGTCCCTTTCTGCAAGATGAGTTCCATTTTCTCACCCTTTGGCAGTCCCTGGATGAGAGTGATCCGTGGTCCCCCCCCGGAGGGGGCCGCTGCGTGGCGCTCCTCGACGGCTATGGCAAGGTGGTCCCTGCCGATCTCTTTAATGATTCCCGTGCATTCGGTACCACGACCGTCCGCCAGGTTGACGCGGGTGTCAATTTTCAGGCGCAGAACCTTCACCATGTGACGGAAAAGGTCCCCCTCAACCCGCACGAACGCTGCCGTCAAGTCCGTGTCAGCGGCTATGAAGCGGCGCGTGCTCATTTTGCGGCCCGGTAGAGGAGGCAGCTCCACTCCCCTTCGCGGGTTGTTTCGGCAAGGGCGAGTCCGGTGGCGGCAAAGCCGTCGATGACGTAGGGTTCCCGTTCCACGAGGATTCCAGAGAGAATGAGGGCGCCGCCGGGGGCCACCTTCGCGGTCAAGTCGGCCGCCATCCTGACCAGATCCTCGGCGAGAATGTTGGCGAGGACCACGGCGAATTGCCCCGGAATATCGGCAAGGGGGGTGATGGTCAGCTCGGCGGTCACCCCGTTCATGGCGCAGTTTTCCCGGGCTACTTCCACGGCGTCGGGGTCGATGTCGGTTCCCACCACGCGGCTGGCCCCCAGCTTGGAAGCGGCCATGGCCAGGATGCCCGAGCCGGTTCCCACATCGAGGACATCTCCGGGGCGGCCGAGTTTTTCCAGGGCCTCAAGGCAGAGGCGCGTCGTCGGGTGGGTGCCGGTACCGAAGGCCATCCCCGGGTCCAGTTCGATAACGAGATCCTCGGGTTCCGGCGCAAACGGCTCCCATGTGGGTTTGATGACGAGCCGCCGGCCGATGCGGGTCGGGGAGAAGTGCTGGCGCCACCCCGTGGCCCAGTCCTCTTCCCGGATAGTGGTGACGGTTGGGGTGGCGGGGGGGGCGTCGCCGTAATCCGGGGCGTTTTCCCGGATGAACCGCTCCACTGCGGCCAGTTTAGTTTCCAGCTCCGCGTCGGGGGTGAAGTAGGCCCGCACGGTCTTTACCGGCGGCTCGTCCATGCCGTCGAGGGAGAAGGTGTCGAGCTCAAGGTTGTCGATGCTCACGCCGTTGCCGGAAAGTTCCACAAGAAAATCGGCGAGAAGGTCAACCATTGCCGCCGGAACTTCACAGGCGACTTCGGCCCAGGTTTTATTCATGGATGCTCCTCGGTGCTGTGTCCTGAATTTGTGCAGACAAGGTGGGCCAACGTAGCAAAACTAAAGGGCTTTGACAATAAAAACCTTGACAAAGATGCCGGAGTGAGTTCAAATCTCATTAAAATTACCTTGGGGTGGCCGTGATGGATCTTATGCGCTTGAAAAAGGAGATTGTCGACTTCGTTGCGGGGCGGAAGAATGATTTTGCCGCCATTGCCGAGGAGCTCTACAACAACCCTGAAACCGGGTTGAACGAGGTGCGCAGTTCCGCACTCCTCGCCGCTTTCCTTGAAAAGGAGGGGTTCCGGCTGGAGCGGGGCATTGCCGGGCTCCCCACGGCATTCCGGGCAGAGACGGGCGCAGGGGGGCCGGTAATCGCCCTCATTGCGGAGATGGATGCCCTGCCGGTCATGGGTCATGCCTGCGGCCACAACGTAATTGCCGCAGCCGCCGTGGGCGCCGCCACTGCCTTGCGCCGCGTGCTCCCGCCGGAGGCGGCCAGGATCGTAGTTTTCGGCACCCCCGCCGAGGAGCAGGGAATCGGGAAGGTGGATATGATTGCCCACGGGGCCTTCGATGGGGTCGAGTTCGCCCTGATGGTGCATCCCTCGTCCCGTCGGTATGTCATCAAGCATTTTCTGGGGCTTACCCGCATTCGCTTCATTTTCACCGGCAAACCGGCCCATGCCGCCGCCTATCCTGAGGAGGGGATCAACGCCCTTGATGGCGTCATCCAGACCTTCAACGGAATCAACGCATTGCGCCAGCAACTGCGGCAGGACGTGCGGGTCCACGGGATCATCACGGAAGGGGGCGTAGCTCCCAATATCATTCCGGAGCGTGCCGCAGCCTATTTTTATGTCCGGGCCGACGATCTCGCAGAGATGGAGCGGGTGAAGAACCGGCTCGTTGCCTGTGCCGAAGGGGCTGCCCTGGCCACCGGATGCCGGCTTGAGGTGGAGGAGGATCCCCGGATCATGGCCCCACTGAAGGTAAACCGGACCTTTTCAGCGCTCTATTCGGCCCAGTTGGCGTATTTAGGGCTTCAGGAATCGGAAAACCAGCCCGATAAGAATAAAGGCTCTTCGGATATCGGCAACGTCTCCCAGGTCGTACCTACGATCCATCCCCATGTGCCGATTGGCGACGGCATCAATATCCACAGCGAAGCTTTTGCCCGCGCCACGGTATCCGAAAAGGGGAAGGCCGCCGTTGCGGAGGGGGCAACGGCCCTGGCGCTGACCGCCGCGGAACTGGTCGCCAGGCCGGAGTTGCGAGAGGAAATCCGGCAGGAATTTCGTTCATGAGGATTCCTTCGTTGCCATGATTAAAATCCATGGTATATACTATTTAATGAAAAAATGGACACCGGGCGCAGGGTGAGCATGAATACATCGACGCGGCATATCTACCTTTTTTCCGACGCTACGGGTGAAACCGTGGAACGGGTGCTGCGCGCCGCGCTTTCCCAGTTCCGCGATGTGGAAGCGCGTGTCCATCGCATGAGCAAAATCCGGACGAGGGAGGATATCCTTTCCGCTCTGGAAGAGGTGCTCAAGGAGCCGGGCATCGTGGTTTACACCCTGGTGGACACCGAACTGGCGCAACTGCTGCGGGATGAAGCGGAAGCCCACGGCCTCGACTCCCTGGATCTGATCAGCTCTCTTCTCTTTAAGCTGTCCGACTTCTTTGGCGTTGCCCCCCAGAATGAACCGGGCCTCCTTTACCAGCTGAACTCGGAGTATCACAAGAGGGTCGAGGCGGTTGATTTCACGGTTAACCATGATGACGGGCAAGATCCTCGGGGGTTGAGCAAGGCGGATTTCGTGCTGGTCGGGGTGTCGCGTTCTTCAAAAACACCGCTCTCCATGTACCTGGCCCATAAGGGGTACCGGGTGGCGAACGTTCCTCTCGTAAAGGGTATAGATCCGCCGGCTGAACTCTTCAGGGTGGATCAGAACAAGGTGGTGGGGCTGCTCATCGATGCCCACCGTCTTCTGGAAATCCGCTCGGCGCGGCTCAAAAACCTGGGGCAGATGCCCCGGGGTACCTATGCCGACTTCGAGAAGATCGAGGAGGAGCTCAACTATTGCCGCCGGCTTTACCGGCGCAATCCCCAGTGGCTCGTCATTGACGTGACAAAGAAGTCAGTGGAAGAATCTGCTGCTGAAATTATACAGAAACTCTGCAGTGTCAGCTAGGCAACCATGACCCCGGTGCTTCATCCAACGGAGAAAGAGGAGGTGCATTCAATGAAGATTCTTGTGGTAGAAGACGAAAAGAAAGTTTCGAGCTTCATTAAGCGCGGTCTTGAGGAAGAACGCTATGAGGTAGAAAGCGCATTCAACGGCGAGGAAGGGCTCAAGATGGCCCTTGACAAGGGCTACGACCTGATCGTTCTCGACGTGATGCTCCCCAAGAAGGACGGCCTGAGCGTGGTGCGGGAACTGCGCGAGAAGAAAAACGCGACGCCTGTTCTCATGCTGACCGCCAAGGATTCCGTGGAAGACATCGTTGCGGGGCTTGATTCCGGTTCCGACGATTATCTGACCAAGCCGTTCGCCTTCGCCGAGCTCCTGGCCCGGGTGCGGGCACTGGTACGGCGCAGCGAGCAGGACCGGGGC